>JAZOSP010000051.1:0-48467 GCA_045657165.1 Eubacteriales bacterium
AGATAGGTCGCTGACATACCGAGGTCTGCTGCGGCAACCTCAAACGCGCAGCGTGTTCGCGTGCTGTCCTTCTCGAAAAGAAGGACTATGTTTTTACCCTCGCAGAGCCTGTGCGGTGTACCGCTTTTTTTCTTTGCCTTGAGCTCGGCGGCAAGGTCGATAAGTCCCCCTATCTCCTCGGGTGTAAAGTCAAGGAGCTTGAGAAAATCCCGCCCCTTAAGAAAACTCGTTTTATTCATTGCTTAGCACACTCCTTTATAACGTTAATAGCCTTTATGAGGTCCTCCATAGGAATATTGAGGGCAGGGAGAAGTCTCAGCTTACTCTTTGCTTTTATGGGCAGAACTCCGTGTGATATGCAAGACGATAGCACCTCGTTCACATCCTTCTCGGTTTCAATTCCTATCATAAGTCCCATGCCGCACACGCTCTTTATGCCCTCGGCACCATCGAGAGCGCCAAAGATGTATTCCGAGCGTTCTCTAACGCCGCGGAGCATGGCCTCGTCAATGCGTGAGATAATATTTACTGCCCCTGCTGCCGCAATCGGATTGCCGCCGAAGGTCGACCCGTGATCACCTGCGCCGAGTGTTTTCTCAACTCGCTCAAACAGCATGACAGCACCGATAGGCAGACCGCCACCGAGTCCCTTTGCGGTAGTTACGATATCGGGTGTTACACCGAACTGCTCGTAGGCGTAGAGGCTGCCTGTACGGCCGTTTCCGGTCTGAACCTCGTCGAGGATTAGGAGAAGCTCATTCTCTCTTGCAATTTTTTCTACCTCCGTGACGAACTCGGCGCAAAGGGGAATAACTCCTCCCTCGCCCAGCACGGGCTCCATCATAATGGCGCAGCATTTATTGTCACGCACAAGCTCTCTCACACACTCGGCGTTGTTTGCCTCTGCGTAAAGGAAGCCGGCGGGAAAGGGACCGAAGTCCTTATGGAAGACGTCCTGTCCCGTAGCGGCGAGTGTAGTCACCGTTCTTCCGTGGAAGCTGTTTTTGAGAGTAATTATATTATAATCGCCTGTGCCCTTGGTATCCTGCGCCCATTTTCTCGCAACCTTGATGGCACATTCGTTTGCCTCAGCGCCCGAATTGCCGAAGAACACGCGCTTCGCTCCCGTCCTCTCGCAGAGCAGCATTGCAAGACGTGCCTGGGGCTCTGAATAGTAGAGGTTGGAGGTGTGTTGCACCTTGCCGAGCTGCGTAGTCACGGCTTGAGTCCACTCCTCGTCGCAAACGCCGAAGGTATTGACTGCAATTCCCGTGCCTAAATCAATGTATTCCTTACCGTCGGAGTCGTATACCCTCGACCCCTTACCGCCTGCTATTTCTATGTCAAATCTTGCATAGGTGGCGGCAACGTATTTTTTGTCAAGCTCCTTTGAATTACGCATAGTTCTTATCCTTAACTACCATAGTTCCCGCACCTTCGTCAGTGAGGGTTTCTATCAGCAGTGCGTGAGGCACCCTCCCGTCAAGTATGGTAACCTTTTTTACACCGTGATTTATTGCCTCGATACAGCATTCTACCTTGGGTACCATACCGCCAGAAATTATACCGCTCGTAAAGAGCTCCCCAGCCTCCTTTATATCTATGCAGGGAATTATGGAGGCAGGGTCATCCTTATCTCGGAGGATACCTGCAATGTCGGTCATTGTTATCAGTCTTTCCGCCCTGAGCTTGCCTGCAATGTATGCGGCAGCGGTATCCGCGTTGATGTTATATACGTTCCCCTCTCTGTCGCAGCCGACGGTGGATATAACGGGAATGTATCCTTTTTCCAGCAGGTCGTTTATGGGCTTGACATCTACCCTTGTAATTTTACCGACAAAGCCCAGCGCCTCATCCTTGACCTCAGCCTCTATCATTCTTCCGTCAATGCCGGAAAGACCGACTGCGCTACCGCCGTTCATCTCGAGAAGGTTGACGAGAGTTTTGTTTATCTTTCCCGCAAGAACCATCTGTACGACCTCGGCGGTCTCCTTGTCGGTAACACGAAGTCCGTTGTGGAATACCGACTCCTTGCCCATCCGGGTGAGCGTTTCCGTGATTTCGGGGCCGCCGCCGTGAACGAGAACCACCTTGACTCCGACGAGGTGCAAGAGAACCACGTCCTCCATTACCTGTTCCTTTAGCTGCTCGTTTATCATCGCGTTGCCGCCGTACTTTACGACAATTATCTTGCCGTAGTAATTCTGTATGTAGGGAAGTGCCTGCGTAAGCACCTCAGCCCTTTGCGCATTGGTTATTTTAATTGACATGGCTTATACCTCGCTCGTATCAGGTTCTGTAGTCGCCGTTAATTTTAACGTAATTGTAGGTGAGGTCACAGCCCCAGGCGGTGCTCGCTCCGTCACCCTCGTACAGCTTTACCTCAATTGTGATTTCATCCTCAAGGAGAATTTTCTTTGCAAGCTCCTCGGAGAAGTCGACGCCTGCGCCGCCCTTGCATACGAGTATCTCGCCCACTCCCGACTTGAAATAAACGTCCACCGCGTTCACGTCCACCTCGGCGCCGCTATATCCGATAGCGCAGAGTATGCGCCCCCAGTTAGCGTCGGAGCCAAACATTGCCGCCTTGACAAGCGAGGAGCAGATAACGCTCTTTGCAATGATTTTGGCATTGGCGATATCCTTTGCTCCGCTTACCTCACATTCGAGTAGCTTGGTAGCGCCCTCGCCGTCTGCCGCAATTTTTCTGCACAAATTTACCGTTATGGTGTTGAGAGCTGCCATGAACGTGGCAAAGTCGTCACCGCACTCGGTGATTTTTTCATTTTCTGCCATGCCGTTTGCAAGCACTGCAACCATGTCGTTTGTGGAGGTATCTCCGTCAATGCTTATCATGTTGAAGGTGTTCTGTATATCGGTTGTGAGAGCGTGAGAGAGCATTTCCGATGAGATACTGCAGTCGGTGGTAATGAATACCAGCATGGTTGCCATGTTGGGATGTATCATTCCGGAGCCCTTTGCAATTCCTCCCATGTGGCACACCTTGCCGCCTACTTCGAACTCAACGGCAATTTCCTTGAGCCTTACGTCGGTGGTCATGATACCCTCGGCCGCGCGACCGCTACCGTCATTTGCAAGACCCGAAACGAGAGCGGGGATACCGTTCTTTATCGGGGTAATGTCGAGAGGCTGGCCTATAACGCCGGTGGAGGCTACTACCACATCATCTGCCTCAATACCGAGCTCGGCACCAAGCAGGGCACAGGTCTCCTTGGCAATTTCAGTGCCGTTTGCGTTGCAGGTGTTGGCGTTTCCGCTGTTGCAGATTACCGCCCTTGCCTTGCCGTTTGAAATATTCTCCTTCGTAACCGTGAGAGGCGCGCCCTTGACCTTGTTAGTGGTATACACCGCAGCGGCTGTTGCTTCGCACTTTGAAAAGATAAGCGAGAGATCGCGCTTCATCTTGTTCTTCCTTATACCGCAGTGTATTCCGTTTGCCAAAAATCCCTTTGCGGCACAAACACCGCCGTCTGTTATTTTAATATTCATTTCAGTCATCTTCCTCTTTAGATTATAGCTCAAGCGCGGTGGCTTTATCACAGCCGAGCTTGATGTTCAGACATTCCACGGCTGCCCCCGATGCGCCTTTTCCAAGATTGTCGTACCTTGCGACGAGGAGAATTCTGTCCTCGTTGCCGTGTACCTCAATTTGCATACCGTCACTATTGCTTCGCGCACCTGCGGAGAGGAAGCCACTCTCGTCGCCACCCTCGACGTAGGATATTATTGGTGTAGTGTATAGCTCCTTATAAATCCTTTTTATATCCTCAATGCCGCCTCTTGAAAGCTGCTCCTTGAATAATGGCACCGTTACCTCCATTCCGGAGTAGAAGTCAGCAACAATGGGGCAGAATATAGGCGCTTTCTCAAGACCGGTTATCTTTACCATCTCGGGCAGGTGCTTATGCTTCTGCGCTATTCCGTACAGTCTTGGCGCGTCAAGCAGCCTGCATCTGTCATCGCTCTCGTATTCGCCTATCATAGATTTACCTCCGCCGCTGTATCCCGTTATGGAATGAGCGGTGAGGAGAGCGTCCTTCGGGAGAATACCGCTTTTGATGAGGGGGTAGACCAAAGCTATAAATCCGCTGGCGTGGCAGCCGGGAACTGCTATTCTATGGCTCTCGGTAATTTTTTTCTCAAACTCCCGGCCAAGCTCCGCAAGTCCGTACGCCCAGTCGGGCTGAGTTCTGTGAGCCGTAGAGGCATCTATAACCACCGTGTTTTCGTTTTCTATCATGGACACTGCCTCGACGGCAGCCGCATCCGGCAGACAGAGGAAAACGATATCGGCTCTGTTAAGCATCTCTTTTCTTGCCTCGGGATCCTTGCGAAGCCCGTCAGGCAGGGAGATTAGCTCGATATCCTCGCGCCCGAGCAGTCTCTCCTCAATTCTCAGACCGGTGGTTCCGGCCTTTCCGTCAATAAAAATTTTCTTTTTCATTATCAAAAAAATTATTTACTTTATCATTCGGAGAGGGAGCGCTCATAAAGCGTTTTACCCTCTCTGGCATATCTGCTACTATAATGTCAATCTGTGGTAAGGTCGGTAAGTCCCGTTATCCCCTCATGGGAGAGTTCAAGAAGCCTCAAAATCCTTGCCTTAAGATTTGACGTATATCTCTTCTTACAAAACCTTTGATAAGAACGACTTAAGCCTCTCGCTTTTCGGTGAGCCGAATACTTCGTCGGGAGTTCCTTCCTCGGCTATTTTGCCCTCGTCAAGAAAGATAACCCTGTTTGCTACCTCTCTTGCAAAGCCCATCTCGTGCGTTACGACTATCATAGTCATACCCATCGAGGCAAGCTCCTTCATAACGTCAAGCACCTCGCCGACCATCTCGGGGTCGAGCGCTGACGTAGGCTCGTCAAAGAGCATAACCTCGGGCTCCATGCAAAGTGCGCGCACAATTGCAATTCTTTGCTTCTGACCGCCCGAGAGCATATCGGGGTAATCGTTTGCTCTGTCGGCAAGACCGACTCGCTCGAGGAGCGACATTGCCTTTGCCTCGGCGTCTGCCTTGGGAACACCCTTAAGCATTGTGGGCGCTATCGTGAGATTTTTCAGTATCGACAGGTGAGGGAAGAGGTTGAACTGCTGGAACACCATTCCCATTTTCTGACGGTGAAGGTTGAGGTCAACATTTTTGGACATTAGGTCAACGCCGTCAAAAATTATATTGCCCGAGGTCGGCTCCTCAAGTCTGTTAAGGCAGCGGAGAAAGGTCGACTTTCCCGAGCCCGAGGCGCCGATAACGCAAACGACGTCGCCCTTGCCGACGTCAATGCTGACACCGCGCAGAACGTCAACGCTGTCAAAGCGCTTGCAGAGGTCGCGCACCTCAATTATTTTAGTGCTTTCCACCGTTTTTCAGCCTCCTTTCAAGAACCGCAAGCCCCTTAGTCATAAGTACAACGAGCACAAGATAAATAAGTGCCGATAGGATAAGGGGATTAAAGGCGTCGTAGGTGTTGTTCCTTATGAGGTTAGCGCCGCGCGTCAGGTCAACGACCGCAACGTAGCCCGCAACCGAGGTTTCCTTTAAGAGTGCTATGCACTCGTTACCGATGGCGGGAAGAATGTTTTTGATAGCCTGCGGGAAAATTATCGTGCGCATAGCCTGCCACTTTGACATACCGAGGCTTCGCGCCGCCTCCATCTGTCCCCTGTCAACCGCGTTGATACCGCTTCTGACAAGCTCTGCCATATAAGCCGCCGAGTTTATACCAAAGGCGATAATGGCAACCAAAATTCCCTCGGCGCTCACGAGCACGACGAAATAGAAGATAAGAAGTAAAACGGTAATCGGAATACCGCGTATAACCGTCGTATAAAGGTCGCAGACAAAGTTAACAGCCTTAAGCTTCGGGTTGCCCTCTGCGTAATACTTCGCCACCGCGATAAGTATACCGAGGAACGCACCGATAAGAAGGGCACCGAGGGTTATAATAATGGTGTTGCCAAAGCCCTCGACGATGTACATATATCTGTTGTCTTCGATGAACGTGTGGTAAAGCTGTGTCGGCCACGGCCTTGAGGTGGCTGCGGAAATTCCTGCCGAGGTTCCGAAATAAACGGTTTTTCCGGAAATCTCGCAAATTTCTCCCTCACCAACCTCGCCTTGCAGGCCGTCGTAAATCTCCTCGGCGAGCGAGGCGCTCTTAGCGTAATATATTTCAATTTTCTCGCCGTCCTTTTCGGCAACTACGAGCGAGGAAAGCTTGTCACCGTGCTCCTTTTCTGCAAGCTCGCTGTCCTTTTTGAGTAATTCTACCTCGTAGAAATTGAACTCAAGGTTATCAGCCGCAGCCTTTGCTGTTCCTATGTCCGCGACACTTGCGCCGCAGGATATAAGCGAGAGGAGCAGGGTGAAGATGACGAAAAGAAGTGGTAAACACTTCAAAAATTTCTTCATAAAAGTCTCCTAAACATTGCTTTATAAAAACAACGCGAGGGGTGCGTAAAGCGCACCCCGTGTCGCGTTAATCAGTTTTCGGGAGCCTCGTAGGCTACACCGTACTCCTCGAATATGTCAGCTACCGTGCCGTCTGCGATAAGGTCTGCGAGGATTTCGTTGATAGCTTCAACAAGGTCCTCAGAGCCGAAGGTAAACGCGAACGCGTAGGGCTCCTCGGTCATAAACTCGGAGAGAATCTTAACGCTGTCGTCGCCCTCGCACATTTCCTTTGCGGTAAGGTTGTCAACAACCCATGCGTCAACTCCGCCGTTTGTCATCTCAAGCTTTGCGTCGGAGTTCGCCTTGAAGCCCTTTACCTCGTAGCCCTCATCAAGACAGAAGTCCTCTGCGGTAGTACCTTCCTGAACCGATACCTTCTTGCCATCAAGGTCAGCCTTAGAGTCAATGTCACTGTCTGCAGGAACTACTATTGCCTGTGCCGCGATGTAGTAAACGTCGGTGAAAAGTACGTTCTTCTCACGTTCAGGCGTTACGGTGATACCCGACATACCGCAGTCGTATTTTGCTGCCTGAATACCGGGAAGAACCGAATCAAAGTCCATTTGCTCGATAACGAAATCAACACCAAGCTCCTCGCAGACAAGCTCCATAATTTCAACCTCAATACCAACTACCTTGCCGCCCTCAAGGTTCTCAAAGGGAGGGAAGTCAGGTGAGGTGGCAACTACGAGCTGTCCTGCCTCTTTTACCTCTTCAAGGGTTTTGCCCTTGGGGCCGCAGGAGGCAAGGGCGAATACAGAAGCACAAAGAAGTGCTATGCAAAGAATTGTCGAAATAATCTTTTTCATTGTTTTTTTCCTCGTTTCTTATTTGTTTGAATTAATAAACTCTTTTGTAAGAGCGATTTGCTTTTCTATTGATTCGGGGCCTGTAGAGCCCTCGGAAATTCTCTTTTTAACGCAGGTTTCAAGAGAAATCTCATCATATAAATCCTCGGCGCAAAGCTCGGAGTGCTTTTTGTATTCCGAGAGGGGAAGGGTGTCGAGCACCACACCGCGCTCAATGCACTCGGCAACTATTTTGCCCGTGATTTTGTAAGCCGCCCTGAAGGGCATGCCTCGCTTTGTGAGATAGTCGGCAAGGTCGGTAGCGTTTATGAAGCCACGCTGGGCTGCCGAGTACATATTCTCACTTTTAACCTTCATCGTCCTGACCATCGGAGCGAATATCTCAAGACATCGGGCTGTTGTCTCCGTGGCGTCAAAGAGTGCCTCCTTATCCTCCTGCATATCCTTATTGTATGCAAGGGGAAGGCCCTTTAGCATTGTGAGAGTTCCCATAAGGTCGCCGTATACTCTGCCGCACTTACCCCTAACAAGCTCAGCCATATCCGAATTTTTCTTCTGTGGCATAATCGACGAGCCTGTGGTGTAGGCGTCGTCAAGCTCTACGTAGGAAAACTCCCAGCTCGACCAGAGGATTATCTCCTCTGCAAATCTCGAAAGATGAGTCATAATAAGCGAGAACGCTGCGAGCAGTTCGACGCAGTAGTCTCTGTCGGACACGGCGTCAATTGAGTTTTCGGAATAGGTGTCAAAGCCGAGAGCCTTAGCCGTCATCTCGCGTGAGATGGGGTAGGTCGTGCCGGCAAGGGCACAAGCGCCGAGGGGTGATACGTTCATACGCGCTACGGCATCGGTAAGTCTTGTGTAGTCGCGCTTTAGCATTTCCGCGTAGGCAAGCAGGTGATGGGCAAAGCTTATCGGCTGTGCTCTTTGCAGGTGCGTGTAGCCCGGCATAATGTCGTTTTTGTGAGCCTCAGCAACGTAAGAGATTGCCTCGATAAGCGAGAGTATAAGCTTTTTTATCTCCAAAACCTTATCTCTCATATAGAGTCTTGTATCGGTGGCGACCTGGTCGTTACGGCTTCTTGCCGTGTGAAGCCGCTTTCCTGCGTCGCCGATTCTTTCGGTAAGCACCGATTCGACGAACATATGAATGTCCTCAGCCTCTGGGTCTATCGTAAGTGTGCCCGAATCAATGTCGGAGAGAATACTCTCGAGCCCGGCTATTATCTTGTCTGCCTCGTCATCGGCAATAATGCCTCTGTCGGCGAGCATTGCCGCGTGTGCCATCGACGCCTTTATGTCGTGTCGGTACATGACCGAGTCGATGTGAATGGACGAGTTGAAGTCGTCGGCAATACGGCTCGTTGCGCCCGCCGTGCGACCCGCCCACATTTTTTCGTTTGCCATTAGTTGTTTCCTTTATTCTTGGCGTTTACGGCTGCCTGAACCTTGATAGGAAGACCGAAGAGGTTGATAAATCCTGCACTGTCTGCCTGATTGTATACGTTATCCTCGCCGAAGGTGGCAATCTCCTCGGAGTAGAGCGAGTAGTCACTCCAAGCGCCTGCCTTAATCATATTGCCCTTGTAGAGCTTGATTTTTACCTTACCGGTTACGTTCTCCTGCGTCTTGTCAACGAAGGCAGAGAGCGCCTCGCGAAGAGGAGTGAACCACTGACCGTTGTAAACGAGCTCCGCAAAGGTGATGGAGAGCTTCTGCTTTTCGTGCATGGTCATCTTGTCAAGGCAGAGAGTTTCGAGATAGTTGTGCGCGAAGTAGAGAATAGCTCCGCCTGGGGTCTCATAAACGCCGCGGCACTTCATACCTACGAGTCTGTTTTCAACTATATCGAGAAGTCCTATTCCGTTTTCACCGCCGAGCTTGTTGAGTCCGAGGATTATATCCTTCGCGCTCATTTTCTCGCCGTTGAGAGCAACCGGCACGCCACACTCAAAATCGAGGGTCAAATAGGTTGGCTTGTCGGGAGCCTGAAGGGGAGATACTCCCATTTCAAGGAAGCCTTCCTTCTCATACATAGGCTCGTTTCCCGCGTCCTCAAGGTCGAGTCCCTCGTGCGAGAGGTGCCAGAGGTTCTTATCCTTCGAATAGTTGGTCTCGCGGTTTATCTTGAGAGGTACGTTGTGAGCCTCTGCATACTCGATTTCCTCCTCGCGCGACTTTATGCTCCACTCACGCCAAGGGGCAATGATAGGCATATTCGGCGCAAACGCCTTGATAGCAAGCTCAAATCTTACCTGGTCGTTGCCCTTACCGGTGCAGCCGTGGCAGATAGCGTCAGCGCCCTCGGCGAGTGCTATCTCGGCAATTCTCTTTGCAATTATCGGACGTGCGAACGATGTACCGAGCATATATTCCTCGTAAAGCGCGCCTGCCTTGACTGTCGGGATTATGTAATCGTCGACGAACTCGTCGGTGAGGTCCTCAATGTAGAGCTTCGACGCACCGGTCTTGAGCGCCTTTTCCTCAAGACCCTCAAGCTCGTCGGCTTGACCGACGTTTCCCGAGACTGCAACGACCTCACAGTTATTGTAGTTTTCCTTGAGCCAAGGAATTATTATAGAGGTATCAAGTCCGCCCGAGTAGGCAAGAACTACCTTTTTAATTTTTGATTTATCCATATGATATTCCTCCGAAAAAGCAATTTATGTTCTATATTGTAATACGCACTTTTCGATTTGTCAAGGGGTTTTTGAATATTTTTTCAGGAAAAATGCAAATTATTTCAAAAATTCGTTATATAAATAGTAAATTTATGCATATTTTCGTGCATAAAACGCATAAATATGCGGAATGAGGTGCTTTCTCATTCCGCATACGAAATCTACATATTATTAATTACATCGTTCGTTACAAAACAAGCTCGCTCTTGATATCGCGGTTCATGAGGTTGCGCATAACCTCGTATATGGGCTTTCCGAGCTTTATGACCTCATAGACGGCGCGTGTTATTGGCATTTCGACTCCGTATTTGTCCGAAAGCTCGGTTGCCGCCTCGAGTGCGTGGTAGCCCTCAACAACCATTCCTATCTCGCGTGCTGCGTCCTCGTAGCGCATACCGCCGCCGATAAGCTCGCCGCAACGGTTGTTTCGGCTGTGCTCGGAGGTGCAGGTTACGATAAGGTCGCCAATCCCCGCAAGACCCGAGAAGGTAGCCCTTTCGCAGCCGAGCGCCATACCCATACGCGTTATCTCGGAGGCACCGCGGGTTATGAGCATAGCCTTCGCGTTATCGCCAAAGCCCATTCCGCGCGACATCCCCGCAGCAAGAGCTATAATGTTTTTGAGCGCACCGCACAGCTCGACACCGCGCATGTCGGTGTTTGTGTAGACGCGCATACAGGTGTTTGCGAAGGCGGCGGCTATTTTCAGTGCGACCTCCTCCGACTCCGACGCTGCAACGATAGAGGTGGGAAGACCTACCGCAACCTCCTCCGCGTGCGTAGGACCCGAGAGAGCTGCAACGGTCACCGAAAGCGTGGGACGCACCTCACTTAACGCGTGCCCGATAACCTCGGTCATAGTCCTTTGCGTTCCGCGCTCAAGACCTTTTGAGGCGTTTATTATTATAGTACCGTTATCGATATAAGGTGCGGACTTTTTCGCAACGTCTCCGATGAACTCCGACGGAGTTACGAAAACGAGCATTTCAACGCCCGAGGAGGCTACCTTAATATCAGTAGTATAATTAATCCAGTGGGGAAGCGGAACGCCGGGGAGATTTCTGTGTGTGCCCGTCGCCTTTAGCGCTTCGATTTCTTCGGGCAAAGCCGACCAGAGTGCGACCTCGTGACCGTTTTTGGTGAGGAGCGCCGCAAGCGCGGTTCCCCACGTGCCTGCGCCAAGAATACCTATTTTCATACCGATACCGTCCTTTTAGATGGCTTATGACATTATTTTACCATATATTTATTTTTTTTTCAAGTATTCGGTAGGAAAAAGGAAAATTCGTATTATTTCATATCGTCCTCGAGTATGTAGGGCAGGTCAACGGGAGTTGCGAGATTTCGCACGAGCTTTTCAAAAAAGAGTATTGCCCGTCCCGCGTCGGCAAAGGCGTCGTTTATTTGTGCGCTCGTCGTTGTACCGTCCTCACTCGTCATCTCAAGGTTTATCGAGTATAGTGGAATACGGTAGCTCGCAAGCTGAGAGCTCTCCTTCATCACGAGCCTGTATACGTAGCTTGCAGCTCCGTCGCTTCTTGCCTCTGTTCTGATTACTGTGTCAACTGTTTTTGAATTTCGCATTTTGCACCTCGTATTTTTTTATTACAATGATATTTTAGCATATTTTTCCTCTGTTTGTCGTTGAGAAAGATGTAGTGCGAAATTCGGGATTTTTTGCCGAAGCTGCATTTGTTGCAAAAATTGATGTGTTACCCTTGTTTTCTTCGTTACAAGTAAGTAATAGCGCTCTTGAAAGGAAAAATTCAAAAAATAAAAAGGCTTATTCGGTCATAAAAACACGAATAAGCCTGCAAAAAATATCGAAAAAAATAGCATAATATGACAATTTGACGTGAGGAAGTCAATAATAACAATGTCACTTGATGTCCGCAAGCTCGATTTCGGCCTCGGAGTTTACCACACCGTCGCTTCTCACGCTTCTGAAGTAGTAAAGACCGTCGCGCTCGCCGCGCAAAACACGCAGCTTTTCGCCTATTGCTGCCTCGTTTTGATAATTGATTGTGATTGCTTTGATACGCTTTCCTGCGAGAGGCAGGAAATTTGAATACATATCGGGATATTTAGTATTATTCATATGCATATTTCTGTCGACGTCACCGTAATGCACTCCGTATCCGCCGATATCGGTGAGAGTGTCGGGGAGATTTATCCGACCTATCTCCATATCAATAGGTGGCAGTAGGGTAAGTCCAAGCTCGAAATCGTTCACACGTACGAGTGCGCGGCTATCGGTGTCAACGAGCGCCCAAACAGAAATAGCTCTCGCCACAGTTACCCCGTCTGCTTCAACGCGGTAGCAGCGAAGAAAGCTGTAGCCGCGGCTCTCGCAAGGATAGGAAATCGCCTTAAGACGTCTGCATTCCCTGATAGGCTCGTCTATCTCAAGCCTTATACGGCTCAGCAAAAACGCGCGACTTCGCCCCTTAAGTGCCTCGTAGGACATACCGCCCTCCGCGAGCTGTGCCTCGGCGGCACTCTGAATATATCGCATAATTGACGACGCCTTCGCCACACCGTTATAATCAACGTCGTGCACGTCAACCGTGACGTCGGATATAAATTCTGACATATCGCATCTCCATAATCTGATATTAATATAATGGTACACTATTTTCTTGAATTTTTCAATGTTTTTTTGTTAAAATAAAAAGTTTTTTCAATATTTGTGGACAACTCGCGCCTTTTGTGTTAAAATAAATATACAAAGTCAAGAGAGGAGATACGAAATGACTGTTCTTACTTCTGAAAATTTTAAGCGCGAGGTTGAGGAGCACGTAGGACTCGTCGTAATTGATATATGGGCTCCGTGGTGCGGTCCCTGCATGATGCTTGCGCCTGTCATTGATGAGCTTGAGGCAGAGTACCCAGACGTCAAGTTCTGCAAAATAAACGTTGACGAGGAGCGAGAGCTTGCACTCGCCTTTAAGGTTGAGAGCATACCCACCGTTGCCTTTGTAAAGGACAATACCTTTATCGACGTGTCGGTCGGCTTCGTGCCCAAGGCAAAGCTTGCCGGGCTTATAGAGGAGCATAAGTCGTGAAAATCAGGCTCAACGAAAATGAAGAGGTAGTCAAGGCGATAAAGGACGGGCTTCGCCGCACGGGTGGATACTGTCCCTGCAGAATCGAACGCACAGAGGATAATAAATGCATGTGCCGCGAGTTCAGAGAGCAGATAGCCGACAAAAATTACGAGGGCTACTGTCATTGCTACCTTTATTATAAGGAAAAGTAAATAGCGCGTCTTGGCGTAAGCACGGGAGATTATTTCTCCCGTGCTTTTTGTTCTTTTGGGTCGAAGCGCCGTGATATGCCGCGTGTCTTGGAATAAGAAGTCAAAACGGCTTGAAATGTTGACGCGCCTTTCTCTTGAATATCTTTAATCGGGGTGGTATAATTGTGGAAAATAATGGATTTTTTAAGGAGTATTAAATGAAAAAGGCTTTAATTATCCTCTTTTTCGTCCTGCTTTTAGGAAGCATTTTCGCGACGTCGGCGCTTGCTGAGGGGGACGGAAAATATCTGATTTCCGAAGAGGAGGGCGTGTTCTCGCTATCGGTTTATGATGGAGGCGAGCCATTGAGGATTGCCGCGGCGCAGACGCTTGGGGAAATACTGACGGAGCTTGCGCGCGACGGCGGAGCACCGTGTGCGGTGCTCGATTCGATAGAGGTGTCGGGGGACGTCGAGCTGCCGCGCGGCAATTACACGCTCGCAGGAACTCTGCATGTGTCGGGCGGTGTGATATCTGTGCCAAGCGGTGCGGCCGTTGCATTTTCGGGAATAAGCCTTACCTTTAGCGAAGGGGGATACCTTCGTATTAAGGGCGGTTCGGTGAGTATTTTGAACTCATACTTAGAGGGAGAGGGAAAGAGCCTCGTTGTAAGCGACTATTCGGCGACCTCAAGCCTTGATATTGTGTCTGGCGAGCTTAGTGCAAGCGCCGCGGCAGGCGCAATAGCCGTAAGGGTCGGCAGTTTATCGGTTTGCGGCGGTAAAATTTCAAACGACGGCGGTGCGGCGATAATAACCGATACGGGTATGCGTCTATCGGGCACTCCAATTATCTCGGGTGTCGGATATGACGTTGTAAGCTCGCACGAGATATCGCTCTCCTCGGACACCGAGCCGTATTCGGGAGAGCTGTCGCTTTCCTATACGGGCGAGTTTTGCGAGGGAACTATGACCGAGCTGTTTTATCTTGCAAATCCCGATTCCATCGCAGATATCAGCGTATTCGACAGAGCAGGCAAGGAGTACGAGCTTACTCATTTTGAAGAATCAACTCACACACAGGAAAAGAATTTTGCTGCAGTTTATCTCCCGTTTTCTCTGAAATACTTCGTAAACGGCAATCTTTTATATACCGAGAGTCTGCTCGTGGGAGAGCTTCCAACGCTACCTCAAGACAACGATAGGACAGGCTATAAATTTCTCGGCTGGTACTCTGACGGGACAGCGGACAAGCCGTACGAGCGTGGACCGGTTATTTCTTCCTTTTCTCTTTACGCAAGATACGAGCTGCTCTCTCCCGATTTTTCGATTAGCTCACTTTCTGTGACCTATGACGGGGCGATGCACGAGCTTAGCTTTGACACTCTTACGCACCCTCTTGTCGAGTCGGGCGGCTTCTTTACTTACGAGTGGCGGCGCGAGGGCACTTTGGTCAGTACCGCACCTGCGCTTGCAGTGCGCGAGGTCTCGGATTCGGGCAGCTATTCGGTCAACGTCAGCTTCCATTACGGGAGCGAGAGCGTAAGCGTTTTGGCAGACGGAGTAGGTGTCACCGTCGCGCCGTGCGTTGTAAGAGTACCCGAAATTCCCACAGCTACCTATACGGGGGTTCCCATATATCCCGCAATTTCGCCGTCGTCGTACTATACTTACGGTGAGACGTTCGGCATAGGGGCAGGCTGCTATCCTGTGACCCTTACGCTTCTGGACCCCGAAAACTACCGTTGGGAGAGCTCCGATACGGAGAGCGTTACGCTCGATTTTTTAATAGAGCGAGCAAATAACCTTTGGGTAGAGACACCCGAGATATACGACAGCTACGTGGGATTTTTGCCGAGGATTAGCGGCGTCCCTCTTTTTGGAGCTGTAGAGGTGCTTTATTCGCTCAGCGAGGGCGGCGCTTATACGGCGAGTGTTCCGACCGAAGCGGGTGAATACTACGCAAAGCTTCGTGTTACAGGCTGTGCCGACTATTCATCGCTTGAGTCGCTGCCGCAAAAATTCAGAATTTTAGCCGAGGAGGTTGTCGGTGTCAGCATAGAGCGCTATGCAAATCGGGACAGCTATACCGCATTTGAGGATTTTTCACCCGACGGACTCTTGCTTCGCGTAACCTATAACAGCGGCAGAGAGGAAACCGTAGGCGCTGACAGAATAAAAATTTTCTATAATACTGCCGACTCTCTACGCGTAGGCGACAGGGCGGTGACGCTTTCCTACGGCGGCGTCAGCACCTCACACCCCGTTACGGTTATGGCAGCGGAGTACGATTTGTCGGGAATTTCCTTTTCCGATACAACCGTGGTCTATGACGGCAGCTACCACACGGTAGATTACCGACTGCCCGAAATCGTGGGGCTTGACGGTCTGCCGCTTAAATATACCGTGCGTGGGGGCGGCACAGGCGCGGGGAGCTATAGCGTAACGCTTGAAATATCAACCGACAGCACAAATTACAAAGTGCCTGACAGTCTTAACGCAATCCTGACAGTCAAGCCGCGCGAGGTCGGACTCGTATGGAGTCAGACGAGCTTTACCTATGACGGCGAGGCAAAGTGTCCGAGTGCTGTCTTCTCCGACGTGCTCGGCATAAGGCGCTATCCCAACGTGCTTGGCGCGCGATATAATGCGGGAGAGGGCTACTCAGCGACCGCCATTGACGAAAGCGGAAACTACACGTTCACAAATTCCACCTGTCTTTTCGATATCGCAAAGGCCGATTATGATACCTCGGGCGCTTATTGGACTGACAGCTCCTTCGTTTATAACGGGGACGAAAGAGGGGTCAGGCTTCTCGGTCTGCCAAGCGGAGTCAGAGTCGTAGGCTACACCGACGCCACGGCGAGTGAGGCGGGGATTTATACCGCACGCGCTACGGTAGATTACGATAAAACCAATTATAACTGCCCCGACGGACTCACGCACACGTGGGTTATATATCCCGCGGAGTACGACGTCACAGGCTTCGATTTCCCCGAGGGCGAGTTTACGTACGACGGCAGCGTGCATTATCCAGAGCTTTCTGGCACTATGCCAACGGGCGCTGACGGGATAAGCCTTTCTTATAGCTTCTCGCGCGGTGTAACTAGCGTAAACGAGGGCAGAGTAGCCGTCACGGTCAGGTTTTACACCGACAGCAAAAACTACGTTGTGCCATCGCCGATAACAACCTACGTCAGAGTTTTACCAAAGAGGGTAAGCGTTTTCTGGCAGGTTGACGATTACGTTTACGACGGCAAAGAAAAGCTGCCTCGTGCCACCTCGCCCGAGTGCGCTGTGAGAGTAGTCGGCGGCGGTGTTAATGCCGGTGTCTACACCGCCGTGGCAGAGAGCCTAGACTCAAATTACAGCATTATAAACCCAAGCTGTGAGTTTGAGATAAAAAAGGCGGCTAACTTCTGGATAACGGCACCTTCGCTTTCTAATATCTTTGAGGGCGAAGAAATATCCGTGCTCGGCGAGACTGCGGCAGGTGTTGTTGGGGTTAGGTATTTTTATGACCTCTCAATGACAATGCCGTCGGACACTCCGACGCTTCCCGGCAAATATTACGCCGTGGTGTACGCAGAGGAGAGCAAAAACTATCTTGGAATAGCCTCGGAGCCTATGGCGTTTGAGATAATAGAGGTCGTGCCCGTCGGGTTAACGGCAGAGCTGCTCGCCGAGAGACTTTTTGCCTGTACGTCACTCGGGAAGGGAGATATCAAATGCACTCTCCACTATAACAACGGCAGACGTGAGGATATAGATTTCTCACTCGTAACACTCAGCTATCAGAACGGCGAGTGTCTTTATCGGCGCGACACGTCGGTTGACGTTTCCTACTCGGGATTCACTGCCACGCTGCCCGTAACGGTTCTGCGCTCGGATTACGATATCTCGGGTGTCAGATGGGAGGGGCTTGATACCGTTTATGACGGTGAGGCAAAAACGCCGACGCTTGTGGGTCTGCCTGCGGGGGTCAGAGTGCTTCACTACGAGGGCGGTGGAAAAACAGAGGCGGGTGAATATTCGGTGTATGCAGTATTAGACTACGACAAAGAGAATTTTAATCCGCCGACCGTTGCCGCCGCCACGCTCCTGATAAGAAAGAAAATTATAGCGCCCACGCTCTCCTCGGTCGTATACGACGGAAGCGCGCACGTACCAAAGAGCGACTCGCCCCTTTACTACGTCGTATCTTCAAGCGGATATAAAAACGCTGGCAGATATTCGGTTGAGGTGAGGGTAACAGACAGTAAAAATTACAGCTTTGCAGACGGAGAAGCGGCAAGCGTAAGCTTTACCGTTCTGCCGAAAACGCTTGACGTTACGGCAGACGACGTAACGGTCTATCTTTTTGAGTCGCCTACGGAATTTGAGCTGGCGTTGCCCGATGGGGTCGTCGCGGGTGATGAGGTAAGAATTGTCGGGCGCATAGAGGGCGACAGGGTCGCGTATAGCACCGACAACCCCAATTACACCTTGAACGTTACGCACGGTGAGGTTATAAGAGTATCCTACCCGAGTCCTGCGTTTACCTGGACTGTTCTTTTCGTTATACTCTTCATTCTTCTTATAACCCTGTTTATTCTCGTTGTATATTACCGCCACGATGATATTCTCGCAGGTATTGCCGCTGCACGCTGCAAGCGTAATATGATACGCGCGGCAAGATTGGCAGCGGCACCTAAGCCGGCAGAGCCTCAAAACGCAGTGCCGCCCGAGCAAAAAACAGATGAAGAGGAAAGGGAAATCCCCGAGCAAGAGACCCACGAAGACGCGGAGCGTGATAGTGAGTCTTCACTCAGCGTTTTGCCCTCTGAAAGTGTACTTTCGGTTGACGTCGAGAGGGCAGACGAGTTGATTACCGACTCGCTTGCAAAGGATTTGTTAAAGCGCCCACGCGAGTTCGTCGTAACCTCGGGGTCGGGAAAGAGCATTATAAACGTAGATACCTTAAGCCAGAGCTTTGAGTGCGGCGAGCGGGTTGACGTAAATCTTCTCAAGGAAAAGAGCCTCGTGCCCTACGACACCGCCTATATAAAGGTGCTTGCAAGGGGCGCGATTGATAAGCCGCTTTCGGTTTATGCAAACGATTTCAGCCTCGCGGCTATAAAAATGATTGCCCTCTCGGGCGGCGAGGCGGTAAAGGTTGTGACCGTAAAGGAAAAGCACCGCAGATAAAAGCGAAAAAGTACTTGAATTTTCCTTGCACTTGTGATACAATGTGAATGTAAAAAAATATTCGAGGTATTATCATGTCAACAAGGAAAAACAGTATTGATATTCGCAGGCTCGTTTATCTCGCCGTATTCACGGCTATCGTAGTAGTGCTGCAATTCATACCTATCAAAATCGGTGCGTTTGAGTTAGCACTTTCCGTGCCGGTGATAGTCATAGGCGCTGCGCTTTGCGGCATTGGTGCGGGAACGTGGCTTGGATTTGTATTCGGAGCTGTCGTTCTTATGCTCCCCGGCACTGCCGCGTATCTCTCGTTTAACGCCTTCGGAACGGTGCTTACCGTTATACTAAAGGGCGCTCTTGCGGGTCTCTCTGCCGCGCTGGTTTATAAGCTTCTCGAAGGAGTGAACCGTTATCTTGCGGCTTTTGCTTCCGCTGTCGTGGCAACGCTCGTTAATACAGGGGTGTTTCTTGTCGGCTCGCTGATATTTTTTGAGAGCGATATCGCAACCGTAATCAACGTGCTTATCAGCGTGAATTTCCTGATAGAGCTTGCGGTTAACGTGGTTCTCGTACCCACGGTTTACAGAGTAATCAACATTAAAAAGAAAATATAACATTTCGGGTTGCCCTTATCGGCAACCCAATTGTTTAGGGTAAATTATGACGGAAATTGTCTATAAAAGCAAAAATGCCGTAGTCGTTTATAAGCCTGCGGGTGTACCCTCGCAGTCTGACATGAGCGGTGACTCCGACGCTCTTACCTTGACCTCGCAGGCACTTCGCGAGATGGGCGAGGACGGCACGCTTTATCTTGTGCACCGCCTTGACCGCGTCGTTGGCGGGCTGCTTATTTTTGCGAGAAACAAAAAGAGCGCCGCGGCACTATCGGCACTCGTGTCGGGTGAGGGGGTAGGCAAGACCTACCTCGCTGTTATCTCGGGCATAGTGCCTTGCGGTATTATGCGCGACTATATATACAAGGATTCTAAAATAGGAAAGGCGTTCACGGTCGACAAGGCTCGAGCGGGTGTTAAAGAAGCTGAGCTTTATTGCGAGTGCCTTGATAGCGTAAGTGTCGGGGGCGAGGTGCGCTCGCTGCTTCGGATTCGCCTTAAAACGGGCAGATTTCATCAGATACGCGTGCAGCTCGCCTCGCGCGGTGCGCCTATCGTCGGCGATGGCAAGTACGGCAGTCGCGACAAGGGCTGCCGCATGCCCGCACTCTTTGCGGTGTCGGTTTCGGCAACCGCCCTTGATGAGAAAATCGAGGCGACAAGATTCCCGCCGATTGACGAGTATCCTTGGAATCTTTTCGGCAAGGATAAATACGTTTTATAGGTGATTTTATGACGGAAAAGCTTTATTACAAGGATTCATATATAAGAGAGTTTTGTGCAACCGTATTATCGGTTGAGAGCCTTGACGGCAAAACGCTTGCCGTGCTTGACAAAACCGCCTTTTTCCCCGAGGAGGGAGGGCAAAGCGCCGACCGAGGCTATATCGGTGATGTGCGTGTTCTTGACGTTTTTGAGCGAGAGGGCACAGTATATCACGTCACCGACGGGGAGCCGCCTCTTGGCGAGGTCTTTTGCAAAATTGACTTTGACGAGCGCTATGAGAAAATGCAGTGCCACACGGCAGAGCATATCCTCTGCGGAATAATACACCGCCTCTACGGGCTTGAAAACGTAGGCTTCCATCTCGGCGAGGAGCTCGTAACCTTTGACGTGAGCGCGCCGCTTACGCGTGCCGAGCTTGATACCGTCGAGGAGCTTGCAAACCGCGCGGTTTTCGATAATATTCCCGTCGAAACGCTCACACCACTGCCCGAGGAGCTTGCCTCTCTTTCGTATCGCGCAAAGCTCGATATCAAAGAGGGCGTGCGTATTGTAAAAATCGGTGAGGTTGATTCCTGCGCCTGCTGTGCGCCGCACGTCGCAAGCACCGGCGAGATAGGTCTTATCAAAATTCTTGATTTTATGAAGCACCGCGGCGGCACTCGGATTTTTATGGTCGCAGGCAGGCGCGCGCTCCTCGATTACAGACGTAAATATGAGAACATTCTCAAAATATCCGCACTTCTCTCTGTTCCTCAGCACGAAACGGCAGAGGGGCTTCGCGCTTATATCGCGGATAGAGAAGAGGAGAGGTACAAGCTCAGGGAAGCCTCAAAGCGGCTTGCTGAGGCACTGGCAGAGAGTGTCAGCGCGACCGACGGTAACGTCGTAAGGTATATCCCCGACGTCGGTATCGACGAGCTGCGTGCCTTCGTAAATGCTGCCGCACCGCGCGTGGGCGGCACGCTCGTTGCTCTTACGGGCTGCGAGGGAGACTACAAATATATCATCACCTCGAAAAAAGAAAACCTTGCCATCTCGGCAAGGGCAATAAACACCGCACTCTCAGGTCGCGGCGGTGGCAAGCCCGACGTTATACAGGGCTCGTTCAGGACAGACCTTCTGAGTATTTGCGAGTATTTCAAATAAAAATGCCGCACGTCACCGTGCGGCATACGATTACGGGTTGAAGGAAAGCACAATCTGCGCCTTCGTGGGCACAAGCTGAGTGAGCTTTACTCCCGCCGCAGTGAGCATACGGCGCGAGGCTTTGGTCGACGGTGTATCGTGGTATTTGTCCGAAAGATAAATAACCTCGGATATGCCCGCTTGAATTATCGCCTTTGCGCACTCGTTGCAGGGGAAAAGCGCAACGTAGACCTTGGAGCCTGCGAGCGATTTGCCTCTTGAATTGAGTATTGCATTAAGCTCGGCGTGCACGACGAACTGATATTTCGTCTCACCCGCCGACTCGTCGCGGTTCCAAGGGAACTCGTCGTCGGAGCAGCCGTGAGGAAATCCGTTGTAGCCGGTTGACAAAATTCTGTTCTGCTCGTCGACAATGCATGCGCCGACCTGCGTGTTAGGGTCCTTTGAGCGTTGTGCGGCAAGCACCGCAACCCCCATAAAATATTCGTCCCATGATATGTAATCGTGCCTTTTGTTCATATCAAGACCTCACATAAATTACTTTGCTATAATATTCTATCACAAAAGATGAGCAGTTGTCAATAGAAATCGGAAAAGGTGTTCTATGAAAGCTAATGAGTATCTAAATTGCACTCTTTGCGCCCGTGCGTGCGGTGTTGACCGCAGAACTTCGCGAGGCTTTTGCGGCATGGGCTGTGTGCCGACCGTCGCGCGCGCCGCGCTTCACGCGTGGGAGGAGCCGCCCATATCAGGTACGCGCGGCTCGGGTGCTATATTCTTCTCGGGCTGCTCGCTCTTCTGCGTTTTTTGTCAAAACAGAGAGATATCTCGAGGCAGATTTGGCATTCCGGTGAGCGCTGACAGGCTTTGTGAGGTGATGTTAGAGTTATCTCTAAGGGGCGCGCATAATATCAATTTCGTCACACCCACACATTTTATTCCCTCGGTAAGAGAGGCGATAATTTCGGCACGCGCGCGAGGGCTTGATATCCCGATAGTTTACAATACGGGCAGCTATGATTCTGTGTCGGCACTTCGCACGCTTGACGGGCTCGTTGATATATACCTTCCAGACCTGAAATATTATACCGCAAGGGCTGCTCGTCTCTCGTCAGCACACGATTATCCCGAGGTCGCACGCGCCGCCATTGGCGAGATGGTGCGACAGACGGGTCCTGCGGTCTTTGACAGCGAGGGAATAATGATGAGAGGTACGCTCGTGCGCATTCTGCTTTTGCCGGGGCACGTCGCTGAGGCAAAGCTCTCGCTCAAATATATCCACGACACCTACCGCGACGACGTTTTTATCAGCCTTATGAGTCAGTACACCCCTATGCCCGGTATGAAAAGTCCGCTTGACAGGGCAGTGACAAGGGAGGAGTATAGGCAGCTCGTTGATTACGCCGAGAGGCTCGGCGTGAAAAACTGCTTTATACAGGAGCTAACCTCGTCTGGCGAGTGCTTTATTCCCGATTTTGACGGCACGGGAATTAATTTGTAAGTTTGCAGGCTTTATAAAGCACAGGCATTAAAATGTAAAAAGTCCACCGTGAGCTTTCATGAGCACGGTGGACTTAATTTTTTGACAAGAGGAAAATGTCGATTGCAATTTACATTTTCTTTGCTTTTGCGAGGCTTTTATCACGAAGCCTGTAATGACGTGACCTTTTTTTCTTCACGTAGGTCGTGTAAACGGCAAGCGTGAGAACCGCGCCTACTATAACGAAGCAGCTGATGTGAACCCAAAGCTCGGTTGAGCCTGAAATTTTCAAGTTCTCCCAAAGGGTATTCACTCTCGACTGTATCTCGGGGGTGAAGTTGCGGTAGCAGGCAGCATTCTTATTGCCGACGAGTTCATTGTAGGCTGCGTTTACGACGTCGGGCTTCATACCGTAAAGAAGCTCGTACGCGGATTTTGTCATATTACCGTCCTCGTCGGGAGAAAAATCGTAGTATGACATCTCGTCGCGGTAATCCTCGCTGTTTTGAACGAGAGTGTTGGGGGAGGCGTAGCCGATATATATTGCATTTGCAACCGCTGCCTCCTCGGAGAGCATAAAGTTGATATATTCTTTAGCTATATCTGGGTATTTCGCGTTCTTCGGAATGCACATAGCGTCAACGAAGTAGTTCGCACCCTCGGTTGGATAATAGAAATCGAGGTTCGGCTCCTGCTCCGCCATAATCAGAAAGTCGCCGACGAAATAAGGAGCAATAGCCGCCGATTCGGTGGTCATCTTGTTAAAAATCTCGTCGTTTACGTAGCCTTGAAGCAGTGGCTTCTGCGCTTCAAGATAGGAGAGCGCCTCATCCCATACCGCAGGGTTGTCGGAGTTTACGTCAAGTCCGTTCCGGTACATAGCCGTGGCGAATGCGTCGCGGGGGTTGTTGAACTGCAAAATTTTACCCGTGTACTTAGGATTCCAAAGTAATCCCCAGCTTTTATCAGCCGCGTCAGCCTCGTCAACGAGCGTCTTGTTGTAAATCACACCTATCATACCGTAGGTGTAGGGAACAGAGTAGCGCGCGCCCGTGTCGTAATAGGGATTTCTGAAGCCCGTTTCGATATACTGATAGTTCGGTATATCATTTTCAACGTCAAAGGAGAGGAGCATATCCTCGGCTATCATCTTCTCTATCATATAGTCGGACGGAACGACGATATCGTATACAACCGCGCCGTTTTTAAGCTTTGAGTACATATCCTCGTTTGTCGCATAGGTCGTATAGTTTACCTCGACCCGCACGCCGTATTTCTCGTAGTAGTATTCCTCAAACGCGGCGTTCGTATCAAGCGAGCCCTCGAAGCCGTCGGAAATATATTCGCCCCAGTTGTATACGTTAATTGTCACGGTTTCGGAGGGAGGCGCGCCCGTACCGTCGTCTGCAGGACGGACAAAGGATATGATAACAACCGTAGCTGCAAGCACGGCAGCAACCGAAAGTGCGACGACAGTCGCTATTTTACGCCTTTTTCTGTTAATTCCCGTCTTTTTGTCACTCTTGAAGTTGGAGATAATAAGAAGAATGAAAACGGTGACTATCACGATAGTCGACAGTGCGTACATATCGGGGGTTACCTTTTTCTTCGTCATCGAATAGATGAGAAGGGGAAGCGTTTGGAAATTCGACGGGCCGACGAAATAGGATATTACGAAATCGTCAAGCGAGAGCGTGAATGCCATAACCATACCCGAAAGAACTGCGGGCATAATGTTCGGGAGCTTGACCTTAAAGAACGCACGCATGGGCGTGCAGCCAAGGTCGAGCGCCGCCTCGGATAGTGTGTCACCCATCTCGTTTATCCTTGGAAGAACCGAGAGAATAACGTAGGGAAGACAGAATGTCGTGTGCGCTATTAGCATAGCGGCAAATCCAATATCGTTATAATCAAGCCCCGAGTAAATGAGCTTTAGAAATCCGAGGGCTGCCGCGAAGAAGAGCATCATCGACATACCCGTGACGATATCGGGGTTCATCATAGGTATGTTCGTCACCGAATTTACAGCACCCTTGAGAAGCTTGCTTCTCATTCGGTAAATTCCCTCTGCCGCCGCAGTGCCGATAACCGTCGCAAGAAGCGCCGAGAGAACGGCAAGTATCAGCGTATTACGCAGTGCCGTAAAGGTTTCGGGCGAGTTGAAAAGCTCGATATACCATCTGAAGCTGAAGCCCGCAAACTCCGCCGTGCTGTTTTCTGCATTAAAGGAAAAGAGAATGAGGGTTAGTATCGGAATGTAGAGAATTCCGAATATAATCGAAAGATAAATTCTGGAGGTGTATTTCATACGATTATACCTCCGTCGTCAGAATCGGTGAAGCGGTTCATAACGGTAATCGAAATGAGAATGAGTATCATCATAACGAGCGATATTGCAGCCCCCACGTTAAGAGCTCCCGTGACGAATTGGCGCTCTATCGTGTCACCTATAAGCTCAAACGTACCGCCGCCGAGCTTTTGGGAAATATAGAAGGTGCTGATTGACGGGACGAGCACCATAGTGACGCCCGAGATAATGCCCGAGGCAGAGAGGGGAAGAATAACCCTCGTAAGAGTGCTGACAGGGCTGCAGCCGAGGTCGGCGGCAGCCTCCCACATGTTCTTGTCTATTTTGGATATGCAGGTGTAAATCGGGAGAACCATGTAGGGAAGAAAGTCGTACACCATGCCGAAGATAACAGCCCCCTTCGTTCCTATAATGTGGAACGAGGTGTCAAGAAGCGTATTAAGAAATCCGCCGTCGTCAAGTATAGCCATTATAGAGTAGGTTCTTATGAGGAGGTTAGTCCACATCGGAAGCATAAGGAGCATAATGAAGAGCTTCTGATTCTTCGGCTTTGCCTTGGCTATAACGTATGCGAGGGGATACCCGACAAGAAGGCAAACGGCTGTTGCGATTATCGCCAGCTCAAGCGATAGACCAAAAATCGGAGCGTAGTCGGTGAGCGAGGCGATGTTTGAAAAGGAAAAATTGCCCGACGAGTCGGTAAAAGCGTAATATACAACGATAATCAGCGGCAGAATTATGAAAAGCACCGCCCAGAATATATGGGGCGCTGCCGCTACAGAGCGCATTAGGGAGTTCTTCTTTTTCATTTAGAATTCCTCCGCCGTGTCTGCGTCGGAGAGCCTGTCCATCTCGTCCGAGAAGGAGGAGTAATCTCCGAACTTTCCGGAATATTTCGATTTCTTCATTATATGAATAGCATCGGGCTCAATGTAAAGTCCGATAGTAGCCTCGGGGGCCACGTAGTCGGTGGACTGTATCATCCACTTGAAGCCGCCTATGTCAACGATGATCTCGTAATGCACACCCTTGAAGGTAACGCTCGTTACGACGCCTGTAAGCATACCCTTGTCGGTCGATACGACGTCAACGTCCTCAGGACGTACTACGACGTCAACCGCTTCGCCTTTGCCGAAGCCGCCGTCAACGCATTCAAAGGTATGGCCCGAGAAGCGCACGCGCAGGTCCTCAAGCATTACGCCGTCAACTATGTTACTCTCGCCGATAAAGTCGGCAACAAAGGCGTTTTTAGGCTCGTTATATATATCGGTAGGCGTTCCTATCTGCTGAATCTCTCCGTCTGCCATAACTACTATGGTGTCGGACATGGAGAGCGCTTCCTCTTGGTCGTGTGTGACGTAAACGAAGGTTATGCCTATTGCCTGCTGAATTGTCTTCAGCTCGTTTTGCATATCCTTGCGAAGTTTTAAGTCAAGCGCGCCAAGCGGCTCGTCAAGAAGCAGCACCTTCGGGTGAGAGATAAGAGCGCGCGCAATAGCAACCCTTTGCTGCTGACCGCCCGAGAGGGTACTCACACTTTTATTTTCAAATCCCGATAGGGCCACCATTTTCAGCATATCGGTAACGCGGGATTCAATATCCTCCTCACGAACCTTTTTCAGTCGGAGAGGGAAGGCAATATTCTCGTATACATTAAGATGAGGGAAGAGGGCATATTTCTGGAAAACCGTGTTGATATGCCGTTTATGCGCGGGGACATCGCTGATTTCGACCCCGTCGAAATAAAGCTGACCTTCGTCAGCACTCTCAAAGCCGCCGATAATTCTGAGTGTCGTGGTTTTTCCGCAGCCCGAGGGGCCGAGAAGCGTAATAAACTCTCCGTCTCTTATGTAGAGATTCATAGAGTCAATAACCTTTTCACCGTCGTACGACTTTGAAATTCCTTTCAACTCAATGAGCTTTGCCATTTTCTTAAAATCTCAGATCCTTTCACCGGGCGTCGAGACGCCGTTATTTGTCAATAATCGCCAAAATGCGGCAGGATTATATAACAGCGTTAATTATAACAAAAACGCAGGCGATTTGCAATAGTTTTGACATAATTTTTTTCAATTTTTTTTGGAATTATCAGAGATTAGGCGGATTTTGGGCAAATCTCGGCAGAAAAAACTTGCAAAACCTTTCTAAATCTCGCGAAACCTCCAAAAACCTCACGAATTCTCAAATTTTGTGCTTTTGAGCCTTTTTGACATGGACGAGAGCATTCCCGAAAAGAAAACCGCAAAAATCCAATACCCGTCCCCTGTGACGCCGAGAAGGTAGAGAGCGAGAAAGCAGGCAAGAACGGTAATGCCGAAGGACACGCTCTCCAAAACCCGATAGAGCGCTCGGGGGGCGGCGTGCCTGTCAAGCAGCGTGCGGATTATTCCGTATCCGTCATGACCCTCAACGGGCAGGAGGTTTGATGCGGCGGTTACAAGGTTTAAGAGAGCTCCGAGGAGGGCGTATTCACCGAGCGCTCCTCGAAGCAAAAAGAAAATTGCTGCAAGCGCTACGTTGGCAAGCGGTCCGGACAAATATAGCATGATTTCATCGCCGTAGCCGCGCTTCACGGCACCCCCTATCCCAAACCCGAAAAGTCTGCCGCGAACTCTGCCACTGCGTGCCCCTGCGAAAAAGAGGTAGCCCTCGTGGCCGCACTCGTGTATCACGGCAGCAATGACAGTGAGCCCTGCCGTGACCGGCTCGTCAAAGCCGTATATCAGTAAAATCCAAAATAATACGGACAGAAGCTGCTCTGCAAGGTGCAGTACTTCAAGTATTGTGCCCCGAATTTCGTTAATATGCATAAAAAAAACTTACCTCAAATGTGCAAAAGGCAGAAAATAAAGCTTAATACGTTTTTCTTCTTGCGTTATAAAGATTTTTATGGTAAAATTATATTACCTAACAATAGGGAAAATCCCAAAAGGAGAAAAATATGAAAAACTATTTCAAAGTATTGATTGCGCTTGTTTGCGTGATAGCTTGCATTGTGGCACTTGCTTCGTGCGGCGAGACCTGTCCGCATACGAACATCGAAGCAATCGGCGCGGCAAAGACTCCTGTCGGAGTTGAGATCGGAATGACCGAGGGCAAGCAGTGTGCCGATTGTGGCGCTATTCTTGAAGCGCAGCAAGAATTCTACCGTGTTTCCTTCATCTATAGCTGCAAGGCTGAGATTACTGACGGTAGCGGTACCAAGATTAAAGACGTTGAAACCGAGGTAGCTTACTTCGACTTCCCGAAGGATAACAACAACGGCTTTACCGAAGAGGACGAGACCTCAATAAAGGCTATGGCTTATCACGGCTATACCTTCAAGGGTTGGCATACCGCTTGGAATAAGAGTACTCAGGAGCCCGCAGGCGCGGCTTACACCTTCCCGAAGCAGCAGATTACCGCTAATGCGAAGGTTTACGTTGAGCGCGGTAACCGTGCCGGTGAGAACGTTACGTGGGAGCTCAAGCTCATTCCCGGCTCTACCGATTATGAGCTCGTTATTTCCGGTACGGGTGCAATGTTTGACCTTGCCTATGCCGACGGTATCGATATGCCGTGGCACTCTAGCAGAAATAAGATAACCAAGCTCACTGTTGAGAGCGGAGTTACCACCATAGGTGCTAATGCGTTCAGCGGCTTAACGAAGCTTGTAAATCTCAACCTCGCGGATACCATCACTTTGATCGGCGAGTCTGCGTTTGCAGGTGATGAGAAGATAAGAACCGTGACCATGCCTGCCGGCGTTACGGTTATAAAGAAGAACGCCTTTATCGATTGTTCGGGTCTTAAGAACGTGGTTCTCAACGAGGGTCTTAAGACTATTGAGCAGCTCGCATTCTACGGTGACAAGGCAATAACGAGCATAATACTTCCCGCGAGCCTTGAGTCGATAGGTAACGGTGCCTTCCATCCCGGTGTTAACGACAAGGGTGAGGTGCTTGCACATTCGCTTAAGAAGGTATTCTACCGCGGAGCCTCTATGGATGATTTTAATGCTATCGAAATCAGCATGGACAACAAGTGGCTCGCAGATTTCACTACCATCTACTGCTACACCGAAGATGAGACTAAGGGCGTCACGGGCTCCTATTGGTATCTTGACGGAGGCATTCCCGTTCAGTATACCGTAGCTATTTCGTACCTGATTTCGGGTCTTAAAGATCCCATTGCTGTTGACTACGTGACCGTTGCCCCCGTCAAGGAGAACGGAGCAATCGTTGTGGACAACTACGGTAACGTAAAGGATTACGAGGGCTTTATAGAGCAGTCTAACATTGATTTCCGTGATTCTCTTTCCTACCACGGATATAAGTTCGCAAAGTTCAACGGCGGCGATTTTGAACTCGCTGAAGCCGTAGACACAGATAAAACAGTTACCTGTGATCGTGGAGCAATTCTTTCCGACGGCGGCGATATCTATTTTGAACGCTCGGATTCCAATAAAAAAGACACTGTAAAATACGACATTCTCACGATTAAGGTTAACACCGACGGCGAAGCCTCTAAGAAAATGTGGGATTTTGAGATTGCAGGTGATAGTGCCGTCTACGGTGAAGGATCTGTTGCTAACCTTAAGAACTTTAAGACTCTAATAATAGAATCCGGTGTTGAATACATAGGCAAGAACGCGTTTGCGGGTCTTATCGGTGTTATCGAGGTTATTATACCCGCCACCGTTACAGAGATTCATCCCGATGCCTTCAATGGATGTACCAATCTCGTTTCGATTTACTACGAGGGTACCTCGCTTGACAATTGCGAGAATATAACCGCACTGAGCGAGACTCCTGCTAAGGCATATGCAAAAGCTGCGGCGGCTGTTTCGACAGAGGGTAGCTATTGGATGGCGGTTAACGAAAAGATCGTCGCTTGGAAGCTTGACGGCGGTACTCTCACCGTTTCCGGTGACAGTGACATGGTTGACTTTGCAACCCCCGACGCTGCTCCCTGGTTTGGCGCAAAGAGCGCTATTACCTCTGTTGTCGTTGAGGTAAACGTTGAGAACATCGGCGAGAATATGGTAAATGGTTATACGGGTCTTACTTCTATTACGCTTCACAACGGTATAAGAGAGGTACCCGCTTCTGCCTTTGCAGGCACTGGCATTGTGAACGACGCGACGAAATACAATAACGGTATGCTCGTAGTTGACGGCGTTCTTCTCAAGGTTAAATCGGATTCTGCTGCAAATGTAAGGCTCTTCAAGACCACGAGAGATATCCGCGTGATAGCAGGCGGTGCTTTCGATGGCTGCACCAACGTAAAGGAGCTTTACATTGTAAAGGGAATCATCTATATGAGCGCAGACGCGTTCGCAGGCCTTTCTCTTGATACCGTTTACTTTGAGACAAAAGCAGGAATGGATAAGGCTATAAACAGTTCCACCTTTGCTACAGGTGTAGATACCTATTACTATTCTGCGACGGATGCCGATGGGGCGTTCCATTACGACAACGACGGCAATTTCGTTCTCTGGTAGAATGGCTAATAATTTAAACGAGGCTCTGCTGCGGCAGAGCCTCAATTATAAAAAACAGGCTCGTCCGAGCCTGTTTTTTTATGTCTTTATTTTGGTTGGTATTATTACCCCCGACGGGGAATTGATTTCCTTTAACTCTCCGCGCGCCGTTTCGACTGTGAGAGTTGCCGTTTGCTTATTCACGTCAATGACGCGGCAGCTATGCTTTTTGCCGTTTTCAATATACTTTATTTTCTTGCCCGTGAGTATGAAGCGTTGCTTATATATATCCATCATCTTCCCGGGGCTTTTAATATCCGAGTAGGCAGCAAAGAAGCGTGTCAGAACGGTTTTGGCAATAATCATCGAAACCGACGAGTTTTCGGATTCAAACACCTTGCGTATCATATCCGCAAGACGCGGCGGGAAATTGGTGTCGTCGAGGCGAACTGCAAAGCTGACTATCAGATATTCGTAAGACGAAAAGCTATCGAGCTTGCCCTCAATGGCAACACCGCCTATTTTCTTGCCCTCGCAGAAAATATCGCTGATCCATCCAACACCGAGTCTGCTCGTAGTATGCTCCTCAAGCGCTGTGACGAGTGCGGCGGCTGAAATCGGACCGAGAAGTCCTGCTTGCGAGGGGAAGAAGGATGGGCGCAGGATGCAGGAAATAAAAACTCCGCTCTCATATTCGCCATCTGCAAGCTTTGTTCCCGTGATGGCTGCGGTTGATTGCTTTTCTGCAAAAATAACATACCTGTCAGGGTAACCCGCTCTTGCGTACTCGCGTGCAAGAGCCGCGGTGGAAGGGAGGGCTTCTCTGTATTCAAGCTTTATGATATTGCTGTCTGACAGCCTGAAGGATGCGACGCGTCTTTTGTCGTCTTTCATATCCGCCCTCCTTTCCGAAATTTATCAGTATGCTTTACCCCATAGCACGAGTTTTTTAGCCTCTCTGCCGCAGCATACGCACTTGTCGCCAACAGGTTCCATGCCGAAGGGAATACAGCGTGAGGTAACGTCTGCGGTCTCTTTGAGCTTAAGCTCGCAGTCAAGCTCGCCGCACCACATAGCTTTAATATAACCGTTGTTATTATTAGCAATTTCTACAAGCTCATCAAGAGTCGTTGCAGTAAAGGTCCTTCTCTCGCGGTTTGCAAGCGCCTTTTCATAGAGTGCCGTACGGAGTGCCTCGAGACCGTCCTTAACCGCAGTCACAACCTCTGCCGTAGGAACGAAGCTCTTTTCTCTCGTGTCGCGTCTTACTATAACGCACTTGCCCTCTGAAACGTCGCGAGGACCTATCTCAATGCGAAGCGGAACGCCCTTCATCTCATACTCGGAGAATTTCCAGCCTGGAGATTGGTCGAAGTCGTCCATCTTTACGCGAACACCTGCTGCGCGAAGCGTGTCGGTGAGAGCGCTTGCCGCCTCAAGCACACCTTCCTTATGCTGCTGAACGGGAATAACCACAACCTGTATAGGTGCAACGGCAGGGGGAAGAACGAGTCCCGAGTCGTCGCCGTGAGTCATTATGATACCGCCGATAATACGGGTCGATACGCCCCACGAGGTCTCGTGAACGTATTTGAGAGTATTGTCGCTGTCGAGGAACTGAATACCGAATGCCTTGGCAAAGCCGTCACCGAAGTTGTGAGAGGTGCCACCCTGAAGAGCCTTTCCGTCGTGCATAAGAGCCTCAACTGTGTAGGTGGCGTTAGCGCCTGCGAACTTTTCCTTGTCGGTTTTTTGCCCCTTAACAACGGGAATACCAAGGTCGTTTTCGAAGAAATCTGCGTAAACGTTAAGCATTCCGACGGTTCTTTCCTCTGCCTCCTTGGCGGTTCTGTGAACCGTGTGACCCTCCTGCCAGAGGAACTCACGCGATCTGAGGAAGGGACGGGTGGTCTTCTCCCAACGAACAACCGAGCACCACTGGTTATAAATCTTAGGCAAATCTCTGTACGATTTTACTATGTTAGCATAATGCTCGCAGAAGAGAGTTTCCGAGGTCGGACGCACGCAGAGTCTCTCGGAAAGCTTTTCTTCGCCGCCCATGGTGACCCACGCAACCTCGGGCGCAAAGCCCTCTACGTGGTCCTTCTCCTTTTTGAGAAGCGATTCGGGAATGAACATGGGCATATAAACGTTTTCAACGCCCGTTGCCTTGAAGCGCGCGTCAAGTATCTTCTGTATATTCTCCCATATAGCATAGCCGTAAGGGCGAATTATCATACAGCCCTTAACGCTCGAGTAGTCTATGAGGTCTGCCTTTTTAACTATATCGGTGTACCATTTTGCAAAGTCCTCGTCCATTGAGGTGATCTGCTCAACGAACTTTTTATCCTTCTGTGCCATAAAAAAGAAATCCTTTCGAGATATAATATATCAGCATAAATTATATACCAACCGACGAAATTTGTCAAGCATTTTTGTGTATAAATCTCATCTTATATATAGATAGCATATAAAGCGGAAACAATAGACGGCAGAATATGTTCAATATTCCCAAAATTGTCAAATTTGGACTAAATTTTGCAAAATCACTTGAAAAAACCTTCAAAATATACTATAATAGAGTAGTAAATTCGATTAAAACGAGGCGATTTTGAATTTTCGGTATCTTGAAAATTCAAAAAAGGAGACAAAATGAAAAAATACACAGAACTTTCAAAAGAAGAGCTCAGAGTCGAGTATGACGCCCTTCTTGCAAAATACAAGGATTACAAAAGTCGAGGACTTGCGCTTGACCTCTCAAGAGGCAAGCCCAACTCCGACCAGCTCGATATAAGTCTGCCCTTGCTTTCCGAATCAAGACCGAGAGAGAAGTGCTTTTCGGTAAGCGGTATAGATTGCCGCAACTACGGCTGTCTTGACGGTATCCCCGAGATGAAAAAGCTGTTTTCGGATATGCTTGGAATCAAGTCCGAGTATATATCCGTCGGCGGTAACTCATCGCTCCAGCTTATGTACGATACTCTTGCCCGCGCTATGCTTTTCGGTGTGCTTGGCTCCGAGCGCCCCTGGTGTCGTGAGGTGGGGCTTAAATGGATATGCATAACTCCCGGCTACGATAGACATTTCAAAATTACCGAAACCCTCGGCTTTGAGCTTCTTTCCGTTCCTATGACCGAGTCAGGTCCCGATATGGATATGGTTGAGGAGCTTGTAAAAGACCCCAAGGTAAAGGGAATCTGGTGCGTTCCGAAATATTCAAATCCAAGCGGTAACACCTATTCCGACGAGACTGTGCGCCGTCTTGTTTCGATGAAATGTGCGGCACCCGATTTCCGCATTATGTGGGACAATGCCTATGCAGTTCACGACCTCGGTGAGGTGGGCGACACTCTTCTTAACGTGTTTGACGAGGCAGAGAGGTGCGGCACGCTTGACCGCATATTCTATTACACCTCTACCTCGAAAATAACCTTCCCGGGAGCTGGTGTTGCTATGATGGCGGCGTCGCCCGCTAACCTTGCGCAGATATCCAAGTATCTCGGCGTTCAGACGATAGGCTACGACAAGCTCAATCAGCTTCGCCACACCTCGTACTTTGCCGACGGCGAGGCTGTTCACCGTCACATGATGAAGCTTGCCGAGTATATAGGTAAGAAGTTTGAGATAACTCTTGCGGCACTCGAAGCCCTCGAGGGGCTTGGTATTGCGCGCTGGACAAAGCCGCGCGGAGGATATTTCGTATCCCTTGACGTTATGGAAGGCTGTGCAAAAAGGGTCTATGACCTTATGAAAGCGGCGGGAGTTACGCTTACCGCGGTGGGCGCGACCTTCCCCTACGGAATCGACCCGAAGGACGAGAACCTTCGTATAGCACCGACCTATCCTACCGACGAGGAGCTTGCTCTTGCTACAGAGGTGCTCGTCGTGGCAGTGAAGCTTGCTGCTGTTGAAAAGATCTTAACTAAATAAAAAGAAGCGGTACGTCCACGAGAGCGTACCGCCTCTTTTTATTTTCCGCTATATATCTCGTCTGCGTATCTCACAGCCTCCATAGCGTCCTTGGCGTATTTGTCGGCACCGATTGACTCGGCGTATTCGCGTGTCAGCACGGCACCGCCGACGATTATTTTACAAAACGGCGCTTCTCGGCGGAGGAGCTTTATCGTCTCCTCCATTGCAGGCACGGTAGTAGTCATAAGCGCAGAAAGCCCTACGAGCGGCGCGTGCAGGCGCACAACCTCGCTAATGATTACCTCGGGTGCAACGTCGCGCCCAAGGTCAGTAACAGGGAAGCCGTAGTTTTCAAGAATAAGCTTTACAATTTTTTTGCCGATATCGTGTATGTCACCCTTGACGGTTGCAATAACGATACGAGGCTTGTCCGAGGCTGCACTTGCACTGACGCTTGCCTTTATCTCCTCAAAGGCTGCGCTTGCCGCTTCGGCGCTCATAAGAAGCTCGGGCAGGTAAACCGTCTTTTTCTCGAATCCCACGCCAACCCTGTCAAGGGCGGGGATAATTTCAGTGTTTATAATGTCAAGCCCGTCCCTTGAGGCGAGGAGTGTGCGTGTGAGGCTTGCCGCCTCGCCGCGCAGCCCCTTGATTATTGCTCGGGAAAGGTCGGAAGAATACGCCTCGTCAGTTTTCTTTGCCACGGTGGGAGCCGCGACCTCGTCGCAGGTGTCGCTTGACATAAAATTGATATAGTCAGCAAAGCTCTCGTCAAGCCCTGCGAGTGCAAGGTAGGCGTGGTAAGCCCTCATCATCTTTTGTGAGTGAGGGTTCATAATTGCCGCAGAAAGCCCCGAGGAGAGTGCCTCGGTAAAGAATGCAGCATTGATAACGTCGCGAGAGGGTAGTCCGAACGAGACGTTGGATACGCCGAGTGAGGTGTGACAGCCAAGTCTTTCATTTATCAGCCTCACGGCGCGCAGCGTCTCGCGCGCGGCACACTTGTCGGCGCTTATTGCCATTGCGAGTGGGTCGAAAATTATATCCTTTTTTTCTATTCCGTATTTTTTTGCCTCGGCAAGAATTTTTTCGGCTATCGAAAGTCTTCCCTCTGCGGTCGCGGGAATACCGTCCTCGTCAAGAGTGAGAGCCACGATAACACCGCCGTATTTCTTAGCAATAGGGAAGAGTGCCTGCATAGACTCGCGCTTTCCGTTTACAGAGTTTATCATAGCCTTGCCGTTATAGCGGCGAAGCGCAGACGCCATGGCGGCGGTATTTGAGGTGTCGATTTGCAGCGGCAGTCCCGTCACAGCCTGAAGCTCGCATACAGCGCTCGTGAGCATTTCCGCCTCGCTTGTGCCGGGCAGTCCTACGTTGACGTCGAGTATATGCGCGCCGCGCTCCTCCTCGGCTATGCCCTCGCGAAGGATGTAATCCATATCGCGAGCAAGGAGAGCCTCCTTAAAGCGCTTCTTGCCGGTTGGATTGATTCGCTCACCGATAAGCAAGGGGCGCTCGCCGAAAATTACTGCGTGCGTGTAAGAGGACACGGCGGTAATGTTCTTTTTGATAATCTCTTGAGGTGGAATATTCCTTGTAGCTTCGACGGTTTTTGATATATATTCGGGGGTCGTGCCGCAGCAGCCGCCGACAATCCTGACACCTTCCTTTACAAGTGTGGCAAGCTCGCTTGCAAATTCGTCTGCGAGTACGTTGTAGCAGGCTTTGCCGTCGCACACGTGCGGTAGTCCCGCATTAGGCTTCAGTATTACGGGCAGTGAGGAATATTTGAGATACTCACGTGCCACGCCCGAGAGAGCGCGCGGACCGAGCGAGCAGTTTGCTCCAATAGCGTCGGCGCCCATACCCTCGAGCATTGCTATCATAGCTGCAGGAGTTGTGCCTGTCAGGAGCTTTCCGTCCTCGCCGTAGGCGTTTGATACGAATACGGGCAGCTCGCAGGACTCCTTTGCGGCGAGGAGCGCCGCCTTTGTTTCGTAGCAATCGTTCATCGTTTCTATCAGAACGAGGTCGGCACCGTATTTTGAACCAAGCCTCACTGTTTCGGAAAATACCGCAACCGCTTCCTCAAAGTCTAAATCGCCGTAGGGCTTAAGCATTCTGCCCGTCGGACCGATGTCGAGTGCCACCCATTTTGGCTGCTTGCCGCTGCTTTCGGCGGAGGCGCGGCGCGCGTTTTCGATTGCTGCCTCGACCGTTTTCTCAAGCTCCTCGGGGGAAAGCTTAAAGGAATTTGCACCAAAGGTGTTTGTCGATACTACGTTTGCACCCGCGTCGTAATAATCGCGGTGAATTTTCGTTATTATATCAGGGTGGGTGAGATTCCAGCGCTCGGGCAGCTCGCCGGGCAGCAGTCCTTTGCTCTGAAGCAGCGTTCCCATACCTCCGTCAAGATATAAAATGTGTTCCTTTAGATATTCGGTAATATTCATTCTATTTTCCTATTCCTATAATTGCCGTAACCGATTTTGTCGGTGACATAAGAAGACTTTCGTTAAGTGTGAGTCCGATTTTTCTCGGGCAGTCGAGTGCCCCGAATATTTCCTTTTGTGCCGTTATTGGAAAATCGCCGTAGCCCGGGCTGAAGCGTGGGCGGACGAAAAATCCTAACTTTGCCTTTTCCTCGGCAATTTCGCGGTCAAAAAGGTCGCAAAGGCTCTCGATTCTCTCTGCTCCAAATGCTTGGAGCAGCAGCGCCACCGTAGGTGATACCGCGGCGTAGCGCGCTGTAAGCCTGTCAAGCTCGATTCCAACCGTTGCCGCAAACAAAATGATAGACTCGCAGCCCGAAAGTCGTCTTATAAGGTCATCCGATGAGGTTTTCATAAATCCGAGGTCAAGCTCGTTACCCATAGAGTTGACGGGAAGCTCGCGGTAGCAGACTCTGTAAGCGAGCACGCCTTCTGCCTCGGATATAGCCCTTTCCAAAAGCTCAGAGGGGGCAGCACCGTCGCCTCTCACGCCCGCGTAGCGCAGTATTTCTTTTCTGTCTATCTCCGGCGCGGCGTAAACTCTTGTAAAAATGCCGTTATCCATTCGTCAAAATGTCAGAGAGGTTTTTCTGTATTGCGGCGGCAACGTCGGGCTTGTTCATAGAGTAAACGTGCACGTTTTTTATTCCGTTTGCAAAGAGGTCGATTATCTGGTCGGTTGCATATGCAATTCCCGCCTGCTTCATAGCAGCAGGGGATGAGCCGAATCTATCGACGAGAGACTTGAAGCGCTGAGGCACGTGCGAGCCCGAGAGCTTTATAGCCCTCTCAACCTGATTACCGTTGGTTATCGGCATAACTCCGGGGATAACGGGCACGGTGATACCCGCCTCACGAATTTTGTAAAGGAAATTGTAGAGCAGATTGTTGTCGAAGAACATTTGAGTCGTGAGGAAGGAGCAGCCTGCCTCTACCTTTTCCTTGAGGTACTTAATGTCATCTTTCTGATTTCTGCTCTCGGGGTGCACCTCGGGATAGCAGGCACCGCCGATACAGAAGCCGTATTCCGATAGCTCACGCACAAGCTCTACCGCGTGCTTATAGTCCCAATTGCTTCTGTCGGCTCCCTCGAGCTCTGCGGGAATATCGCCTCGCAGCGCCATGACGTTTTCAATTCCTGCCGTACGCATGCCGTCGATTTTCTCGCGTACGGTTGCTCTTGTCGAGGAAACGCAGGTTAGGTGAGCAAGCGTGGGCACGCCGTAGCTTGCCTTGATATTTTTCGCTATTTCCAGAGTATATTCGCTCGTTCCGCCGCCTGCGCCGTAGGTAACGCTCATGAACGAAGGGCGAAGTTTCGCAATCTCCTCGGTTGCAAGCTTGACGCTTTCAAAGGCGGTGTCTGTCTTCGGCGGGAAGACCTCGAAGGAAAGCGAAAATTTATCTTTTGCAAAAAGCTCGGTGAGCTTCATATGGCTGCTCCTTTCTTGAGGACTCGAAATTTATTAAATACATTTTAACACATATACACCTCTAAATCAAGTATCTTTTGGTGCATACACGCAAAAATAAAGAAAGGATGTGTCCAAACGCGCAAAGCACCTTGACATTTTCCGTTGTGCGTGCTAAAATAAAAAGGTAAAAAAGGTCGTAGGAGCAAGTCAGATGATAGAAAACGCAAAAGAGCGAATAAAGGAACTGAAGGCTGCGATAGAGCACAACTCGAGGCTCTATTACGAGTGCGACGCGCCCGAAATTTCGGATTATGAATATGACGCCATGTTCCGCGAGCTTTGTGAGCTTGAGGAGCGTTATCCTGAGCTTTCTACTCCCGATTCGCCTACGAAGCGTGTCGGCGGACGTGCGCTTGATAAATTTGAAAAATTCACTCACACCGTCAAAATGGGCAGTCTTACCGACGTTTTCTCCTACGATGAGCTTTCGGATTTCGTCGAGAGGGTAAACGGTGCTCTCGGAGAGGATACCGAGTACTCGGTTGAGCCGAAGATTGACGGACTTTCGGTGTCGCTCACCTATCGCGACGGAGTTTTCGTTAAGGGCGCCACACGAGGCGACGGCGAGGTCGGCGAGGACGTTACGGAGAATCTTCGCACCGTAAAATCTATTCCTTTGAAGCTTACCGAGCCGCTCCCGTATCTTTGCGTGCGCGGTGAGGTGTACATGTCACGTGAGGTGTTCAGGCAGCTTAACGAGGCGCGCGAGGCAGAGGGGGCAGCACTTTTTGCAAATCCCCGAAATGCCGCGGCAGGCTCGCTCCGCCAGCTCGACCCAAAGGTTGCCGCCTCGCGCAGACTTGATATATTTGTGTTTAATCTTCAGGACGGCTCGCTCTATGCCGACGGCAGAGCCTCTGTGACCCACGCAGAGTCGCTTGACCGTATGGCAGAGCTTGGCTTTGTGACCCTGCCGCACAGGGTGACGGTCAGCGGATACGAGCGTATAAAGGAGCATGTTGAATATCTTGGCGAGGCTCGCCCCGAGCTTGCCTTTGATATGGACGGTGCGGTTATTAAGGTAAACAACCTTGCCGACAGAGTAAGGGTCGGTGAGGGCACGAGCACGCCTAAGTGGGCGGTTGCTTATAAATATCCCCCGGAGGAAAAGGAAACGAGGCTTCTCTCAGTAGATATTCAAGTTGGCAGAACGGGAGTTCTGACACCAACTGCGAACCTCGAGCCCGTTCGTCTTGCGGGCACTACCGTGTCGCGTGCGACGCTTCATAACGCGCAGTTTATCGCCGAGCGCGATATCCGTATCGGTGACAGGGTAGTGGTGCGCAAGGCGGGGGAAATAATTCCCGAGATTATTCGCTCTATTCCCGAGCGCCGTGACGGCACGGAGACGGTCTTCTCAATGCCGAGCACCTGTCCTTCCTGCGGTCACGCGGTAGTCAGAGACGAGTGCGGTGACGGCGCGGCAACGAGGTGTATTAATCCTAACTGTCCTGCACAGAGAGCACGTAGCATAACCCATTTTGCCTCAAAGGGCGCTATGAATATCGACGGACTCGGTCCGCAGGTGGTTGAGCTATTACTCTCCGCGGGTAAAATCAAGGACGCGGCTGATTTGTACACTCTCGAGGTTGAGGATATCGAGGGGCTTGAGCGCATGGGCAAAAAGAGTGCCGAGAATCTCGTCGGGGCAATCGGTGAATCGAAGGGCAGGGGGCTTGAGAGGCTTCTGTTTGCACTTGGCGTCAGACAGGTCGGTGAGGTTGCCGCCGAGGAAATTGCAAGAAAAATGCGTACGCTTCACGCCGTCATTTCCGCGAGCGTCGAGGACTTTCTCAAAATCAAGGATATAGGCGAGATTACAGCGCGCGCTATCGTCGATTTCTTTGCCGATGAGGGGACGCGAGAGCTCTGTGCAAGACTTGAAAATTTAGGCGTCAGCACGAGCGCTGTATCCGAGGAGCGCGGAAGCCTTTTTGAGGGGCTTACCTTCGTTCTTACGGGAACGCTTCCCACAATGTCGCGGGATGAGGCGTCGGCTCTCATAAAGCAAAACGGCGGCAAGGTTTCGAGTAGCGTATCAAAGAAAACCTCATACGTTGTAGCAGGTGACGAGGCAGGCTCAAAGCTTACGAAGGCGCGTGAGCTTGGTGTAAATATCATAGATGAGTCAGCGCTTCTTGAAATGATAAGGCAATAATAAAAAGGCTTATTTTGCAAACTAAACCTTGCAAAATAAGCCTTTTTATAGTGTGATTGGCGATTTTACGCTTACTGTAGTATTGCTAATCGGGTGAGGAAAAATAATTTCGGAGCAGTGTAGAAGATATCCTTCGTCATCTCTTTTGCCATAGAGAAAGTCACCGTAAAGCGGGTGTCCTATATATGACATATGCACTCTTATCTGATGAGTTCTTCCGGTGTGCAGTGCTATCTTTAGGAGCGAGGTGTCGTCTCTTGCATCTATCAGCTCATACTCGGTTATCGCGCGCTTTCCGTCGGCTCTGACAACTCGCTTGATAGAGCCCTCGCTTTCTCTTTCGATAGGTGCGTCGATTATGCCGTGCGGCTCGCTCGGCACGCCCTCGACCACGGCATAATATATCTTTTGGTATTTTCCCGCCTTCATATCGGAAGACATCTTCGCCGCGGTATAGGCGTCGCGCGCTATGAGCACGACACCTGAGGTGCCCCTGTCCAGTCGGTTCACTGCGCGAAAAACGAAGCCCTTGCCGTACCTTGCCATAACTGCGTTGGCAAGCGTTGGTAGACTGTTGCCGCGCGATGGATGTGTCGGCATATTCCGCGGCTTGCATACGGCGACGAGATACTCGTCCTCGTAAAGAACTGTAAGCGGTATATCAATCGGCGGTATATTTTCACCTCTCCCCTCGGGAAGAGTTATCACGACGCGGTCACCGCGTGCGAGCCTATATCTTACCGTTACCGTCTCTCCATTCACCTTGATTCCGCCGTATTTTACTCTCTTTACAAGGGTGGCGCTGAAGCCGCGGCGGGATAGATATTCTTTTACCGTCAGGTTTTCCCCCGACTCCTCTATAACATCGGTTATCTCTTTCATTCGTCAGCCCCCTCGATAATAATTATAAAGCAAAGCTCTCTGTGAGTCAAGACCTATTGTAGCGTAAACTTGATTTTACTTTCTTGACAAGCTGTGTAATTTATGTTATAATATATTTTGGAAAAAAATTGGGAGGGTGAACGTGGCAAACAGGATTACGAGACGGACCGAATACGATGACCAGAGTATAAAAAGCCTAAAGGGCGCCGACCGTGTGAGAAAAAGACCCGCGGTTATATTCGGCTCCGACGACCTTACCGGCTGTCAGCATTCATTCATAGAAATACTCGCGAACTCGGTTGACGAGGCAAGAGAGGGCTACGGCGATAAAATTATCGTCAAGAAATTCCGCGACCTCTCGATAGAGGTTGAGGACTTCGGGCGCGGCGTGCCCCTCGGCTATAACGAAAAGGAAAAGCGCTGGAACTGGGAGCTTGTATTCTGCGAGCTTTACGCCGGCGGTAAATACGATAATAACGACGGAAATTCTGCTTACGAGTTCTCGCTCGGTCTTAACGGACTCGGTGCTACTGCTACGCAGTACTCGTCGGAATATATGAGTGTGCGCTCCCATAACGGCAAGACGGTTTCCGAGATGAATTTCAAGTCGGGAAACCCCGTAGGAGAGCTTCGCGTCAGCGACATCGAGCCGGGTATTAAAAAGCGAGGCACCGTTATCAGGTGGCGACCCGATCTCAAGGTGTTTAAGGAAATTGACATTCCCGAGGAATTCTTCGTAAACACTATGCGCCGTCAGGCATTCGTCAATGCAGGTATCCGCTTCATTCTCGAGGTTGAAAACGAGCGCGGTAAATTCGAGAAAACCGAGTTTTATTACGAGCACGGTGTTGCCGATTATATAGCAGAGATAACCGAGGGAATTTCGATTACCCAGCCTGTGTTATGGAGCTTTGAAACGAAAGGCCGCGACAGAGAGGACATGCCCGATTATAAGTTGAAGGCGGAAATCACCTTCTGTCTTGCAAAATCCGGCATGAAGGAGTACTATCACAACTCCTCCTATCTTGAATACGGCGGCGCTCCCGACAAGGCGGTCAGAAACGCATTTACTTACGCTATTGACAAATTTATCAAGGTGCAGAATAAGTACGCAAGAAATGAGTCGAAAATTTCCTTTGACGATATTGCCGACAACCTTGCCGTGATAGTTAACTCGGCTTCCACGCAGACCTCGTACGAGAACCAGACGAAAAAGGCAATAACAAACGCCTTTATTCAAAAGGCTCTTACGGAGTTTATCAAGACGAATCTTGAGATTTACCTAACCGAGAATCAGTCGAGCGCAAACGCTATCGTCTCGCAGGTGCTGCTTAACAAGCGCGCGAGAGAAAAAGCGGAGCTTACGAGCCGCGATATTAAAAAGAAGCTTGCCGGCACGATGGACGTTTCGAGCAGGGTAGAGAAGTTTGTCCCCTGTCACTCTAAGGACCCATCGGTGCGTGAGGTTTATATAGTTGAGGGCGACTCGGCAATGTCGAGCTGTAAGCAGGGGCGTGACGCGGAATTCCAGGCGATTATGCCCGTAAGAGGTAAAACGCTCAACTGTATGAAGAGCAGCTACGAGAAAATTTTCGCGAGCGATATTATAGTTGACCTTCTCAAGGTGATCGGCTGCGGCGTCGAGGTCAAATCCTCTAAAAAGGCTGACCTTGCCACCTTTGACTACAATCTCCTAAAATGGAATAAAATTATAATATGCACCGACGCGGACGAGGACGGCTTCCAGATACGCACGCTTCTTCTAACGCTGTTTTACCGTCTGCTTCCCACGCTTATCGAGAAGGGCAAAATCTTTATCGCAGAGTCGCCGCTTTTTGAAATTAACTCGGGCGGGGAAACCTATTTTGCATACAACGAAAAGGAAAAGGCGGATATTCTCGCAAAGCTCGGTAATAAGCGCTATACCATTCAGCGCTCGAAGGGACTCGGTGAAAACGAGCCTGATATGATGTGGCGTACCACGATGTGTCCGCAAACCCGCAGGCTTATAGCGGTTACACCTACCGACGCTGAGGAGACGGCGCGTATGTTTGACGTGCTTCTTGGCGACGCACTCGGGGAAAGAAAGAAATTTATTACCGATTTCGGTCACCTTTACATAAAGGACGCCGATATTTAACAAAAGGAAAGGCAAAAACTATGGCACAGCTTAAAAAATCAGCAAAATTCGAGGGCGTAAAGGGCCCGCTTCTTACTATCGTTATGGACGGCGTGGGTATTGCGCCCGATAACGGTGCAAACGCAGTTGCGGCTGCAAACACTCCCACCCTTGAGAGATTGATGAAAAACTATCCCACTCTCAAAATCAAGGCGCACGGCACTGCTGTCGGTCTTCCCGGTGACGACGATATGGGTAACTCCGAGGTGGGTCACAACGCACTCGGCTCGGGTCAGGTATTTGCACAGGGTGCAAAGCTCGTTTCTCAGTCTATTGAAACGGGTAAAATTTTCGGCTCGGACACTTGGCAGACGCTCGTTGCAGGTGTTAAAAATAACAATTCGACACTTCATTTCCTCGGTCTTTTCTCTGACGGAAACGTTCACTCGCATATAGACCACCTCAAGGCTCTTATCGAGGCGGCAAAGCGCGACGGTGTTAAGCGGGTCAGAGTACACGTGCTGCTTGACGGCCGTGACGTTGGCGAAACCAGCGCGCTTGACTACGTATGCCCGTTTGAAGAATATCTCGATACGCTTCGCTCCGACGATTTCGATATCGCAATTGCCTCGGGCGGCGGCCGTATGCAGATAACTATGGACAGATACGAGGCTAACTGGGCTATGGTTGAGCTCGGCTGGAAAACTCACGTTCTCGGCGAGGGCAGACAGTTTGGCTCAGCCGAGGAGGCTATCACCGCATACAGAGCAGAGTACAAGGTAATCGACCAGGACCTTCCGCCCTTCGTTATAGCGCGTGACGGCAAGCCCGTCGGTACGGTAGAGGACGGCGACAGCGTTATCTTCTTCAACTTCCGCGGCGACAGGTCTATCGAAATTTCAAAGGCATTTGAGTCAGGGGCGGATTTTGACAAGTTTGACAGAAAGAGAGTGCCGAGCGTGCTTTACGCCGGTATGCTCGAGTACGACGGCGACCTTCATATCCCCTCTCGCTTCCTTGTAAATCCGCCGGAAATCACGGGCACTATGACCGAGTATCTCGTCAGCGCGGGTGTCCCCGAGCTTGCAATCTCCGAAACGCAGAAGTACGGTCACGTAACGTATTTCTGGAACGGTAACAAATCGGGCAAGTTCTCCGAGGAGCTTGAAACCTATATCGAAATCCCCTCGGACGTAGTTCCCTTTGAGCAGCGCCCGTGGATGAAGTGTGCCGAGATTACCGATAAGCTTATCGAGTGTCTTTACTCGGGCAAATATAAGTATCTCCGCGTTAATTTCCCGAACGGCGATATGGTAGGTCACACGGGCTCCTTCCTTGCTACCCAGTGCTCTATGGAGGCCCTCGACCTTCAGCTCGCGCGTATCCTAAAGGTCGTTGATGAGCTTTCAGGCGTGGCACTCATTACCGCTGACCACGGCAACGCCGACGAGATGTACGAGATAGATAAGAAGACGAAAGCCCCGAAGGCTAATAAGGACGGCACACTCAAGGCTAAGACCAGCCACACTCTAAACCCCGTGCCCTTTATTATCTACGATAATTTCACCGCCGATAAGTACACGGTCAAGCTCGGTAGGGAGGATTTCGGTCTTTCCGCTGTGGCTGCCACAACGGTAAATCTCCTCGGCTTTGAGGCCCCCGAAATCTGGGATGAGTCGATGATTGAGCTTTGATTTGTAAACTGATTCCGCTGCCGTTTGGCAGCGGAATTTTTACGGCTTTTGCCCTGAAATTTAATAAACAGGTGTCAATTTTCGACAAAATTGCGACTTGAATGTAAAAAAATCAAAAAAAATTCAAATAAATCAAAAAAAGCCCGTTTTGTTCATAGTTTTGCAATATTTATCTGTTATAATAAGCGGCGCTTTGTATAGTAGAGGCGGAGCTTGCGTTCGCCTCTCTCAATTTGAGAACGAAAAACGCCCACCGTAATATTATTGTAATAATAAGGGGCAGGCGCGCTTGTTCGGAAAAATAAAAATCGGAGGATACTATGGTTTTAGAGAATCTTCACGTAAAACACAAGGCTTTCGGTGACGGAGTCATCGTGGCAACTCAAGGAAAATATATCACCGTAAAATTTGACACTGTACAAAAGACCTTCGTCTATCCCGACATATTCGAGAGGTTCTTGACCCTCGACGATGGTACCATAAATGAGGATATCAAGGAGGATATCAGGCTGACCAACGTGCAAAAGCAGGCAGTGCTTGACAAAAAGAATGAGGAGAACCACAGAGCAATGACTCGCGGTATCGTCATTCCCGGCAAGGAAAGCGTGGGAGTCGAGCCTGACGACGAGGACACACGTCGTGCTAACTCGGAAAACGAGGAGGTTTAATAAATATCCACCCGCACGGGTGGATATTTATTTTTATACACCGCACTTGACTTTACAGGGTAAAGTATAGTATAATTACTATGTTAAAGCGAAAAAACAGGAGCGCTGACTTTTATGATTTTTTACGGATATCTTACGAGTATTCTCTACGCCCTGCTATGTATAGGTGCGGGACTCGTCTTATATAAGCTTGGCGTGCCGAAGAAATTCACGCGCAAGCTCGTTCATATTCTCGTGGGCTTTGAGTGGGTGATACTTTATCATTTTATGGGAACGTCGGTGCATTTTCTTGTGGTGTGCCTCTTATTCCTCGGGCTTCTCGCCCTTGACTACAAGATTAAGCTCGTGCCCGCTATGTCATCTGACGGCGAGAACGCGCCCGGCACGGTATATTACGCCGTCGCAATGTCGGTGATGGCTTTTGTGACGCTATTCTTGCCGGAAATGGTTATTCCGTTTGGCGTTGGAGTATTTGCTACATCCTTCGGTGACGGGCTCGCAGGAGTCGTGGGGCAGGCAGCTACCCGCCACAATCCTAAAATATACGGTAAAAAGTCGCTCCTCGGCACGCTCACGAATGCCGTCGTTTGTTTTGTAACGGTAGTTGCATTTTCCGAGATTTTCTCCTTGGGGCTTTTCCTCTGGCAGTCGCTCTTGATAGCCCTCTTTGCCGTTATACTCGAGCTTGTCGTTGGCTTCGGGCTTGATAATATCGCCATCACCGTCGGTGTGTCGGCTCTGACCTACGCCTTTATATATCTTCCCGAGGTGACAAACTATATAGCTCCCATTCTCGTAACACCCTTGATTATCGCGCTCGCATACAAAAAGCGCTCGCTTACCCTCGGCGGTGTTCTTGCCGCCGTGGCGGTTGATTTATGTATATCCGTGCCGCTTGGCAATTTCGGCTTTACAACTCTTATGACCTTCTTCGTCGGCAGTGTCGCAGTCGATAAGTTCAAAAAGTGGTATAAAAGCAGAAAAAACAAGGCAGAAATCGACCGTGAGAAGCGCGGTGACTGCCGCGACGTCGTGCAGGTCTTGGCAAACGGGCTTGTTGCCTCGCTCTCTGCCGTTCTTTATTTCTGCCTCGGTCACCGTGTGTTTGTCATAGCCTTCGTTGCCTCGCTTGCCGAGGCGTTTGCCGATACGGTTGCTTCGGGCGTGGGTATCGTGGCGCGCCGAGTTTACGATATATTCAGATTCGAGCGCTGCGAGCAGGGGATTAGCGGCGGTATGTCGCTGCCCGGCACTCTTGCCTCTCTGCTTGCCTCGGCTGCCGTATCGCTTGTGGCTTATGCCTTCGGCGCGATAAGCATTTTAGAGCTTCTTATAATCACGGCGGCGGCATTCCTCGGCGCCATCTTCGACAGCTTCCTCGGCTCGCTCTTGCAGGTAAAGTACAAATGCACCGTCTGCTCCGAGATAGTCGAAAAGGAGGAGCACTGCGGAGCTAAAACGGCTCATTACCGCGGCGTAAAGATAATCAACAACGACGTCGTCAATTTCCTCTCCACCGCCGCCGCGGCCCTCGCTGCCGCCATTGTCTTTATTTTAATTTAATAAAAAAGACCGCCCATTCAACAGGGCGGTCTCCCAGCTTTTATTCCTTAAAAGCTATCTGTAATCAGAAAATCGGAAAGGATAAGACTAGCTAAAAATTAGCCGTTGTTCTTAATCGAGTTCTCGTAAGACTCGGTCCATCTTCGAGGTGAAAAGGAGGGGTGAATAAGTCGCCCGAAGGGTGCGAAGCAGTTATTGCGCAGATAATTTTGTTGTAGGCAAGGAAGAGCTTGAAGATAATATGCCGATATTGTCAAAAGCTCTGACGAAGCATACGGGAAAATTGGCGCGTAAAAACCTATTTGGTTTGCCCTCCTTTTCGCCATATCTGACCACCGATGCTGCCTGCCTGACGGGCGGCTCTTGCATTACCTCAAATTAATAAAAAAGACCGCCCATTCAACAGGGCGGTCTCCCAGCTTTTATTCCTTAAAAGCTATCTGTAATCAGAAAATCGGAAAGGATAAGACTAGCTAAAAATTAGCCGTTGTTCTTAATCGAGTTCTCGTAAGACTCAACCATCTTCTTAACCATCTGACCACCGATGCTGCCTGCCTGACGAGCGGTGATGTCACCGTTGTAGCCCTGCTTGAGGGTTACGCCAACCTCGTTAGCAGCCTCCATCTTGAACTTGTCAAGAGCAGCCTTAGCTTCGGGAACGTTTACCTTGCTTCTGGACATAAGAATTAAATCTCCTGTTTTTTTCAAATCTATATTATCGAGCCCGAAAGGAAGGTCACCCTTGCGGGCTCTTTTCCTTTGACTCTGTTATTATTGTATCACCCATTCGTCGAAATATTATAAACAATTTATGGAATTTTTGTAGACCACGTTATTGCTTTTCTTTCAAATGAATGATACAATTATATTATCATAATTTGAGGAAAAATTATTATGCCAATTATTTATCGCGAGGCAGCTCCCGAGGACGCCGCGGCACTTCTTACACATATAAGAACTGTCGGCGGCGAGACCGACAATCTCTCGTTTGACAAGGACAGCTTTAATATCAGCACCGAACGCGAGGCAAAATTTATAAGGCGATTTTCAGAGTCGGGGCGCGACCTTATGCTCGTTGCGCTTGACGGCGATGTGGTCGTTGGCAACGCTGTCCTCGAGCACGAGCGAATACCGCGCTACGCTCACAGAGCGACGCTCTCTGTAACCGTTCTTCGTGAGTATTGGGGCAGGGGAATAGGAACGCGTCTTATCGAAATGCTCATCGACTCTGCCAAAAGTATCGATACCTCGGTCATCTCGCTTGAGGTGAGAGCCGATAACGGTCGCGCCATAGCGCTTTACGAGAGGTGCGGCTTTACTAAAATCGGAAGATATGAGCGCTTCTTCAAAATCCGCGGTGAGTATCACGACGC
>JAZOSP010000052.1:0-24718 GCA_045657165.1 Eubacteriales bacterium
TCTCCTTGGTCGTAGCCTATCTCGTAGGCAATAAATCCGTCTTTGTCTATAATCTCTCTATAAAGAGGGGTCAGCGTGCGGTAAAAATCACAGCCGTCAGCACCGCCGAGAAAGGCGATTTTGGGCTCCTTGTAAATCTCGGGCTCGAGCGCCTCGTAAGCCGAGTCAGATACGTAAGGCGGATTTGAAAAGACGGCGTAGGCGCTCCTCGTGTGCGCTATCTCTGTCACGTCGGCACGCATAAATTCTATCCTGTCTGAAAGCCCAAGCTCACGCGCGTTTTCTCTTGCCACGGCGAGCGCTGACTCGGAAATATCGACGGCGAGAGCCGTGGTGTCACGGGTGTTATTAAGTATCGAGAGGGCAACGCACCCCGAGCCCGTGCAAAGGTCTAAAAAGTCGGCGCCTCGGGGCAGATTTTTAACACCGTAGTCAACGAGAATCTCTGTATCGGGGCGGGGTATCAAAACGCTCTCGTTAACCTTGTAGGACTCGCGGTAGAAATCCGCGCGCCCCGTGATATATTCAAGCGGTACTCTCTCGGCTCGCCGATTTACCGCCTCAAAGACGAGGGGGCTGTCGCACTCCGAGTCAAGCGATACGGTTTCGTGCTGCGGCACTCCGCCGACAAGGCGGAATATGAGCCTTGCCTCGTCACGAGGTGAGTCAATGCCTGCTGCCGAAAGCAGCTCCTCTGCCTCACGAAGCGTCATTTTCGTCACACGGCTCGCCTTTAGTGCCGTTTTCCTCTCCCTCTGCGCTGCCCTCGCTCGGCTCCCATGCTCGGGCTTCGTAAAACTCGCGGAACTCAGGGAAATCGTCACGCAGCGCGCACTTTATCGAAACTATCGCGACCTCGAGCATATCGAGCGTCGGCTCCTTGGTGGTTATTCTCTGCACCCAAAGGCCGGGAGCTGAGATGGCTCTCGTGACTATATTGTCGTGCTTGCCCGCGAGGAGTATAACCTCGTATCCGATACCCATAAGAAGCGGCAGAATAAGCAGGCGGATAAGCGTATAAAGCCAGGTGTCAAGCCCGGGGATAAGCGTTTTGATGAGGATTCCCGCGAAGATACCGAGCAAAATCATAAAGAACATAAAGCTCGTGCCGCAGCGCGGGTGAAAGCGCCTATGGCGCATAGCGGCCTCGGGTGTCAGCTCGTCGCCCGCCTCGAAGCAGGCAATAGACTTATGCTCCGCGCCGTGGTACATAAAGGTGCGCTTTATATCGGGCATAAGCGATACGAGCGCGAGATAGGAAATGAAAATTCCCACCTTCATAAGCCCCTCGACCACAGAGGAGAGAATCTCACCCATGTTAAGACCCCAAATGCCAAGCAGCGCGTTGATTCCCGCTACCGCCCAGATGGGTAAAAATAGAAAGAGAAATACCGAAAGAGCAAGCCCCAGCACCACCGACACCACCATAACGACGTCGGTAAGGCTAACGCCGAGCTTGTCCGCAAGGAATTTCTCGAACCGCGACGGCTCGCCCTCGTCCTCGTCAAGCCCCATAGCCTCGGCAGAGCTGCCGAGCGTTTTGACCGAGAGAATCATCATCTCGACGAAATTTATAACGCCGCGCAATATAGGCAGGTTAAGTATCTTATATTTCTTCCTGACCGACTTAAAGCTGTCGTCTGTAACGGTAAGCGTGCCGTCCTCCTTGCGGCAGGTCGTCACGGTACGCTCGCCCGCCTTCATCATAACTCCCTCGAGCACCGCCTGACCGCCAACGCGGTTAAGTCGGCAGGAGTTGTTTTTATCGCAATTTTTCTTCATACAGTAGCTCCTTGCCCCGTGCCGCAGTGTATAATGAGAGGCGATACGGGGTGATTATATCATTATAGCACACAAATATAAAAAAATAAATACTTATTTTGAAAAGTTTACAAATAGGCGCACGCGCGGGCTATAATTTTTTCTCTTTGACGATTGACAAATGCGCGCCACCTGTGGTAAAATAAAATGGATAAATTTACGAATCGGAGGACTGAAATGCTAAAGGTCGAGAGAATTTCGGTAATGAACTTTGAAAACGCGATAAGAGGCGCGCGCAACCCGCTTAACAGCTGGTCGAGAATGGACTCCTATTACGACGGTGACGGTAATTACGTGCTCGGCGAAAACGACCTCTCGCTTGCGACAAGGCTTGCAAGAGCAGGCAGCGACCACAGAAAATTTCTGCGGCAGATTATGGTATCAATGGATATTACAGCTCCTCTTTATTGGTGGAAGGAGTTCGATACCTACAAGGTTGGCACGGTTGCAAACTCCACCTCTACTATGCATAAAATACAGGCAAAGGAGTTCTCGCGTGAGGACTTCTCGTGCGACAGAATGACCGACGACTGCCTCGAGGTGCTCGACTCGGTGATTTCCTACCTCGAGGGCGAGCGCGTGCGCTTCGTTGAGAGCAAGGACAAGTCGGCGTGGCACAATATGATACAGCTCCTCCCCTCGTCCTATAATCAGATGAGAACGGTCACGATGAACTACGAGGTGCTGATAAATATTTACTACGCAAGGCGTAGCCACAAGCTTGCCGAGTGGCACACGCTCTGCGATGCGATATGCGCCCTGCCTTACGCTGACGAGCTTATAAGAGTAAAGGAAAATAGCGAGAGCTGATTATGCGGGATATATTCGACCTTTTTAAGAAAATCGAGCAAAAACGCGACACGGGTGCGCCCGTATCGGCTATCATAGCAGGTCTTGGCAACATCGGCTCTCAATACGAGAGAACCCGTCATAACGCCGGCTTTCTAGCGATAGGCTATATTGCAAATAGCCTTGGTGTAAAAATTGACAGGGTGAAGTTTCACGCCACGGTCGCAGAGGCGACGCTAAGCGGTGTGCGCGTGCTCCTTATGAAGCCCACCACGCTCATGAACAATTCCGGGCTCGCTATCGGCGAGGCGGCGGCGTTTTACAAGATTCCGCCCGAGCGTGTGATCGTTTTGCACGACGAGATAAGCTTTGACCCCGGCGTTATCAGAATAAGGCGGCGCGGCTCTGCCGGCGGCCACAACGGACTCAAAAGTATAATCGCCCGCCTTGGGAGCGAGGAGTTTCCTCGCGTAAAGATAGGCGTAGGCAAAAAGCCCACACCCGAGTACGACCTTGCAGATTTCGTGCTCGGCAGATTCCCCGAGGCAGACCTTGCCAGAATATCGGAGAGATTTCCCGATATCCTCGCGGCGGCAGAGCTTATCCTCGGCGGGAAAATTGATGAAGCGATGAACAAATATTCAAAATAGGAACGGTATATGCAGCTGTCGAGTCTTATCCGCCTTGACGGAGAGTATAAGAGCTTTCTTAAGACTCTCGCCGAGGCGTACTCCGCGAGCGAGCCGCTTCCGGTAGCGGTAAACGGCCTGTCCGGCGGCGCTGCGGCTGCCTTTCTCGTCGAAAGCGTGAGAGAGGCGAGAGCCGCGTCGGGTAAGCCCGTCCTCGTCACAGTGCGCGACGAGGGGGAGCGCGAGAGAGTCACGGGACTGCTCTCTGCGGCGGGTGTAAGGGCGCTTGGCTACAAGCGGCGCGACCTCGTATTTCATAACGTAAGAGCCTCTCACGACGTTGACCGTGAGAGGCTATCGGTGCTCTCTGCGCTTGCAAAGGGCGAGTGCGACGCCGTCGTTTCAACTCCCTCGGCGGCGGCAACCTACACTTTACCCTACGAGCTTCTTGCCTCTCTTTCGCTAAGCGGCAGGCTTTGTGACATACTCTCGCCCGAGGAGCTTGCAAAAAGGCTTCTGTCACTCGGCTTTGCCCCCGTTGATACGGTTGACGGCGTGGGGCAGTTCTCGCGCCGCGGTGGCATACTCGATTTCTGGGGCGGAGATACCGATGAGCCGACCCGTGTAGAGTTTTTCGGTGACGAGATAGACCGAATTTCCTCCTTTGACCCCATAACCCAAAGGACGAGCGAGACTTTGCAGAGCTTTAGTATTCTCCCTGCCACCGAGGTTATAGTAGACGGGGCGGCGAGGGCGCGTATTCTCGCGGCGGTCGAGGGGCTGCTCGCGGGGGCAAGGGACAGCGAAGCTGCCGAGAGGCTCGGTCGCGAGGCGGCAATTCTTCGCGGTGACGGCACGGTCGATTTCCGCGACAAGTATTTAGGGCTCGTCTACAAGAGGCGTGAGAACCTCTTTGATTACCTTTCGCGCGGCGGGCGCAGGATAGCCTTCGTCGTTGATACCGCGGGCTGCCGCGAGGATATCGCAAAGCACGAGGAGTACTATGAAAACGAGAGAAAAGCACTCCTCTCGCTCGGTACCGTGACCGAGGAGGCGGCTCGCTACACTGCGGGCGCACGCGAATACGAGAACTTTCTCTCGGAGAATATAACCGTTCACCAGAACTCCTTTGCGGGTGGTGTCAGAGACACGCGCCTTGCGGGGCTTTTCGGCTTCCGAACGCGCAAGACGGTCGCCTACGGCGGCAACCCCGCAATGCTTATCGAGGACATTGTAGCGCTTCGCCGCTCTCTTTACCGCGTGGTGCTGCTTACCGATACGCGCGCGGGTGCAGACTCGCTCGTTTCCTCGCTTGCCGACTCGGATATTGCGGCAGTGCCGATATACGATAAGCCCGATTTTGATATCGGGGCGGCTGAGGGCGGCAGAATATTCGTTACAGTCGGCACGGGTGAGGGCTTTGACCTTATAGTGCCGAGGGTAGCCGTTCTATCAATGGCTCGCGACGAGGGTCGTGCGGTTATGCAAAACCGAAGACGGCAGAGAATACTCAAAAGAGTCGGTGGAGCGGGCGAGCGCCTTATGAGCTACGCCGACCTCTCGCCCGGCGACTACGTCGTTCACGCAAGCTACGGTATCGGTCTTTTCGAGGGCGTCGAGGCTGTCACCGTCGACGGCGTGACGAGGGATTATATAACGATAAGATACGCAGGCACCGACAAGCTCTTCGTGCCCTGCGACAGACTTGAGCTTATAGGAAAATATATCGGCGAGCGCGACCGCGACGGCAAGGTGAAGCTCTCGAAGATGGGCGGCACCGAGTGGCACAAAACCCGCACGAGGGCAAAAAGCGCGGCGAAGGATATGGCAAAGCGGCTTATCGCTCTTTACGCCGAGCGACAGCGCAAGCCGGGCTTTGCCTTCCCTGAGGACTCCGACCTTGAATACGCCTTTGCCGACTCCTTTGAATACGAGCTTACCGACTCGCAGGCGACGGCGGTGCGTGAGATTTGTGCCGATATGACTCGCCCCGTGCCGATGAACAGACTGCTTTGCGGCGACGTCGGCTTCGGCAAAACCGAGGTAGCCCTACGCGCCGCCTTCAAGGCTATAATGGGCGGCAAGCAGGTTGCAATACTCGTGCCCACCACCATTTTGGCGCTTCAGCACTATCAGACTGCGCTCTCGCGTATGCGCGGCTATCCCGTCACGGTGGAAATGCTCTCGCGCTTCAAGCGGCCTCGCGAGTCGGCGGAGATTTTACGGAAGGTGAAGCGAGGCGAGACCGATATCTTAATCGGTACGCACAGACTCCTCTCAAAAAAGCTTGAGTTTTACGACCTCGGGCTTCTCATAATCGACGAGGAGCAAAGGTTCGGAGTTGCGCAAAAGGAGAAGCTAAAGGAGCTTGCCGTAGGCATTGACGTCTTAACGCTCACCGCGACCCCAATACCGCGAACGCTTAATATGGCTATGAACGGTATCAGCGACATCTCGATACTTGACGAGGCACCTGGCGAGCGCCGACCCGTGCAGACCTACGTGCTCGAGCACGACGACGCGGTCATTTTCGATGCACTGCGCCGCGAGCTTGCAAGAGGCGGTCAGGTGCTCTACCTTTATAATAAGGTCGAGACTATAGACCTTGTCGCAGGAAAAATTATGAGGGAGCTGCCCGAGGCGCGTGTTGCTTACGCCCACGGACAGATGGAAAAGGAGGAGCTCGAGGATATATGGCACATGCTCGTCGCGGGCGAGATTGATATTCTCGTATGCACCACGATAATTGAAACCGGTGTTGATTTGCCTATGGCAAATACCCTCGTTATAGAAAACGCTGACCGCTTTGGACTCGCCCAGCTTCATCAGATACGCGGGCGCGTCGGAAGAAGCGGGAGGCAGGCGTACGCCTATTTCACCTACCGCGCGGGCAAGGCGCTCTCCGAGGTAGCCGAGAAAAGACTATCGGCAATCCGCGAGTTTGCCGAGTTCGGCGCAGGCTTCAAGATAGCGCTTCGCGACCTCGAAATACGCGGGGCAGGCAACCTTCTCGGCGCCGAGCAGCACGGCTATATTGACAGCGTGGGCTACGACCTTTACGTCAAGCTTCTTTCCGAGGCGGTGCTTGAGGAGCGCGGCGAAGCGCGCGAGCGCCCCGAGGCTGTGGTCGATATGCCGGTGTCGGCTCATATTCCCGAGAGCTACATTCCCGTCAGCGCGCAGAGAATGGAAATGTATAAAAAGATTTCCCTCATCACCTCGCGCGAGGACGCAGATGACGTCTCCGACGAGTTTATCGACCGCTTCGGCGATATGCCGCGCAGTGTTACGCGCCTCATTTCGGTCGGTCTTACGCGCGCCTTGGCTACCGAGGCAGGACTCGAGAGGGTTGAGGCAAGAGGAAATATTATGACCTTCGTGCCGCGCGAAATAGACCTTGGCGTGTGGTCTGAGCTCTTCGGAAAATACTCAGGTATGCGCTTTGCGGCAGCAGGAATGAAATCAATTGTTTACAAATTTAGGGGTGAAGCCGCTGAAATCGCGGCAGATATCCTCGAGGAATATATAAAAATTAAGAAGCAGGAAAACGAAAACGATGATGAAAAGTGAGAGGTCTATGCCAAAACGGACGGGCAGGGCTACGCGAGCCGTTATAATATTTGCGGCGGCGTTCGTGGCTCTTGCCGTGGCGTTCGGTGCGTGCATTGGAATAATTAATGCTGTCGACTCGGCGTCGGCGGTCGTGCATCTTGACGGAGTGAAGCTGCGGCGCGGCGAGGTCAATTATCTTGCCTCGCGCTATAAGGCTACCTACGTTGCCGCACTGCGTCAGGAGGGCGTGTCGGGTGTTTTTGACACCGAGGCGTTTTGGTCGAGCGCGGCAGAGGACGGCAAAAGCTACGGGGAGAAATTCACCGAGAGCTTCCGTGAGTATCTTTCGGGTATCATCGCCGCCAACCGAATATTCTACCAATATTCAAACTACACCGCTAAAGACCGCGCGGCGGTTGATAAGGCTGTGTCCGAGTGCCTCACCTACACGGCGGGCGGCTCTGTCGAAAAATTCAACTCGCTCAGCGCAAAATACGGCTTTAATTACGGCGATTTCTCGTCGGCTGCCGCCTATCTTTACAGAGCCGAGCGCGCAAAGGAAATGATTTACGGCAAGGACGGCTCGAGCCTTTCCTCCTTCCCTGAGGAGTGCGAGGAGTACCTCTCGGAGTATATACGCGTCAAGGTTATATTCGTGCGCCGCTTCGACCGTCTGACCGACTCGGGCGATACGGTTGACCTCACTGAGGCAGAGAGGGCGGCAAAGGCAGAGAAGATAGAAAGAATAAGAGAATATATAGAAAACGGCAGGCTCGGTCTTGACAACGCGATGAGCCCCGACGCCTTTGAGCTCTTCCTGCGTGACGAGAGCTTTTCCGACAGTGGAGAGTCTTTTCTTGACACGGGGTACTACCTGCACCCATCGGCAGAGCAGACAGCCTACTTTAAGGAGGCGTTCCCCGAGGTCTACGAGGTAGCAGCCTCGCTCGAGGTCGGTGAGTTTGGCGAGGCGGAATGGGAGTCGGACGTTGCCTTTGTTTATCGGCTCGATAACGAGGAGGGCGCTTACAAAAATGACGACAACCTTATGTTCTCGGACTTTTATTCAGATCTCTCTGACCGCCTCTACCCCGAGACTCTTGCCGCTATCGGCGAGGCTGTGGTGTTTACCGACCTCTACGGTGAAATTTCGCCGCTTGATATTCCCATGAACACGGGCTTTAGAATTTCGTTTGCCACCGAGTGAAGGAATTAAACAATGAACACCTTTCTTATAACTCTCGTTGCCGTGGCGGTGCTGCTTGTGACCGCCGTGCCGGGCTACCTTTTCACAAAAACCAAAATGATAGGCGAGGAGTGTATCGCTGGCTTTTCAAAGGTGCTGCTCTTCGTTTGTCAGCCCTGCCTTGCGGTTTATACCTTCGGCACAACCGATTACACACCCGAGAAGCTTATGTCGCTCGGTGTATTCGCCCTTCTTTCTGTTGCCATATTCGTGATTATGCTCGGCGGCGCCTTCCTCGTTTTGCGCCGTAAATATGAGCAGCCGATATACCGCATAATTACGATAGCAACCACCTTTTCAAACAGTGCCTTTTTCGGTATCCCGATTATCGAGGCGCTCTTTCCCGACACCTCGGACGACCTTATAATCTATACGACCATCTTCGCTCTTGTGATGAACGTCGTCGGCTGGACGGTCGGCTCGGCTATAATCTCGCAAAATCTGAAGCACATGTCCCTCAAAAAGGTCTTTCTGAATCCCCCGATGATAGGCACCGTGGTGGCGCTTATCTTATTCATATTCGAAATCTCCCTGCCCGAGAGCCTCTTTGATATGGTTACCACGGCGGCGCGTATGTCCTCGCCGCTTTCGATGATAATCCTCGGTATGCGCCTCGGCACGATGAAGCTTTCCGCCCTCTTTGGCAATTTCCGCGTCTATCTCACGATAGCGGTAAAGCAGCTTGTTATGCCGCTTGTGGCACTCGCACTCGTGCTTTTTCTTCCCGTGCCGCGCGACGTTGCCGCAACCTTTTTCGTAATATGCGCAACCCCTGCTGCCTCAGTGGTTCTCAACTTTGCCGAAATCGTCGGTGAGGGTCAGCGCGAGGCGGCAAATACCGTCCTCTTAAGCACGCTGCTTACCGTCGTAACGCTCCCGGTTATGATGTTACTTTTGCCCCTTCTTTTATAAACCCACAAGCAACGAGTCCTGCCCACCCCGCAGGGCTCATTTTTGCGCTCAAAACCTTACGCTATAATTTTATCACAGATGCGAGGAGAAGTAAGTATAGTACCCTTCCAAAATCAAGCGTGGCGGGCGACGGATTTCTTGTGCAAGTTGCATAACGGGTGACAAAATCTTCAGTCCTCCTCTCTGAGGGGACTTTTTTCGAGATCCTTCGCTGCGCGTTGCTCAACTCAAGGATGACAAAGCATAAGGGGGAGGGAGGAGGAAGGATTATAGGATGGTGGTGGGAGGAGGTAAACAGAAACCGAAACAGAAACAAAAACAGATACAAAAACCTCCTCCGTCGTTGAAGCAAAAACGCAAACGCAAACCGACACCGAAACAGAAACAGAGAAAAAACAAATAAACAAAACAAAATCCGCGCGAGCGTAATTAAAGGAGGGGGAGGGGGGCGGCGAGCGTTTATATGGTTTTGATTTTTTCTCATGGGACCGTGACAATAAAAAAGGAGTGACCGAAAGCCACTCCAATGAACGTTTTTAACTAAACTTGTTTAGATAAATCCAAGCTCGCGTAGGAATTCAAGCTCGAGCAGGTCCTCAAGCCCCCACTCAACAAGAAGCTCGCGTATAGGGCTGACACCTACGACGGAGTCAATGCCGTGGTAGCGCGCAAAGCTTCGGTTTGGCCAAATCTCGGGCGACTCGGAATCAAGGTACTTGATACCGAGCTTTGCGTTATATTTGGTAAACGCGACGGGTGAGCGGAGAGTAACGTCGCCCTCGCCCGATTCCCTTGCCTCGGCAATAATCTCCTCGTTCTCGGTAATTCTTACGAAGGTTGCGACGTTGTCGGCAAGACCTATTACAAGGGCAAGTGCCGTTGCCACCGCAAATAACTTGTAAATCTTACGCGACGGCGTGCCAAATTCCGTATTCTTAACGCCGCCGAATAGTATAGCCACGGCAAATATCAGCATGAAAACATAGGCAACGCTGCACCGCAGAGCGTAGTATTTGGCAAACACCATAACGAAATTACCAGCCAAAGCGCCAAGAGCTATAATTACCGAGGAAAGCACCGTGCGAGAGTCGGCGCGCTCGTCCTTTGCGCGGCGGAGAAGCTTCAGATACAGTATTATAAGCGGGAAGCTGCTCGCCACGATAAGCAGCGCCACACCGAGGGTTGCAAGCATATTGATAAAGGAGAAATCCGAGAGCTTATTAGTCAGCTGCGCGGGGGCAAATGCCATTATCGCAAAGCCGAAAAGTCCGCAAAGTATAGAGGGCACGAAAATCAGAGCGCGCCTGTTTTTGAAGAATATGAGGTCTGCCAAAACGAAGAACACCGCCGAGGCAATAAATCCAACCGACACGGGCTCAAGCCAGCCGCCGAGCAAGACCGATACGGGAAGGTGCAAAAGGACAGCGAGAGGGTGCGGCGCGCGACCCGTGTTAAAGAAACGGATATAAGGAAGTATAAATAGCAGTCCGAAAAGCAGTGCGAAAAGATAGTTACACGCGCCGTCGCACCAGAGGTTTATCTGACCGAAATCCCACTCGAAGAGCCAGATGGCAGAAAAGATTCCCACAAGCAGAAAATTGTCACACGCCCCCCGTCTTGCAACACGATAGGGTATATAAACCGTCAGCATAAAAACGGCGGAATTTACAATATCAAAGACTATATCGGGCAGAGACAAAAACAGCTGGGCAAAAAAGTGCGAGAAATACCTGCCGTTTAAGTACCTGCCGTGCATAACTATCGAGTCGATAAGCTCCCCAAGGCTCGTTATCGGTTCGCCCGTCGCGAAGCTGAAAAAGTACTCGTAGTCGTCGGCGAGCCTCTTTGTCAGAATATTAAAGACGAGCATAATGCCTGCCATCACCGCGAGCGTTATATATTCTCCCTTTTTAGAGTATCTGTATTTTCCGAGCATAGCTTCTCCTAAATTTCTTTTTAACTATTATAACGCAATCCAAGAGAAAAATCAAGTGCCGAGCCGTCGTGAGTCCCGCAAAGCAAAAAGAGCAGACACCGTGTCTGCTCTTTTTTATGGATAAATTATCTCTGAATTCTGCCCGTTGCGTTGCCGCCGGCAAGAGCCTTGACCTCGTCAACCGATACGGCGTTGAAGTCGCCCTCGATAGTGTGCTTGAGGCAGGAGGCTGCAACTGCGAACTCAACTGCGTCCTGAGTGGAGTAGCCGCTGAGGCATGCGTAGATGAGACCGCCGCCGAAGCTGTCGCCGCCGCCAACGCGGTCAACGATGTGCATGTGGTAGGACTTCGAGAAGCAGTAGTTCTCGCCGTCGTAGAGGAGTGCTGCCCAGTCGTTATCGTTTGCGCTGATAGAGGATCTGAGCGTGATAGCAACCTTCTCAAAGCCAAACTTATCGGCGAGCTGGCGTGCAACCGACTTGTAGCCCTCGTGATTGAGCTTGCCGCCTGCGATGTCGGTGTTCTCGGCGTCAATGCCGAATACGTCGTGCGCATCCTCCTCGTTGGAGATACATACGTCGACGTACTCGCAAAGCTTAGTCATAGTTTCGCGAGCCTGCTCTCTTGACCAGAGCTTCTTTCTGAAATTGAGGTCGCAGGAAATCTTCGCACCGTGAGCCTTTGCCGCGCGGCAGGCGTCAAGGCAGATTTCCGCAACGGTGGGGTTAAGGGCGGGAGTGATACCGGTGAAGTGGAACCAATCTGCACCCTCGAAAATCTCGTCCCAATTGAAGTCCTCGCGAGACGCCTCAGCTATTGCCGAGTGAGCTCTGTCGTAGATAACCTTAGAGGGTCTTTGAGACGCGCCCTTCTCGTTAAAGTAAATACCTACTCTGTCGCCGCCGCGAACTATCTTCGAGGTGTCAACGCCGTATCTGCGGAGCGCGTTAACTGCGCTCTGACCTATCTCGTGCTTCGGGAGCTTGGTTACGAAGGCAGAGTCAAGTCCGTAGTTGGCAAGAGAAACCGAAACGTTTGCCTCACCGCCGCCGTAAACGACACCGAACTTGTCAGCCTGGGTGAATCTGAGGTAGCCCTCGGGAGCCAGACGGAGCATAATTTCACCGAATGTTACAACTTTCATGTCTTAAATTCCTTTCAAGATGTGTGTTTATTTAATTTTTTTCATCTCTCTCGCATATATTGTAACATACGCGAGGGGAAAAAATCAAGATATTAGCACGCTTTTTTTATTTTTTATATCAGATAAAAAAGGAAAAAAGCCTCTCTCGAGGCTTTCTTCGTCAGACAAGTGCCGCGCGCAATTCCTTAAGACACTCGGCGCAGATTTTCTTTCCCTTAAAATCGTACACCTCGGCAGCGGAGCCGCAAAAATGGCAGGTAGGATTGTACTTCTTGATTACGATGCTGTCGCCGTCAACGAAGATTTCAGCAGGGTCGCCGTTCGCAATACCTTGCTTGGTTCTTATTTCCTTAGGTATAACTATTCTTCCGAGCTCGTCGACGTTTCTCACTATTCCTGTGGATTTCATACTGTAAACCTCGCTTGTTGTTTTTGAGAGGGACGCCCAAAGGACGAGCCGCACTCTGTGAACTAATTTTAACACAAAACCCTGCGGCTGTCAAGGTGTTTTTACAACATTTGGTAAAGTTCGACAAAAGTTTTTTACAACATTTGGTAAAGTTCGATAAAAATTGACTAAAAGTGCCGCCATAGGCGACGGAATGGAGATTAAAATGCAAGCTGTAAAAGAAAAGACGGGAGTGCACTCGGTTCTCGCAGTGTTTCCGAGACGGCTCTCTGAGGAGCTCTCTCGCAAGGCGGCGGCAAGACGGGGCGGACTTGCCTCTCTCTCGGAGATAAGAGCTCGCTCGGGCGGCAGCGCGAGTGCCGTTTTGGCAGGAGAGCGCGTCGCGCTTTCTGCGCGCTTGACCGAGGAGGAAATTTCTCGTACGGTTGTTAAAATTTGCGACGGGGCAATCTACACCCACCGCGACAGCATAGCCGAGGGCTACGTCTCGGTGGGAGGCGGTATTCGCGTGGGAATTGGCGGCAGGGCGAGCTACGAGGGCGAGAGGTTAGTCGGCGTGTCGGATATACGCAGCCTCGTTTTCAGAATACCGACGGGCGCGTGCGAGTTCGGCTGTGAGCTTCTGCGCGTGTGGCAGGATGGTGTCGGGCACGGAATGTTAATATATTCGCCCCCGGGTGTTGGAAAAACCACAGCTCTGCGCTACCTTGCGGGCGCAATATCGCGCGGCAGAGGCGGCGTGCGCGTATGCGTTGTTGACGAGAGGGGCGAGTTTATGGCAGAGGACTATGCCGACTCCGAGCTCGAGCTGCTCACAGGCTACAAAAAAAGCGTAGGAATGGAGATTGCAACGCGCACACTCGCGCCCGACGTGATAATGGTTGACGAGCTCGGAGCTTGCGATACCGAGTCCGTGATGAGTGTAGTGCGCTGCGGTGTTCCCGTGATTGCGACAGCGCACGCGGCGGATATCGACGACCTTCATTCAAGAGCTTCGCTTTACCCACTGATTTCGGCGGGAGCATTTGACGTTTTTGTCGGAATTTCGCGCACGGGTGGGGGGTATTCGCTTTCGGTGGACAGAAGATGAGCTGGACCTTAAAGCTTGTCGGAGCAGCCCTCGTCCTCGGCGCGGCGGCAGTCGTTTCTAAAAAATACGCCCGTCATCTGCGGCTTCGCGCCGAGCTCACGCGCGGCTATGCGGAGCTGCTCGGACATATAAAGAGTAAAATCTCCGCATATCTTGCGCCCCCCTCCGAGCTTATAGTAGGCTTCGAGTGCGACTCTCTCGAGAGGGTCGGATACCTTGCCGCCGCAAGGGAGTCGGGCACGCCTGTAAAAGCCTATTTCGACGTGCGTGAAAGATGTCCGCTTGAGGCGGAGTCTCTGCGGCTTCTCGACGGCTACTTCCGCGGATTCGGGAAAAATTACAAGGACGACCTCGTCAGAATTACCGAGGAGGTAAGAGGGGAGCTCGACGCGCGCGCCTCGCGCCTTTTTGAGGAGCTGCCGCGTGAAGTGCGCCTCTCTCGCACGGTGATATTCGCGATAGCGCTCGGCGCTGTCATACTGCTCGTCTGACGGGAAAGGAAGGTCTAAAATGGATATAGAGCTTATACTCAAGGTCGCAGGAGTCGGAATGATAGTAACCGTCGTCTGCCAGCTGATGTCGCGTGCGGGCAGGGACGAGCAATCGACGATGGTGTCGCTTGCCGGTATGGTTGTAATACTTTTGCTTCTTGCGGGCAAAATCGGGGAGCTTGTCACGACGCTCCGCGGGGTTTTCGGACTATGATAGCAAGGATTTGCTCCATAGCGCTCCTTGCCGCAGTCCTCGGGAGTCTGCTCTCGGAGTACGGCTTTAAGGGAAAGAAACTCTTTTCGGTTACGGCGTGCGTCGTGCTTTTAACCCTCGGCTGCGGGCTGCTCGGTGAGGCGTTCGGTAAAATAAACGGCTTCGGTGCTCTCGCGGGAATAGGCGAGGCTGCGGGAGTGGCGGTGAAAATCGTCGGTGCGGGCTACGTCTTCGGCATATCCTCAGACGTCTGCCGCGAGCTTGGCGAGGGGGGTGTCGCAAACGTGCTCACGCTGGTGGGAAGGCTTGAAATTTTTGTCATAGTTTTGCCGTATATTACAAAAATACTTGAGCTCGGAGTGGAGCTTATAAAATGAAAAAACTGCTAAAAATTATAACAATAGTTGTCGTTTTTGGGATATTTACACTTCCGTCTGCGGCGAGCGAGATTGCAGACGGCTACCTCGATGAGTTCTACGGTATACTTCCCGAGGGCTCGGAGGGGCTCTCTGAAAGCCCGGAGTCTCTCCTTTCGGCGGTGGGGCTCGACGCGCTTATTTTCGAGATTACCTCTGCAATCTCCGCCGAGGGGGGAGCTGTCGGCTCGTTTTTCGCCCTGCTTCTCGGCTCTTCGGCACTTATGTGCGCAGCCTCACTCTATAAGGGCCCTCTCTCGAGTGTCACCGAGGTCGGGGTGTGCGTCGTTTGCTCGCTTCTTATCTTCAGAGCTATGTGGCCCGCCTTTTCGGAGGCTATGGATACCGTCTTGGCACTCACCGACTTTTTTGCTGCTGCCGTCCCGATAATGACGGGCATAACGCTTGCGGGCGGCGGTACTCTCACCGCGGGAGTACAAGCCGTGGGAATGAATTTTACCCTTGCGACGGTCGGGGGTGTCTTGAGCCGCGCCTTTGTTTCGCTCGCGGCGTTCGCCTTCTCACTTGGGCTTGTCAGCGCCTTTGGCGACTCCTCCGCGAGCACGGTAGCACGCGCACTTAAGAGTGTCAGCGGCTGGCTCGTCGGCATTGCAACCACGCTTATAATCGCTACTCTCTCGCTCCAGACGGTCGTTGCCTCAGCCGCGGACAGCGCGGCTATGCGTGCGGCAAAATACGCCGCGCAGGGAATTATCCCCGTCGTCGGCGGCACGGTCTCGGGCGCACTCGGCACGCTTGCCGCAGGGCTTGCGTACGTAAAGGACACCGTCGGTGTCGGCGCTATCGCAGTGAGCGTCACTGCCGCCCTCTCTCCGCTTGTCATAATGCTCCTTTATCGCCTTGCGCTCTCGCTTGCCGCGACTCTCTCCGGGCTCTTTTGCTCGGCTGCCGCCGTGCGGACTCTCGGCGCTTTCCGATATGCGGCGGATAGCGTAACCACGGTCTACTCGCTTTCGGTTCTCGTGTATATATTCGAAGTAATTCTATTTATGAAGGGGGGCGTGTCAATTCTTTGAGGGAATACGCACTTTCGCTTTTTGCTACCTGCGCGCTGCTCGGTGCGCTCTCGCTCATTGTTTATAAAAAGGACGGTGACGCCACAGAGCGCTTCGGCATGGGGGTGCTTCTTGCCGCAGCACTAATTTTGCCGCTCCCCGGCATTATCGGCGCCGTCGGCGACTCGCTCTCAGGCGGGCTGCCCTCTGTGGAAATCGGCGAGGGCGAATATCTCGCCGTTGCCGAGGAGGCGTTCTCTGAAGGGATAAGACGTGCCGTTTGTCAGAAATTTTCGCTGGCCGAGGACTCGGTTGAAGTAAAAGTCACGGGCTTTATTCTCTCCGAGATGAGGGCAGAAAAAATAAAAATAACCCTATCGGGTGTAGCCGCCCTCGCCGATTACAAGGCGATAGAGAGCTATCTCGAGGGGCAGAGCTTAGGTGAATGTGAGGTGAGGCTTGATGTCGGATAACGGTGCTTTCGCGTTTTTGCGCTCGCACGGCTCTCTCGTCAAGGTGGGCGCGATATTTCTTTTCGGCGTGCTTCTTATTATACTCGGCGGTGCGTGGCAGAGCGAGCCACGCGAGTCCTCGGGGCTTGACACCGAGCTGTCGGAGCTTTGCTCATCTGTCGCGGGAGTCGGTGAGTGTGAGGTGATGGTAACCTACTCGGAGGGTGGAGAGGTGTACGCCGTTGCAATTCTTTGCGAGGGGGCTGACTCGGCGGCGGTACGCGAGGCGCTCGTCGATATCGTCGGCTCGCTTTTCGGCATAGGCTCAAACAGAATCTCGATTGTAAAATCGAAAAAATAAAGCGGAATATCTCCGCTCTCGAGCACATATTATTTAGTAGTAACAAATTGCAAGGAGAATTCATACAATGAAAAACGAAAAAATCAAAAAGCTCTTCTCGTCAAGGACCGCAAGAGGCGTTGTGGTTGCCGGTGCCGCCCTTCTCATCGGCGTTGCGGTCTATCTCAACTACGCTTGGTTCTACGACCCCGCAGGCTCGCTCGGCTACGGAGACAACAATATGGACGATAATTTCTCCGATTCGACAGGCACGTCGGGCGATGAGTCGGGCGAGAACAACTATTTCACCTCTACCGCCCTTGACCGCAAGGAAGCGCGCGACGAGGCTATCGACGTATTAAAGCTCGTCACCGAGAACGACGAGGCGTCGGAGGAGGCGAAGGCGGAGGCTGCAAGCAAAATCTCCAAAATCGCCGTTGATATCCAGAACGAGGCAAACATCGAAACCCTCGTTAAGGCAAAGGGCTTCGAGGAGTGCGTGGCTATTATTTCCGAGGACGCGGTTAGCGTAATAGTCAGCGCCGACTCGCTTCAGGCAGCCGAGGCAGCGCAGATAATGACTATCGTATACGAAACCACGGGTATCTCGCCCGAGCGAGTCAGCATAATCAATAAGCAGGGTTAAAAAGCAGGGGCGGACACCGGTCGGTGCCGCCCTGCTTTGCGATATTTTTCTCGCACACGTATTTTTTATAAAAAGGGGTTGACTCTACCGCTTTTGTGTGCTAAAATAATAAGCAATTCAAGCAAAAAGTGAGGTAATAAAAATGCAAAAGCTTAAAGTTGGTATAATAGGCGCTACCGGTATGGTAGGTCAGAGATTTATAATGCTCCTCGCCGAGCACCCCTATTTTGAAATAACCGCACTCGTTGCAGGTCCGAGGTCCGCAGGTCAGAAGTATTCCGACGCCGTCGCCGGCAGATGGAAGATGAAGACCGAGTGCCCCGAGTGGATAAAGAATATGACCGTCATCTCCTCCGATAACGTTGACGAGGTTAAGGCTCTCGTTGATTTCGTCTTCTGTGCCGTGAGCCTTTCAAAGGACGAAACGCGTGCGCTCGAGGAAAGATATGCAAAGGCGGAAATTCCCGTCGTATCCAACAACTCCGCAAACAGATGGACCCCCGACGTTCCCATGGTAATTCCCGAGGTCAACGATTCGCACCTTGATGTTATCGAGGCACAAAGACGCCGCCTCGGTACAAAGCGCGGCTTCATAGCCGTAAAGCCGAACTGCTCGATTCAGTCCTACGTCGGTGCGCTTACCCCGCTTCGCAAGTACGGCATTAAAGAGGTCGTTGCAACCACCTATCAGGCGATAAGCGGCGCGGGCAAGACCTTCAATGAATGGCCCGAAATGATAGATAACCTCATTCCTTACATAGGCGGCGAGGAAGAAAAGAGCGAGCGCGAGCCGCTTAGAGTTTGGGGCGAGGTCGTGGACGGCGCAGTTGTGCCTGCCACCTCACCCGTTATCACCACGCAGTGCCTGCGCGTGCCCGTCACCGACGGTCATATGGCGGCAGTGTTCGTTAAGTTTGAAAACAAGCCCACCAAGGAAGAAATCCTCGAGGCTTGGAGAACCTTCCAAGGCAAGCCCCAGACTCTCGGTCTCCCATCTGCTCCCGAGCAGTTTATCACCTATTTCGAGGAGGATAACCGCCCCCAGACCGGTCTTGACCGCGACCTCTACGGCGGCATGGGCGTGTCGGTCGGCAGACTCCGCCCCGACACCGTCTACGACTACAAGTTCGTAGGACTCTCGCACAACACCCTGCGCGGAGCGGCAGGCGGCGCCGTGCTCATCGCCGAGCTCCTTTACAGAGAGGGATATCTTACCAAGGCATAATCGATACGCTACTTTTTGCGCACCTGCGGAAATTTCTCCGTAGGTGCGCTTTTTGTGAATAAAGGTTTGCATTTTCGCCTATACTTTCATCATATCAAGGGTAGAAAGGAAAGAAAAAATGACACTCACTCAAAAGGAAACCACGCTTTTATCCGACCTCAAGTCGCAGGAGCAGCTCTGTATCGAAAAATACGGCAAGTATGCAAATGACGCTTGCGACACCCAGCTTAAGAATCTCTTTACGAGCATTTTGAAAACCGAGGAGTCCCACCTCGACACCGTAAACCGGATTCTCGCGGGCAACGAGGTAAAAATGCCTGCCGCCTCGCCCTCTGCCGTCGACGCAAAGAAGAGCTTCACCCCCTCGTCCTGCCCCCAAAGCGCAAAGCAGAACGACTGTTATCTCTGCCGCGACGCACTCGCTATGGAAAAGCACGTCTCCTCGGTCTACGACACCTCGGTCTTCGAGTTCTCGAGCCCCGTCCTTCGCGACACACTCGCCCATATTCAAAAGGAGGAGCAAAACCACGGCGAGGAGTTATATAACTACCTCTCGGCAAACGGCTCCTACTCATAAAACAAACATTTACGGCACGTGCGCGTTATCCTTAACGGAGAACAAGTACGTGCCGTAAACGCTTGATTTTGTTCCCACCCGAGTTTTTCGCTTCTTATGTAAATGATGGGATAAAAACGGATGCCCAATTAAAAACGCATCCAAAAAAACGTCATTTAGACTCCAAAACACCTTGATTAAAGTGCAAATATGTGCTATAATGTCCAATAGAGATCAGAAATTAGTTGCATAAGGAGAAATACATGGCAACCGGATTAACTTCAAATGCAGTCTTGAAAGAGTTGAACTTGAGTAGATCAACCTTTTATTATTTGCTTAAGAATGATCTTATATCAGTTCCAACGACGGATTCAGGACGCTACGTTTGGGATAAAGAGACTATTAAAAGCTTAAAAGCGTTGCTTTCGGAAAGAAGCTATGACGAATCCGCCACGGAAGCACCGAGGGCTAAGACGGTTAAAATTAATAACAGACGTTTTTTAGGCAATAAATACAAGCTTCTTGATTTCATAAAAGGAACCGTGGAAAAGGAATGCAGTGGAATAAATACCGTTGCAGATATTTTTGCCGGAACGGGCTCGGTTGCCTCTGCTTTCAGTGACAAGAAGCTTATAACCAACGATTTGTTGTATTTTAATCACGTTTGCCATGTTGCGTGGTTTGGCTCCGAAAAATACGACGAAGAAAAAATAGAAAATCTTATCTGCTACTATAACGCGGTAAATCCCCAAGAAGAAAATTATATGTCGCTTAACTTTGCTGACACCTTCTTTTCCTTGGAGGACTGTCGAAAAATAGGCTTTATTCGCGAGGATATAGAAGCAAATTATAAAGAAAATAAGATAAATGCAAGAGAAAGAGCGATTCTGATAACCTCGCTTATTTATGCTATGGATAAAATAGCAAATACTTGCGGCCACTATGACGCTTACATAAAGGGTGCCTCCTTTGACAGGCATTTAGAGCTGAGCATTCCTCTTGCAAGCAATGAAAATAATGAAAACAATCAGTGCTATAACGAAGATGCAAATCGACTGGCCGAAAGAATTGAAGCGGATTTGGTTTACATTGACCCCCCTTACAATTCCCGCCAATACTGCGACGCCTACCATTTGCTTGAAAACGTTGCAAAATGGGAAAAGCCCGCGGTTACGGGCGTAGCTCTTAAAATGGACAGAAGCTCGCTTAAAAGCGATTATTGTACCTCGGGTGCAACGAGAGCCTTCGAGGATTTAGTTTCTAAAATTACCGCCAAATATATTTTGCTCTCCTATAATAACATGGCAAAAAAAGGCAACGGACGTTCAAACGCCAAAATCAGCGATGACGACATTATTCGTATTCTTTCAAGAAAGGGAAAGGTCAAGGTCTTTTCGGAGGATTACAAGGCTTTTAGTGCAGGAAAATCAAGCATAAAGGATAATCAGGAAAGATTATTCCTTTGCGAATGCTACGACTACTCGCAAAAAGAAACAATTCAGTCGCCGCTGAACTATACGGGCGGTAAATTCAAGCTGCTGCCGCAAATACTTCCGCATTTTCCACAAGACGTAGAGTGCTTTGTCGATTTGTTCTGCGGCGGAGCAAACGTCGGAATCAATGCACCCTGCAATAAGGTTGTATTTAACGATAGCAACACTTTACTCCGCTTTATGTTCGACACATTCAAAAATATGGATAAGCAGTCCACTCTTGAGCAGATCGACCGTATTATTGAGAAATACGGCTTGTCCAATACCGAAAAATACGGATACGAATATTATGGCTGCAATAGCGCAGACGGCCTTGCGAAATACAATAGCGAAGCGTACCTAAAATTAAGAGAAGATTTCAATCATTATACGAGCGCTGATCATAATTACTATATAACCTTATTCGTTCTTATCGTATATGCGTTTAACAACCAAATAAGATTCAACCGTAAGGGTGAGTTCAATTTACCCGTCGGGAAAAGAGATTTCAATAAGAAGATGAGAGAAAAGCTCTCCGTCTTTATCGACAGACTTAAAAGCGGCGATTATCGCTTCGAAAGCTATGATTTCAGAGAGCTTCCAAACGGTGATTGGAGCGACAAAACCTTCGTCTACGCCGATCCGCCGTATCTGATTTCATGCGCGACCTATAACGAGCAGGACGGGTGGAACGAAGCCCTTGAGCGAGAATTGCTTAAGTATTTGGATAATTTGCACGAGCGCGGTATAAGATTTGCTCTGTCAAACGTTCTTCGCTCTAAAGGCAAAGAAAACAAAATTCTTATCGAGTGGATAAATAAAAGCATCGGCAAATACAGGGTTATATATCTTGATTATACTTATTCAAACTCAAACTATCAGAAAAAAGACAGAACGTCAAAAACAGACGAGGTCCTCATCGTAAATTATTAAGGAGCAAGGAAATGCCTGCATACAAGAGCTATTGTTGGTCGCTCGGAACGACGAGCTTCAGGATGGTAGAATTTAATAGAAAAATTGAAGAGCAGCTCAGGCTGCTGAATGCGTTTTGGGCGATTCCCGAGCACAGCAATGAAAATTGGAGCGCAAATAATGCTCTTCAAGCCGCTTACTATGAATTTATAAGAGAGCAGGGCTTTATTGAAGATAGAGAGGCTCCGAGAAAGGATAAGGACGCAAGAGAAAAGACCTCGGGCTTGGTTGATTTGGGACTCGTTAATGACGAGCGCAGACTAACCCCTGCAGGACTGGCGCTGTTAGCTGTTGCTCGGGGCGGAAATTTTGAAGCTGACAATCTATTGCAAATTCCTGCCGACAGCTTTATTTATTTCAAGCAGCTATTAAAGCTTTCCTGTCCTTTTGATGACGAACGCGTTCGCCCTTATGCCGTTTTGGCGTACATGCTCGCAGAGCTTGGTGAAATCACGAAGGAAGAATTCACCTATCTCCTTCCGCTTGCCACAAATCGCAATAAAATGGATATGATTATCGATTATATCCGCCAAATAAGAAGCGGTAATGCAACAATCGACTCTGCCATTATATCGGTTTTGTCACAAATGGATAATTACCGAGAGGCTCAAGTAATATTCAACAATGCCACCGTCGTTGACGAGCGCCTCGTTATGGAAATCGGCATGAACAGGAAAAGCCGTTCTTATGACAAGCCCTATGCAGAGCTTTACGAGAAATTAAATCTTTTCCGCCTTTCCCCCTCCGACGGTGCGGCTCGCCGTCTTTTTCTGGCGGTAAAAAGAGTTTCGGGAAAAGCCTCTTTATATTGGAAGCAATACGTCTTCAACACGGCACTAACCTCGGTGGTTGAGCGCGAGGGTGCCGCTACAGTGAAGCAGGTTCATTTGTTGAGAGCCGAAACCGAAGAAGAATTCAGAAACGAATTCTTTAGACTCTTACATTTATTTAAGGCAAAAAGCTTGTTAGACGATTATTATGACTTAAATAGGCGTTATTTCAAAACAAGCGATACGGTTCTTTTTATGGACGATGTCGTTAAGCTTGATATAGTTCCAAACTGCTATCTCTCATTAATAAAGGATGCGTTGTTAGACGTCGCCTTTACCGAAGCTGCCGATTTGTTTGGCGCGACAAGCTTAGCCGATATGGGCGCGGCTTTTGACGTCAGACAGGAGCAGCTGTTTGAGAGGGCAGAAGAACTATACGGCGTTCAGGTTCGTAACCTCTATGATATCCAAGGCTTCGTGGACAGAGAACGATACGAGCGCTTAAATCAAATGATTGACGAGAGGTTCACCGATGAAGCGCTTGTAAGTCTTATGACGCACTTTGAAAATCGCAACGACGATGAAATCCAATCACTTGTCACAAACAATGCAGACGTTCCCACTATTTTTGAATATGTGCTTGCAATTGCATGGTATAAAATTTCGGGTAGGCAGGGCAAGGTGCTTGAGTATATGAATTTATCCTTAGATGCAGATCTGCTTCCCATCACTCACGCCGGAGGTGGCCATGAGGATATTACATATAAATATGAGGCGACTGAATTTTATCCTGCACACACGCTTTTAATTGAAGCCACCCTTGCCGGCGGAACAAATCAGCGCCGTATGGAGATGGAGCCCGTTTCAAGGCATTTGGGCGATTATTTGCTAAGTCATGACGAACAGGCGTATTGTCTTTTTGCCACTACCTTCCTTCACGTTAACGTTGTTGCCGATTTCAGGGGAAGAAAATTTATGCCTTATTATTCCCACGACGGAGCAAGGAGCGTTAACGGTATGAAGATTATTCCTTGCAATACCGAAGAAATAAAAACTATTATTCGGCACGGTATTTCTTACGCTCAGCTTTATAGGATATTCGAAGAAGCACACGGGGCTAATACCGCCCCAAACTTATGGTATGAGCAGGAGATAAAGAATAGGCTGTAAATGCGACGAGCTAATTTAGAAAAAATGACGGAGAGCCGTAGCTTTCCGTCATTTTCTTCCATATAATATATAACGCGCGCGGTTATTCCTCGTCCTCATCGTCCTCCTCGAGGTCGGAGTCCTCGTTGAATTTCTTCGCGCTCCTTGCGTTGAGGTAATAGGAGCTGCCTTCCTCCGATATGAAGCTGTATTCCTCGTCGGAGATGTCAAATAGCTGTCCGTTTAAGTAAAGGCTCTTCGCCGCGCGGCAGAGCACCTCTAAAAATTCGTCGGTGTCAAACTCGTCGATTTCAATACCGAAGTCGTCGTTTGAGAGCGTGATAGAGGTCTGCTCATTCTCACCAACGGTATAAAAGTCGTCATCATAGCTTATAAATTCTCGGCTGAATTCAAAGAATTCATCCATTTCTCCCGATTCGAGAAATGAAACGAGCTTCTTAATCTCGGGTCTCGTGCCCGATACGGTAATTTCGAAATATAGCTCATCGCACAGTATCATAAATGCGCTCCTTTGCTGACGGGTGAATTTTGCGAGATAGAGTATAGCATACGCATATCCTTTTGTCAATACGTTTCGCTAAATTTTAATTTTTGCTGCCCCTCAAGAGTGCGGGGCTTGACATGCGCCTTAATATATGTTATTATTATATTCCCAAAGAAGTGATTGATTATTACCTTTGGAAATTAACGAATTAAAGAAAGGGGAGCATATACTATGAGTAGAAACACATCGTCGGTTGTGCATACCGTGTTCACGGCACTTTTGCTTGCCGTATCCGTTTTCCTCGCTGTTGTTCTTGCTATCTTCGATTACGATTTCTTTACTGTCAGGGCGATGGAGGCGCTTGAGAGCAGCGAGCAGCTCGCGCAGGGGCTCGGGCTTGCTATAATAATTATTTTCGTTATTGTTGATGCGATAGCACTCGCAGCTTCCTCGGTTATCGGCACCGTGCTTTCTGCCACGATGGTAAAGCTTCGCTTCGGTGGCGTTAAGGTTTTTGGTACGGTATCGCTCGTTATGCAGCTGATTTTCTTGATTTTTGCCGCCGTTTCGTTTGGAATTGTGGTCTTAGCAGCATAATTTTCCAATTTTTGTATAAAAAATAGCGGTCCTGTGTAAAATATTTTTGTCAACCCCCAAAAAAATTTCAAAAAAGGGGTTGACAAGGGAAATAAAGTGTAGTATAATAGACAAGCCGACTCGCGAGGGAGACCTTGAGCGGCGGCGCTTGATCATTGAAAATTGAACAACACGAAATTTGAAACACGAATTTAAGATTTGTGCAAATCTTGTCAAACACATTGAGTAATAACTCGAAAAGTAAGAAGAAGCTAAGATAAATAGCTCTGAAAAAGATAGTACGTAGCTCAGGCTACTTATTATACAATTTTTTAGAGAGTTTGATCCTGGCTCAGGATTAACGCTGGCGGCGTGCATAACACATTCAA
>JAZOSP010000053.1:0-24073 GCA_045657165.1 Eubacteriales bacterium
AAGTTGGAAGAATACATACATTACTACAACAACGAAAGAATTTCTCTAAAGCTAAAAGGAATGAGCCCAGTGCAATTCCGAGCTCATTCGCAAACAACTTAATATTTAATTTTTGTCTAAACTTTTGGGTTCACTTCAAAACGGGGTAATCCGTAATGTCCTCTCTTTTCTGTTGGTGAAGTTTTTGCTAACGCAAAAGTGAAGTTGCTACGCATTGAATTTCGTGCTACGCACAAGTGAAGTTAAGTTTGCTCACTTTGCCATAGGCAAAACTTCACTATCCGTAGGATAACTCCACTTACGGAGTAAACATCACTTGTCCGCAAGGGCAAACTTAGTTATGCGTGTTCTCCGTTAAGGATAACACGCATAGCGTGCCTGCTCCATTTGAACGATGTGCCGAGCTCTGCTCTACTCCTTCTCCTCCGAGGGTGTGACGCCGAAGTATTCCTTGTATGCGCGCGAAAAGGTATAAACTGATGAGTAGCCGAGCAGGCGCGCGATACGCGTGACCGAGAGGGTTTGGTCGGTGAGCAGGAGCTTTGCCGTTTCGAGTCTGCGGCGGCGGTAGTAGTTCATAAGCGTGTCCCCCGTGACCTCCTTAAAGAGGTTGGAGAGATAGTTATAATTATAATTTGTAAACTCCGAGAGCTCCGATAGGCTCTTCAGGCTGTAAATATGGCTGTCGATATAGTTCATTATGCGGTAGCAGAAAAGCTCTGTTTCGTTGGGGTTTGCGGCGAGGCGGTGCGAGGAGCTCATAGCCCCGAAATCTCTTATGACGTAAATTAGAATCTCTCGCAGCATAGATTCCATCATAAGCGCGGAATAGCTCGCCTCAGAGCTTTCCTCGGCAATAGCTCGCGAGACGATGTCGGAGATATCTCCGTCGCGGATTACGCGCTTGTCGGGCGAGTGAAAATCGAGCATAATGCCGTCAAGCTCCGAGCGCAGGGCGGGGTCGGTCGTGTGGGCGGCTATAAAATCGTATTTTAAGAGCTGCTCCCTGTCCGAGACAATCGCGTGCACGTCGCCGGGGAAGGAAACGTAAATGTCGCCTGCCGAAACCTTGGTCGGCACACCTCCCGTATAAACAGTTCCGCGCCCGTCGCGCACTATTGTCAGCTCAATGCACTCAAGCTGCGTGTGCCTGTCAATGACGGTGTCCTTCGAGCAGAACATGCGCCCGACCTGAAAAAGCCGCATATCACCGTACTCGCGGGGCGAATTAAGATAGGTTTTATGAAGATGGTATTTATTCACGTAGGGACTCTTTGCCATAAGAACCTCCGAGGAGTGCTTTGCGCATTCCTATTTGATTATATACCCTGTTTTTCAAATTGTCAATAAAAATGTTTAGGGTTTTTTGGGTATTTTTTGCGTTTTCTGTAAAAATGCTAAACATGTCATTAACCTCTGCTATTTACACTCGCGCCGGGGCGCGTTATAATATAGATGAGGCGGTCTGCCTCGAAAAGCTTTTTTGTGAAAGGTATTAAAATTATGGAAAAGTACGTTGTTGCCGTAGTTGGCTGCGGCAGAATCAGCAAGGTTCACCTTGAGGGCTTCGCAGAGTGGGGCAAGGTACGCGTTAAGTACGCCTGCGACCTTATCGAGTCGAAGGCTGTGGCTGCAAAGGAAAATCACCCCGAGATGGTTGAGAACGTTATCACCGACTACAAAGTAGCGCTCGCCGACCCCGAGGTTGAGGCAGTTTGGGTTCTTACTCCCAACTTCGCTCACTACACTGTAACGATGGACGCACTCAAGGCAGGCAAGCACGTCTTCTGCGAGAAGCCCATCACGGTTAACCACGCGCTCTCGGTTGAGATGGCAAAAGAAGCTGAAAAGCAGGGCAAAATCCTCAATATCGGTGTCTGCAACCGCTACCGCCGCGGCGTTGAAATACTTGAGGAGATGAACCGCAAGGGTGAGTTCGGCAACATTTATCACGTTGTTTGTAACTTCCGCGCATTCCGTTCTATTCCCGGTCTTGGCGGCGACTTCACCACAAAATCGGTATCGGGCGGCGGCGTTCTTATCGACTGGGGTGTTCACTACCTCGACCTTATCCTCTACGTTCTCGGTGGACTTGACGGCGTTAAGCTCAAGACCGTAACCTGCGACGAGTACTGCGAGATGGCAAAGGACAAGGCGGCTTACAAATATAAATATATGTGGGCTGAGGACACGAAGGACTTAAACGGAACCAACGACGTTGACGACTTTGTCTCGGGCTACATCCGCACCGACAAGGCTTCCATTTCCTTCAACGGCGCTTGGGCACAGAACATTGAGGCGTCCGACTGCTACGTTGACTTCCTTGGCGATAAGGCAGGCGCACGTCTTGACTACGGCACCGGCAACATCACCATCACTCGCGGCGACACACTTGAAACCGTGACACCCGAGCTTGAAAATCCTCAGATGCATCATGCAGAGGACCGCGACTTCCTCTCCAAGATGCGTGACGGCGTGAGAACGAGAAACGACATTCCTCACATTCTCGAATCCATGAAGCTGCTTGACCTTCTCTACCAGTCGGCAAAAATTCACGAGGAAATAAAACTTTAATAGAGGATTATACAAAAATATGAAGCTTGGAGTAATAAGCGATTGCTTTAAGAAAAGCACCGAGGAGAGTATACGCATGGCTGCCTCACTCGGACTTGACGGTATCCAGATTTACGCGGTGGCAGGCGAGTTCTGCCCCGAAAATCTCACCGAGGCTGATATCGAGAGATACCGCGCACTGCTAAAGGAGTGCAACCTTGAGGTCAGCGCGCTTTGCGGCGACCTTGGCGGTCACGGCTTTGAAAAGCCTGAGGAGTGCCCCGAGAGAATCCGTCGCACAAAGGAGATTATCGACCTTGCGACGAGATTTGATACGAAGGTCGTTACGACCCACATCGGAGTTATTCCCGAGGATAAGACGTGCGCAAAGTATGCTACTATGCTCGCAGCCCTCAGAGAGTGCGGTGAGTACGCGGCGGCGCGCGGTGTCATCCTCGCGATTGAAACCGGTCCCGAAATTGCGCCCACCCTTGCAGACTTCGTAAACGCGGCAGGCGATGGCGTTGGTGTTAACCTCGACCCCGCGAATTTCGTTATGGTCACGGGTCAGGACCCTGCCGAGGCGGTTCGCCTTATCGGCAAAAAAATCGTTCACACGCACGTTAAGGACGGCAGAATGCTCAAAAAGTCCGACCCCGTGTTAATTTATAAGTGCTTTGCCGAGGGCGGTATCGAGGCGCTGAACGTTGCCGACTTCTTCATTGAGGTGCCTGTTGGCGAGGGCGACGTTAACTGGGACGAGTACATAGGCGCGCTTCGCGAGATTGGCTACGACGGCTACCTCACAATAGAGCGCGAAACCGGCGCCGACCCCGCCGCCGACATTACGAAAGCAGCAAGGTTCATTAAGGAAAACGGTTATCTTGCGTGACATTCACGCAAATGAATTGCCATCTCACCCGACTTTTCGCCGGGAGCTCTCCCAGAGCGAGGGCATTATTATAAAAAAGAGCAGATTCCCTGTGTGCCGATAAGACAGTAATTCCGTAAAAATCATAATTTTACGGCATCTGTCTTACAGGATTGGAAAACAGCTCCGAAAAGAACGATGTCGAGTCGAGAGACTTAGCATCGTTCTTTTTATATCACAAAACACTTGAAATCACGGAGGATTTACCATGAAACGTCTATTGTCATGCGAGTTTAACTTTGATACGATCTGCGTGGAGCTGAAGTTTTCAGACGGCACCATGATTGCCATTGACACTATTGCGGTCGAAAACGAGGTGGCAGACAATATGTATCAGCGGTCAGAACTTGACTATCTTATCTACAATGACCCGATTGCATACACCGATTTGATACTGGGTGGCAACCCCGAAGCCTATCTAAAGGCAGTAACAGTAAACAAACCATTTGAGAGTTGATCTTATCTTGCCCGTAGGAGTAGCAATACTTCTACGGGCATAATTTTTGTCACTTACTGATAAATACAACTAATTTGTAAAATTCTATTTACCATTTATGAAAATGTATTGAAAATGGTAAGAAAATCTGGTATAATACTTTTCGAGAGGTGGTGCGCCATGAAACTTATTACTCGAAATCAATATTTAGAAAAGCTCATCAATGTAATCGGAACTCCCGATATCAAGGTCATCACGGGTGTTCGACGTAGCGGCAAATCCAAGCTGCTCGAAGCATTTAAGAACCATATCAAACAGGATGTACCCAACCACAATATCATTCAAATCAACTTCAACTTGCCGGAATTTGACCACTTGCTTGAATACAGACCCTTGTACGACTATATCAATTCTCAGTATGTGGCTGGCAAAGAGAACTTTGTTTTGATTGATGAAGTCCAGATGTGCACCGACTTTGAAAAAGCAATCAACGGTCTGCACGCATCCGAAAAGTTTGATATTTATATCACCGGCTCAAATGCTTTCCTTTTGAGTTCTGACCTTGCTACGCTGTTTACAGGAAGAACATTTGAAATCAAAGTATTCCCATTCTCGTTCAGCGAATATATGCAGTATTTTGATTATAGAGACAAATATGCTGCCGTTGATAAGTATATGATTGAGGGCGGCATGGCTGGCTCCTATCTCTATAAAGATCAAGAAGCCAAGTATGATTACATCGCCGATGTTTTCAACACCTTGATTGTCCGTGATATTCGCAAGAAATATAAAATCCGCAATATGCAGTTGATGGATAGACTTGTGGATTTCCTTATGGACAATATCTCAAATCTGACCTCGGCACGAAATATCACAAATACTTTCAGCGGCTTAAAGGAAAAGGTCAACCACGTTACCATCAGCTCCTATATTCAGTATTTGTGCAACGCCTTTGCCTTTTATAAAGTCCGCAGATACGACATTAAAGGTAAAAAGTATCTTTCCAGCAACGACAAGTATTATCTGAGCGACCATACTTTCCGTTATGCCAAGCTCGGCACGAAAAATATGGACTATGGCAGAATCCTTGAAAATGTGGTTGCGATAGAGCTGCTCCGCAGAGGATATGAGGTCTATGTCGGTGTGCTCTACAAGAAAGAAATCGACTTTGTTGCCATCAAGCGCAACGAGAAGATTTATATACAGGTATCTGACAATATCAGCGATGACAAGACTTTTGAACGTGAGGTTTCCCCCTTGCTTCAAATCAAGGATGCTTATCCCAAAATGGTGATTGCCCGCACTCGACACGACGAGTATCAGTACGAGGGCGTAAGGATTGTTGATATTGCGGACTGGCTGCTCTCTTGATTGCCAAAAATAACAATATTGCAGTTTTGGTAAATAATCAACAGAACAAGTATAGGAGAAGAGAAATGAACAGTATGAAAAATTTCCAGTACAAGGGGAAAACAATTTTCTATATTACAAAAGATATTGATATCAATCTAAGGGAGCGAAATGGCATCGAGATGGCGAGTTGCTATATGGAAGTATTCGACGATAATCATAATGCGTTGGATGTTTTTCAAGTATACGATGAGAAGTTAAAAGTTCTTTACGCCATGCCTGCCGACGCAGAAATGTGGTATGAGGATCACATTATCAAAAAGGAGTTATAAGAGATGGCACTTATAAAATGTCCGGAATGTGGAAAAGAAATATCCGACCAAGCCAATGAATGTGTTCATTGTGGACATCCCATATCCACACAACCAAAACCCAGCAAAGAAATTACGCCAAAAGAATCAAACATTGTTGCAGGTAGTGGGATAACGCAAGAACCGACTAAAGCAATTAAGACGTTCTTAAAAAACAAGAAAGCTGTCACAGCGATGATTATTACTGTAGTGGTCATAGTGCTTGCTATCATTGCTGCATGTGCGATATACAACAGCCACATGGAAAAGGTTACTTTGGAGCAGATCGAGGAACATATCGAAAACGAAGAATATGAATTTGCCTTTGATAAAATCAATAGCGGATATATCTCGGACGAGGATGTGGAGAAATATCGTGAAATAGTAGTTCCTCATATGCAAGATGAGTTTGCTGATGCTAAAAAATCCGAAAGAGAAACTTTGTCCTTAATCGTTGATGGAATAGAATACCTTTTCTACGACGGAGAGTCTTTTGCTAATAGCGATGATAAGATATATACCTACATATACACAACGGAAGATGATGAACGCACAATTCTGTATGAAGTTCCTGTAGGAGACTGGGATATTAGTGTAAGTTCCTATATGTCGGTGGGGTATTACTTAGACCCACAGCTTTGTATGTATGCTAATAACTGTTTGTTTTTTATTGAGGAAAAAAGCATCGATTCCTTGACGGACAGAAGCGAATATTATGCTTTGAAATATCTTGATCTTAGCACAGGCATTTCAAAAGAGATTGGCAGTGATGAATACTTTAGAGGCATGTATAAACTCGAAGACGGAAGCATCTTTGTCCAATATTCTTATTACTACCACGATGGAGAATATCCTCCGAAACGCAATCCTTGTGGCGGCATTCGATATAATCCTTATACAAAGGCTATAAACGAAGGAGAGAATGTAGTTACGGAAGAAGAACTTGAGCAGGCTGTTTACAAGTGCAACTAACACATCTGCACTTCTACAGCACCATCGGTGCGTAGCCAATTTCTTTGAAATTGTTAAAGGGTTTGGGATGTTTCCCAACAAATACGCACAAGTGGGTACCGCCGTGCATTGCTTGCTAAGACCATCGGTGCTTAGCAGGCAAAACGGAAAAGGTAAATTTTTCGCAAAATCGGCAAAGCTGATTATTGCAAAAATCGCAGAGTGTACATACACTTGCTGTGCTTGCTATTCTTCGTTTCCCCATAATAGCAAGTGCCATTTCCTTAAATGGAAATCGGCGGCAACCGCCGCCTTGTCTGCCCAAAAGCGAAACGGACGGAAGCTCTATTACTCTACCACCAACTACTTTGAAAAGTGGCAGGACTTCTTTATCTGTTCTACCCATCGTGTGAACAAGGACAAGTGCAGCGGTCATTATATCCGTGCCGTTGTACTTGAACAAGAGGCCTGGAAACACATTCAAGAGGTCATATCGGTGGTAACTCGCTACGAGGCATACTTCCGTTCTGAAATGTAAGAAAAGCTCCGTGTACAGAGTGAGGAAACGCTTCGGATACAGCTTCGGATACATAAGAAGCGTTTGGCACAGGCAGAGAAGCGAATCGGTGAACTTGACCGCCTGTTCATTCGTTCCTATGAGGACAATGTATCGGGAAAGATTGACGATGAACGCTTTACCATGATGAACAAGAGCTATACACAAGAACAAAAAGACCTCAAGGCTGAGGTCATAAGTCTGCAACAGGTTATTGAAGAACAGGAACGACAGGCAGAGAATTTAGAACAGTTTATCCAGAGGGTAAAGAGAAACAGCGAACTTACGGAGCTTACCCCTTACGCACTCAGAGAGCTTGTGAAGGCAGTTTATGTAGAAGCGCCCGACAAGTCCTGCGGTAAGAGAAAGCAGAAGATTCATATCTCCTACGACCTCATCGGCTTTATTCCCGTGGATGTACTGACAAAAGCAGAACAGGCATGACCGAAATCATGCCTGTTCCAAGAAAAATGCGAATTACTGTTTTACCAGCAGTGAGCCTTCGTCTGCTCTTTTTTATGTCTCCCTTCCTAAGGAGCCTTGCGTTACACGCCTCGCGCGCGTGCGCGGTAAGTAAGTAATACATTTTTATTTTTATTATTCTTCTTTTTTATTCTTTATTTTTTCTTACTTAACTTGTTTTATCTTATCCTTAACTATCCTATCATTAACTATCCTCTCCTATCCTATAATCCTTCCCTCTCCTTCCGTAAGGCACCCATTTGGAGGCGGCAATCTCTGCAAGGAGAGTTTTTTTGCGCTTGTTTGTCACTTATTATGCAACATGCACAAGAAAACTGTCACTTACTACGCTTATTTTTGGAGGGGTATCATACTTACTTTTCGGAAAAAGTGCGCTATAATAGTGGTGTCAGAGCGGATGGCGCGATACCGGTTAGCGTGACAGCTTTGACGAAAGGAGAGCTTATGGCAGAAAAAAGAATGTTTACAAGGTCCATCATGGAGTGTGACCGCTTTATTTCGTTACCGCAGGAGGCACGGCTGGCGTACGTTTATCTTATATTACACGCCGATGACGACGGCTTTGTCGATTCCCCACAAGGAGTGCTCCGCTTAGCAGGACTTGATATCGGAGTGCTTTGTATGCTTGTCGAGAGTGAGTTTCTTATCGTCTTTGACGGTGAAATCTACCTTATAAGACATTGGCACGCTCACAATAAAATATCGAGGGAACGTCATGTACCGTCAAAATTTTCAGCGCTTCTATCCGAGTTTACGGTAGATTACTCGGGTATTTACGTGAAGAGCAACGATACCGCTCTCAGTCTGAAAATTGCCGAGCACTTCGTGAGGTGCGGCTATCTTTCCTCGGCGGACGGCTTTATTGCCTATAACGCCGCGAGAGGCTGGCGAGGCATTGGCGGCGAGGACGTAAAGGAAAGCTTTGAAAGGTATGCGGACGAGTGGGAAAGGAACTACCGAGTTCGGCACGGCGTTCCGTTTGACTCGCTCGTGCCGTGGGAAAATTAATGAAAAAATTCAAATACAGACGCGAGCTACCGCGTGAAATGTACGCCTTTTTCGTAGGCTTTGACGAGGTAGGTGGAGCACCCAGCCTTGAGAAATTTGCAAGGAGTGTCGGGGCGACCGTCGCGGAGCTTGAGAGCTTCAGGTCGCACCGCGAGTTTGACGCGTCATACCGAGAATGCAGCGAAATCAGAAGAGATTATCTAATAGACAGAGCGCTTTGCCGTCGGTTTGACCCGTCACTTGTTAAATTTCTCGTCGCCGACGAAGCCGAAGAGGATGGCGGCGGCGAGCTTGAAATTAAGCTCGAGGTGGTTGAATGAAGCTTCACCTCACTGCAACGAAAAAGCAAAAGGCCTTTATGGACGCCAATGAGTCCGAGGTGCTCTTCGGCGGTGCGGCGGGAGGCGGAAAGTCCTACGGGCAGGTGCTTGACGCGCTCACCTTTGCGCTCCGCTATCCCGCCTCGCGCCAGCTGATTTTGCGGCGCACCTACTCTGAGCTTGAAAAATCTCTGATACGCACGACGCTTGCCATTTATCCGCGTGAGATATACAGCTATAACGGCGGCTCGCACGTCGGCAAATTCAAAAACGGCTCGCTGATAGATTTCGGCTACTGCGCGGCAGAGGCAGACGTTTATCAGTACCAGAGTGCCGAGTACGACGTTATCCGCTTTGACGAGCTAACGCATTTCACCGAGAGTCAGTACCTTTATCTCATATCGAGAGTGCGCGGCACAAGCCCCTACCCAAAGCAGATAAAGTCAACCACTAACCCCGGCGGCGTTGGGCACTCCTGGGTCAAGGCGCGCTTCGTTGATACAGCCCCCGCTGGCGAGAGGTTTCAAGGACTCGACGGAATGTCGCGAATCTTCATACCCTCACATCTTTCCGACAACAAATTCTTAGCCGAGGGCGACCCAGGCTACGCCGAGAGGCTGCACGCGCTGCCCGAGAGGGAGAGGCGAGCGCTTCTCTTTGGCGATTGGGACGTCTTTGAGGGTCAGTATTTTTCGGAGTTTGACCCAAGAATACATATCGTCGAGCCCTTTGAAATTCCGCACGGGTGGCGCAAATACCGCACTATCGACTACGGTCTTGACAGGCTTGCCTGCCTTTGGATTGCCCTCTCGCCCGACGGGCGCGTGTACGTTTACCGTGAGTTTTGCGAGTCGAATCTGCCGATAAGCACCGCTGCCGCCTCGGTGCTCGAGCGCACGCCTCGGAGCGAAGAAATCTACGCAACGCTTGCTCCTCCCGACCTTTGGAGCCGCAGTCAGGAAAGCGGGCGAAGCCGTGCTACGCTTTTTTCCGAGTTTGGGCTTAATTTTACCCGCACCTCTAACGACCGCGAGTGCGGCTGGCTTGCCGTGAAGGAGCTTTTACGCAACACGGGTGGGGGTCCGCGGCTTCAAATCTTCAGAACCTGCCACGAGCTTTGCGAGTGTCTTCCCGCCCTGACGGTTGACCGCTCGCGCCCCTCGGACTGCTCGACTGAGCCCCACAGAATAACCCATGCACCCGACGCGCTTCGCGGCTTTGCCATATACGAGAGCTCGCCCGCGCCGCCCCAACGCACTCAAATACGCTGGAGCGCGGATATGTGGGAGGACTACGCGGGAGCAGACGCACGCGGTCGTGAATATCTCAAAAAGAAATACGGAGAACCAAATTGACAGTACTTAATATGAAAGAAAAAGAGCGCACCGAGCTTTTGCGCACGCTCTACGAGCAGGCGAGAGTGGCGCGAGAGGAGGAGCTTTCTCTACTCACCCGTCACATGCGCCAATATCTCGGCTCTGACGAGATAGACGGCTCATCAGAGCGCGCCGGCACGGTAAGGAACATAACCTACGAGATTATCGAGAGCGAATTTTCGCCCGACGTGCCGCTTTGCAAGGTTGACGCCGCCTGCTACAGCGAGGTGCGCGACAGAAACGCGCGTTCGATAGAACGGCTCTGTGGCGCTCTGCGAGATAAGCTTCCCTTTGAGGACTTAAACGACCGCGATGAACGCTACACCTACGTTTACGGCGGCAGCGTGTGGTACGTTGAGTGGGACTCGACGCGCAGCGGAGGCGACGGCGACGTACGCGTGCTCTGCCTCTCGCCTACCGCACTCGTCCCACAGCCGGGCGTTTATGAAATCGAGGATATGGAATACTGCTTCCTCGAGCTTACAGCCACCCGCGGCGAGCTTATGCGCCGCTACGGTATCACGGAGAGCGACGCCTCGAGGCTTGAATGTGAGTATTCCTACGGCGGGGAGTCGCCCGAGAACGACACCGTAAGGGTCATCGTCGGCTTTTACCGCGACGAGCGCGGCGAGGTCGGAAGAACGGTATTCTCGGGCGAGGTCTGCCTATCGGATATTCCCTGCTATTACAGACGTCGCACCTACGTGTGCAAAAGCTGCGGCGGCTACTCGCCCTGTGGCTGCCAAAGTCCAGAGCCGCAAGAAGCACTTATGCTCTTGGAAAACGTTGGCGAGGCGAGCGTTCCTTATTACGCGCCGCATAGCTTCCCAATCGTGATTCGCAAGAACACGAGTGCCGAGCCCTCGCTCCTCGGTCAGTCGGACTGTGCTATAATTCGACCCGAGCAGCAGGCAATAAACAAGATTGAAACGCGAATACTCAAAAAGCTCATTCGCGCAGGCGTAACCCCCGTAATTCCCGAGGACGCCTCGGTTACCCCGTCGGGCTCGGTGTTCGGCGAGGTTATAAGAATGAAGCCCGGCGACAGCCTCGACCGCTACGGAAAGGTCGACACGACCCCTGACGTCTCGCAGGATATCGAGGAGGCAGACCGCCTCTACGAGCACGCAAGGCGCATTATAGGCATATCCGACGCGCACCAAGGGATAGAGGCAAAAAACGAGTCGGGCTACGCACGAGCGCTTCGCATATCGCAGGCGGCGGGCAGACTCGAGTCCAAGCGGCGCATGAAGCACCAGGCGTACTCGCGCCTTTACCGCCTCGTATTTGAGCATTACCTCGCCTTTGCCGACCTGCCCCGCTCGCTCGCCTACCGCGACCCGTACGGCAGAATACATCTTGCCGAGTTCAACCGCCACGACTTTATCGAGGGAGATGGCGATGAGCTTTACTTTGCCGACGACTACCTCTTTACGGTTGACCTCAATTCGGGCAGCGAATACTCACGCGAGCTTCTCTGGGAGAGAAATCTTGCAAATCTCGAGTCGGGCACGCTCGGAGACAAAGAAAGCCCAGTAACGCTGCTGCGCTATTGGCAGTGCCAGGAGCGCGCGCACTACCCTTATGCACGTGAGAACGTAGAATATTTCCGCTCTATCGTGGAGGGCAGCTGACCAACAAAAAGAAAGGATAAAAAATGGAAGAAAAACATCTTAACACAACGCCCGAGGAGGGCGAAAAACCGACCGAGGCGGTCGAGGCAGAGCCTGCCGCCGAGGTTGATGACACGGCAGGTGAGGGTGAAATTTGCGACACGCCCCCTACGATTTGCGGTGACGGCGAGACAAACGACGAGTCGGAGGAGCTCTCACTCCTTGACGGCGACCTTAGAGAGCTAAGAGACGAGTTTCCCGAGCTTTCCTCGGTCGCGTCGATAGCCGACCTCTCCTCATCCACACGCTACGGAGCACTGCGCGACCTCGGGCTTACGCCAAGAGAGGCGTTCCTTGCGACACGTCCGAGGCAGCCGAGGTATCCCGACCCGCGCTCGCACCTTGCCCCCGTGACTCACAGCACGGCAAAGCCCCCCACGGGAGCTATGTCAAGGCGCGAGCTGAAGCTGGCGCGGGAGATTTTCCCAAACCTTTGCGACCAAGAGCTGCAAGCGCTTTATAAAAAAGTAACGAAGACTTAAAACACAAAACTCAAAAAAAGAAAGGATAAAAAATGATAGTTTACACCAAAGCAACGGGCCTTATTCCCATGGCGGCAAGCCTTGAGGCACCGATTAAAATGATAATTGAAAACGAGCACAACGTCAATCTGAAGCGCAACATGCTCTTCAACACCATATTCAACGTTGAAAACAGCACCCACTTCGGCGAGACGATAATCTCAGAGACCGAGTTCAACCTCTTCCGCGCCGCAGAGGAGGGCGCTGCCGCAGAGCAGGACACCATAACCAAGATGACTTCAAAGTTTATCGAGCACATTCAGTTTATGAAGGAGTTCGTTATCTCGGCAGAGATGATGGAGGACTCGGAGTACGGCATTGCCGTCTCGGCGAAGCGCAGAATCGAAAACTTCACGCGAGCCTACTACAGAACCATGAACGCTATTTGCGCCGCGGCGCTTACCAAGGGAATGAACGAGAGCTACGACTATCTCGGAAGCACCCTTGACCTCACCACGCCCGACGGCAAGCCCGTCTTTCATAACAAGCACACTTGGGGCTCCAAGGTTCCCGGCGTATTTTCGAACAACTTCTCGGGAAACATCTTCCAGACCGGCGGCTATGATAACAGAGTCTATGACATTGAGCTGCTTGAGGAGAGAATCGACTATCTCGCGGCTCACTTAAGAGGCGCGCGCGACGACAACGGCGAGGTTATGGGCTACGTGCCGGACACTCTTATAATTCCCTCGAACCAGCCGAAGGCAGAGGCTCTTATCAAAAGGCTCTGCTGCACCGAGGGCAAGGTCAACTCAAGCACGAACGACATCAACCTTCAGTACGGCAGATGGAACGTTATAGTTCTTCCTCAGTGGCAAGCGAACGCCCCTGCGTTCATCATGATGTCCTCCGAGGCAAACAGGAATCTCGGCGGAAATATGTTCTTCAACCGCATACCCCTCACCGTGACCAACTGGGTTGACCACCACACCGGCAACTACGTCTGGAACGGCAGATGTCGCTTCGGCGTCGGCTTCGGCACCTACAAGCACATGCTCTACGCCGAGGACAGCTACGAGAACATAAGCGACAACTACAGCTTCATGGCATAAGGAGCACCTATGACGGTACGAGACGTTTTATCCGAGGCTGCGGCGCTCGCAGGGCTGCCCCGCCCCAGCGCCGACTCTCGCGCCCTCGGCTCGGTGCGCCGCGCTCTTTATACGGTCTTCCGCGATGCGGGCTTGAAAAGACGGGCAAAAATCCTTGCCGTAGGCACGAAGCCCATCACCCGTGTGAAGATTTTTCATCACACACCCGGCTTAATTGACAGCTTCACCATCACGGGAGGCGCCTATTCATTTGAGGTGTCGGGCAAGGGCGGCTTTGCCGTGAGGGGTAGCGACGGGGAGAGAAAATACGAGTTTGACACGGCGGGTGAATGCTATCGCGGTGTGATAGCCGGCAAGGGCGCGATAGACTTCTTCGGCGAGTACGCCTTTGCGGTCTTCAACCTCTCCGATTATCCAACGCCAAGAAGCAATAAGGAGTCGGATTTGCCCGACGGCTCGGGCGAGCGCAGTTATTCTCTTACCGAGCTGATAGGCGACTATCTCTCGCACGCCGATCCGCCAACAGACTCGTGCGGTGGGATAATCAGAAAGGCGAGAATTGTCGGAACAAGGCTCTTTTTGCCCGAGGACTACACGGGCGAGGTTTATATAAGCTACCTCGCCCGCCCCGAGGGCGAGCTTCTTTCTGACGACGAGGTGCTCGATTTGCCCCCCGAGCTATCGGTGCTCGTAGCACCTCTTGTCGCGGCATATCTTCTCGCAGGCGAGGACGCGGAGCTGTCCGAGAGCTGCCGCGCGCTTTACACCGAGCTTCTCGGAAAAATTCCGAAGGATGGCGGCATAAGACCCGTCGAGGCTTATAGCTGCCAAAGCAGGTGGGCGTGATGGCAAAATCCAAGAAAATTTTGACACGGGGCTCCACCTACACCCGAATTTACGAGGACGCACGAGGCGTCCGTATGAGGGGCGGTGCGGGTACGCTTTCCTCTCTTACGAACATGTACGTGGATTACGAGGGCGGCGGGGTCGGAATCGAAACCGTTCCGGGCTTTCGAAAGATCACCTCATGCGGCGCGAAAATCAACGGGCTTTATCGTCAAAAGCTCGGCACGGGGGAGGAGTATATCCTATCGCACGCAGGCACAAGCCTCGGCAGAATCCCCGTAAATCGCGAGGGGCCATACGAGAGCGTAACCACCCTTGCAGACGCCCCCTCAAGCTCATTTACCTTCGGCGAGTGCCTTTACGTTCTCGACGGTAAGAAAATCATCGAGCTCTCCCCCGACGGCGATTCGGAGAAAATCACCGCCGCGGCATATGTTCCGACGACCTACCGTGGAGGCGAGCCGTACGAGGAGCGCAACCTTCTCACGAACTTAGCGTATGAGGAGTACGACGTTGACTCCGCTGAGCAGTTTACCTACGGCTCGCCTCACCTGCTTTACTCCATAACGAGCTACTCCTCACGCGAGTGTGCCGTCTCGGGCATTAACAGGGCGGCAACGGGCAAGGTCTACGTTCCTGCTTACAAATACATAGGCGGTGTGCGCTACGCCGTGACCGAAATTCTGCCATACGCACTCGAGGATGCGCCGTATATAAGCGAGCTTATTATTGCCGAGGGCGTAAGAAAAATCGGTGACAACGCCGCCCGAAACGCCGCCTCGCTACTGAGAGTTATAACCCCATCGAGTCTTGAATCGCTCGGCAAGTACGCCTTTTACGGCTGCTCGGCGCTTAACTATATCAGGCTCGGTATAGGGCTTTCCTCGATAGGCACGGCAGCCTTTGGCGGCTGCTCGGCGCTCACGGGCGTTGCCTACGAGGGCGACTCTGCACAGTTCACGGCGATATCCGGTTACGGTGTCGTGGGCAATAAAACCATGGAGTACAACGCCACATACACGACGGTAACGGCTGCGTTTGCGACGCACGGGTCGGGATTCAAGGCTATTTCCGTCTACGTTGACGAAAGAGAGGTGACCTTTGCCGAATCCTCCAACTCATCGGAGGTTATTGTGGAATTTGACTACAAATCAGACCTTGAGGGCAGGTGCGTCAGAATCTACGGCTGCATACTCGTAGAAAGCGGTGAGCAAGGTGAGCGAGGCGCCGACCTCGTCGCCCTCTACGGCAAGAAAATCAAGCCGCAGGAGGCAATTTTAGGCTGCACGGTTGCCGAGGTCTTTGACGGCAGAATCTTTCTCTCCGGCAACCCCTCGCTTCCGAACGTGGTATTTTATTCCTCAATAGACAAAGAAGGAAAAAGCTCGCCACACTACTTCGGCTCGTACGACTTCTTCCACGTGGGAGTCGGCAGTCATCCCGTAAGCTCGATGTGCTCATCGCGCGACTCGCTCATAGTTTTCAAGTCAGGCGACGACGGCACGGGCAGCATATTTTACTACGCTCCGCGTGAATCGGGCGACCCGCTGCTCGGTAACCGCTACGAGCTATCCTATTCGCATAAGGGCGCAGGAGGCGTGTTGCTCTCCACGGTCTTCGTAGACCGCCCCGTCTTTCTCTGCCAGAGTGGGCTATCTGCCCTCGAGGGCGGCAGCTCGGGCGGCTTTCGCCGAATGGTCTGCCTTTCGGAGGCGATAAACCCACAGCTTCTCTCGCGCGGCGAGGGCCCCACCTTTGCGGTGGTGTGGCGCGGCTACCTCTTTCTGTCCTGCCGCGGCAGAGTCTTCCTTGCCGACTCGCGCGACAGCTACAGCGAGGGCGGCGAGAAGGTCTACAGGTGGTATCCGCTGTCGGGCATTGGAAGTCACGAAAACGCGACACGGGTCTACGTTTACGCCGAGGAAGCACCCGTGGGATACGTCATATCCGACAGAGTCGGAGAGGTAGCAGGCGGCACGGTTATCAGCGTGGCTGGCGATGACGGGAAAACCGTTTACTACGTCAAGGAGGCAGGCAATCGAGTTGCGGTAATACCGACCGAGGAGTACACGGGCGGTACATTTCACCCCGCTGCCGCGGCGGTGTCGGTTGACGACCGACTCTACTTTGGTACGGAAAACGGTGACGTATTTGTCTTTAACAACGACAAGCGCGGCACTCCGCCCGACAGGATAAGGCTCTCGGGTGGCTTCGACGCCGCCGAGTACGAGCGCACGATGGGCGGAGTGATTCACCCGGACTTCTACGACTTCGCAGGTCACAGAATCGAGTGCTCGCTCACAACTGCACCCGACGACTGTGGCGAGGCAGGTCTCAAAAAATGCCTCGTGCGCGGCAGCACCGCCTTAAGAGCTTCCTCGCCGGCAGCAAGCGTAATATCCTACGGGGCGATGACCGACGGCGAGCCGACGGGCGAATCGCTTGTGCCGATAGGCGCGCTCGACTTTTCCTCGCTTGACTTCTCTTGCCTCTCTCTTACCGCAATCAAAACGGTAACCCTCACTCCGGCTGAAGGCGTCGGCAGCTGGGCGCGCCGCAGCATTACGATAGCCTCAGGGGCGTTCCGCTCGCCATTCGCCCTCTTATCGCTCTCCTACGGCTACAGGACAGGCGGAGTGCTCGGCAACGAGTAAAAAGCACAGAAAAAACAACACACGGGTGCCGCCATGCGGCAAAAATGACCGCAGCGGCACCTATCTTATATCTAAAGAAAGGACTCTCATATAAATGAAAACGAAAAAAGTCTATTCCTCAGAGCTTGACGAATACAAGGTCGCCTCGCTCCCGACAAGACCCACCGCCCCGACCGCCTTTGGCGGCAGCGGCTACTCAGCCGAAAAACTGAAGCAGGCGTTTGACCTTTTGCCCCTCTTCGTCAACTCGCGCATGAACGACCTTGTTGACGACATCACAGCACTCGGTGAGGATTCACTCGCGGGCGCAATTCCCACGGGTCTTGAGCGCGATCACACGCTCGCAATGCTCTTTACCGACATCGCCGACGGCTCGTTTGCCTCAAGACTCAACGTAGGCGGCGAATCGCTCGCCGTCACCATAGCAAAAATCAAGGAAGCCCTGACAAGGCTCGGCGCTTCGGTACAGGAGGAAATCTAAAATGTCTAAATTTATAATCAACCTTTACGAAAGCGATGAAGGGGAGCTCGCGCTCTACCAGCGCACCCCGGGAAATCTGACACTTATGTTCTCGGGCGAGGCTTCGGGCTACCTCAGCGTCGGCGACAAATGCTACGAGGTAAAGGATGGCAGAGCCGTCGTGCCCCTCGCCGACCTTTGCGAGGGTGAAATCGCCCCGGAGCTTATCACCAAATCAAAAAGATGGGCTCTCCCGCGCTTCGTTTACGACGGCAGGACGGTTTATCCGAAGCCGCTCGACGATGAGTACGTAAGAGCCGTATCGAAGCGCGCAAGAATCCTCGAGGCAAAAATCCGCGAGGTTCTTGCCGAGGTCGAAAAAATCAAAGAAAAAATCTACGGCAAGCTTCTCCTTTAAGCCGTAGGGAAAGGAAACTAAATGAAATTTACAAAGAAAATACCCGCCGCGCTCTGCCTTGCGGCAGCACTCCTCACCCTCTCCCTGCCCGCATTTGCGAGCGAGAGCGCACCCACCGCCGCAGAAGCGAGCGAGGCGACCTACGCCTCGGGAGAAAGCAACCCTACCGACGCAGGCGCAACCGACACCTTGGGAAACGAGGGCGCAGAAGAGCCGACCGAGAACCCCTTTGAGGTCCTCTTTGAGGCGGTAAGCGCTCACGCAGGCGAAATCTTTTCGGCGCTCGCCTTTATCGGCACGCTCGCAGTAGCCTACTTTTATAAAAAAGGGCTCCTGCCCTCGCTCCGAGACACGCTCACAGGACTTAGCACAGCCCTCGGGGAAATCGGCAGAAAAACCGACGAGAGCATTGAGCCGCTTACAGAAAAATCGCTCGAAATTTTTAAGACAGTCGGGACTATAGAGAGCTCCTTAAGCTCTCTTTCCGATACTCTTAGACACATTGAGGGGGAGCTTGAGACAAAGAGCGGTGAGTCATCTGAGCGCAAGGCACTTCGCACCATTATGCTCTCGCAGGTCGAAATGCTCTACGATATCTTTATGGCAACAGCCCTGCCGCAGTACAAAAAGGATGAGATTGGTGAGAAAATAGGAGCAATGAGAGAGGAGCTGAAGCTCTGCGATGAAAGCACAAAATAACCATACTTTTGTAAAGCTCGCTTTACATATCCTCGCGCTTTCACTCTGTATTCTGCCGCCACTCGCATGCACGCTCTATTACTTTCCGCTGTGGCGTACGCGCGGCGCGGGCGCTCTCATCTCAGGCGGCGCAGCACTCCTTATAGCGTTATCAGCTATGCCGCTTATGAAGCTTCTCACCCGTCTTTTGCGCTCGGCAGCAAGCTACGTTATGTGGTCGCTCATCTTCTTTGCCTTCCTCTTCCTTCGCGAGATAGCCGACGAGATGACGGTCATATCCTTTACGGGCGCCGTCGGAAATATTCTCGGCGCTGTGATTTTCAAGATAACAAGGAGATGTGAAAATGACGAGTAATCGCGGCACGGGCACCGACCCTCTACTCTTAGCGCCCACACGGCGCACCTATGCGCTCATCGCGGCAAGCGGCAGTAAGATAGTCGCCGCACTGACGGTGATACTCGCTGCGGTCGTCATCTTCACTGACGTCACCTTCGCCTCGTTTGGCACGGTTAAGTACACCTCTACCCTCGCCGTAATGCTCGTCGCGACCTACCTTATGTATTTTTCACTTGAGGACGCGGGCGAGAGGCTCGGCGAGGACACCGAGCAGTACAAGGCGTCGTTATCGCACTACGACAGCGTAAGAGGCAAAATCAAGCCCGAGGCAATCCCCGACCTGCGCGAGTTCTGCACGCGCTACGCGAAAGAGGAGCTTGAGTTCAGACGTCGATGTATTCTAGCCTCGGGCGGTCTCACCGAGGGCGACCTTGAAGCGTATCTCTCGGGAAAGAAATACCCCCGTGCGGCGAAAATCATCTTAAGACGTGCGGCGCGCGAGCGAGTCGGCGAGCTTTCCCCTGCGGTCTTGCTCTCCGGCGGTGCGCCGTCATCGCCCTCGGAGCTTAAGAACCCCGAGCGTGCAAGGCTCCAAAGGCTCGCCCTCAGACTTTTGCCCTCAAGCCTCTGTATGCTCTTCACGGTCTCCCTCGCCCTCACGGCAAAGGAGGGGCTCACAGCATCGGCGGTCCTCGACGGCATATTCAAGCTCGCGGCTCTCCCCCTCGCAGGCTTCCGCGGCTACAAGGCAGGCTACGTCTTTGCGCGCTACTCGCGAACCGCGTGGCTCGAGACGAAAACGAGAATCCTCGAGGCGTTCCTCAAAGACGCAGGCGGTGCCGCCTTCGCGCCCAAGGACTCGAATTAATCCTCGCTCCAAGAGGGGCAGCCCGCGGCATTTTCACCGCGGGCTGCCTTGACATTTTCCACGCTTTGTGCTACAATTTATTCAGTATATTTTAAGGGGGTGACGGCGTGCGCTACGACAGCGAGAAAAAGCGAATATTCATATCCCACACTGAGCTTGTCAGCATAGCAAGACGCGGTATTGCCAGAGCACTCCCTCACGATTCTGACGAGCCCTCGGGGAAAATTTCCGACACAGTCGCCGCCCTTATTGCAGGCAGGGCGGAAAAGCTGCCGCTCTCACTTGATTTTTCGGCTATGGGGCAGGAATTCACTCTTACCGCCACGGTCTATAATCTTAACCTTGACACCACGACCCGTGTCGCAAAAATTGACGTTTTCGGTGCGGTTAGTGCCTCTCCCGAGCACCCGAGGAGAGAGGAAACCGAGAGGCTGCGCGGCGAGGGCTTTATCTCGGCGCACGCACTCGCCGTGGCGGAGGGGCTTTCTTCCGTCACCGTGAGGTTTCACTACGTTAATCCTCAAAGCGGCGAGTTTTCTATGCGAGAGGAGATACTGACAGACAAAAAGCTTCTCTCCTTCTTCGGTAAATGCACGGCAGCGGTAGCGGCCTTTGCCGCGCCCGAGGTAGACCGCGTTACAAGAAGACTTCCGTCAATGAAAAATATGCGCTTCCCCTACCCGAAAATCCGCGAGGGTCAGGAGCACTTCATTCGCACAGCGTACCGCACTCTCTCGCGTGGCGGAAGGCTCTTTGCCGAAGCGCCGACCGGCACGGGCAAAACCGTCGCGGCACTCTACCCCGCCCTGCGCGTGCTTGGCGACGGGCGGTGCGAGAAGGTCTTTTACTTAACCCCTAAATCGACGGTTGCCGAGGCGGCTTGCGACTGCGTTTCCCTTATTGCCTCAGAGGGAGTCGAGCTTCTCGCGGTCGTTATTCCCGCGAAGGAGCGCGCCTGCATGCACGGCAACGTCTGCCGCGAGGACAGACTCCTCTGCGAGAACTCTAAAAACAACCGTCTTGCCGAGGCAACGCTCGCGCTATATAAGCTCAGACTGCCCGTCGCACGGCTTTCCGAGATACGCGCCGTCGCGGCAGAATACAAGGTCTGCCCCTACGAGCTATCGCTCTCCTACGCCGAGATATGCGACGTCGTCATCTGCGACGAGAACTATCTTTTTGACCCGCGCGTTTATATTCGCCGATTCTTTGACGAGGGCGGCAGATACGCCGTGCTCGTTGACGAGGCGCATAACCTTGCCGACAGGGCAAGAGAGATGTATTCGGTGACCCTCACAGAGTCAGAGCTCAGAGCTCCTGCCGAGTGGGATACACTCGGTGAGCACTCGCGTCTATCGCGCGTAGCAGCTGAGGCAGCGCGGGTGTTTCACGACACGCTTTTCCCCTACGTAAAGGAAGAAATTCGCGACACGGGTGAGGGCGTGCGCGCAGGTGCCGCCCACTCGCGCGAGCTGCCAACGAGGCTCTACACCCTCACCGACGAGTTAATCTCGCTTGTCGAGGAGGAGCTTTTTGCAGCGCGCGGCGCTGTCGATGACGAGGCTCGGACACGCACATCGCTCATCAAGGACTACTACTACCGACTAAAGCACTTTGCGGATATTCTCGCGCGATTCGACTCGGGGTATGAGATGTTCGTATTCTTTGAAAACGACAGGCTGCGCGTGCAGCTTTACTGCCTTGACACGGGTAATGTCGTACGCGATAGGCTCTCGCGCGTCTTTGGCGCGGTGCTTTTCTCGGCGACCCTATCACCGCTTGAATATTACAAGTCGACACTCGGCGGCGAGCGAAGCGACGAAACCCTCTGTACAGGCTCGCCCTTCGACCCCTCGCAGCTCTCGGTTTCAATAGTTGACAGTGTCAGCACCCGCTTCTCCGAGCGCGACGACACGCTCACAGCCATAACGCGCGTGATTGCCGCGACGGTTTCGGCAAAGCGCGGAAATTATATAGTTTTCTCACCCTCGTTTGCCTACTCCGAGGCGCTCGCAAGAGCCTTTAGAGCAAAATACCCGAAGCTTCGCACCCTCGTGCAAAAGAAGAATATGACGGTAGCTGAGCGCGAAAAATTTCTCTCCGATCTAAACCATCCTGACGGCTCCTATCTTATCGCCTTTTGCGTTATGGGCGGAATTTACGCTGAGGGCATTGACCTCGCGGGCGAGAGTCTTATAGGAGCTGTCGTCGTCGGTATAGGTATGCCATCTCTTTCCTACGAGCGCGAGGCAATTGCCGCCTACTACCAAGACAAGTACGAGATGGGCAAGGAATACGCCTATCTTTACCCCGGCATGAACCGCGTCTTTCAGGCAGCGGGCAGAGTTATCAGACGCGAGGACGACAGGGGCGTTATCGTGCTTATCGACGACAGATTCCGCGACCCTCTATACAAAAAAAGCCTGCCCGACCTTTGGTCAGGCGTCCGATTTATCGGCAATCCGAAGGAGCTAAAGGAGGAGCTTGAGGCGTTCTGGAAAGCAGGCGAGGAAGAATAAAAGCCCCCTCGAAGCAGCCTATTTAACCAAGAAATATAAAGCAGAGCAAGCCGAATGCCTTACCGCACATTCACCCGCTCTGCTTTTCTTTATTTAACGGCACCCGCCGCCTCGATTTTTCTCATAAGCTCACTCGGCAAAATATTCATTGCCTCTGCGAGTCTGAAAAACGTTTCAAGCGTCGGCTTGCGCACACCTCTCTCAATAGCGCTCAGGTGCGTGCGCCCGATTGCCGCAAGACCGCTGACAACTTCTTGGGACAGTCCTCTTTTCTCCCTGTATTCCTGTATAACACGTCCTACAATAACTGCGTCTAACATACCAACCCCTCCTTATACTATTATTATAGTATTTCACGGAGAGTTTTTTGAATACATATGTTGACAATTGAACACAAATGTGTTATACTATTTTCAGCACTGCACAGCTTTGCAAAATTAAAATAAGGAAGACACTTAAAATGGCAACGTTAATGAAAAATCAAAAATCCGCCGTGGTCACGGGCGAGCTCTCGCGCGAGGACATTGAAAGGCTCTCACGCATTATCTCCGAGGAGACGGGCAAGGAGGAATATCTTATCGGAAGCATCGAGCTTCACAACGAGGGGATAAAGCAACCCGAGCCCCCACCCGTGCGTCGAATTTTGTGGCTTATGACCCACAAGCTCGTATATCTTACATTTGCTCTCGCAATGATAATCCCGGCTCTTATCTTCGCCCTCATTGTTGGAATTGCTACCGAATTTTTCGGCGCGTTCTATCTTTTCGGGGCGGTTATCGGACTTTTCCTCGGCTTTGTCGTCGGCTCGTTTATATTCCCGCTTCACGTTAATATGAAAAACTGCGATAAGTGTGAGTCGCTGCTTTCCCGCCGCGAGCTCTACCGCTACAAGATCACCTCTGAGCAGAACGTAGAAAGAGTAAACGTCTACAACAACAGCACTCAACGCTTTTCAAACCAGGCTCGCTTAATCGAAACTACGCTCTACGCCGTCATCACCGAATGCAAGACTTGCGGCAGAAGAGCCCTTGAGGTTGTAAGAGAGAAAAAGGACATCACGTTATAACAAAAAAGCCACAGCAACAGCCGTGGCTTTCTCTATGTAAATTTCAATATCTTCTGACAAGCGCTTTCGTGAGTGCCGCCGACTTCTTTGCAGCACTCGCAAGGAAGGCGGGATAATCGACGCTCGCCTCACCGTCGGCGGAGTCGGAAATCGCGCGAATAACAACACACGGGGTCGAGTTAAGGTAACAGGTCTGCGCGATAGCGCCGCCCTCCATCTCGCAGGCTGAGGCGGAAAACTCGCGGATAATTCTATCGCGCTCCTCGCGGCTCGCGATAAATTGGTCACCCGAGCCGATAATGCCGACCTGCGCCCTCATACCGAGCATAGCCGCCTCCTCGGTGAGTATCTTCACCGAACGAGGGTCGGTGTCAAAATAAATCTTGCCCGTGCCGGAAATCAGCCCCTTAGGGTCGCCGACGGGAGTCGTGTCCATATCGTGCTGACAGAGTCTGTCGGCAATAACCGTGTCGCCGGGCACAAGGCCCTTTGCAAGCGCGCCCGCAACACCCGTGTTCACAATAAGTCTCGGCGAGTAGCGGAGTATCATAGCCTCACACGAGGTCGCGGCATACACCTTTCCGATTCCGCACTGCGCAACAACCACGTGCTTGCCCTCAAGGAAGCCCTCGTGATAATCAACGCC
>JAZOSP010000054.1:0-4131 GCA_045657165.1 Eubacteriales bacterium
TTACCGCTTACAAGCGAGCTTGACGCGGCAGAGCAGGATATGCGAACCCATATCTTGCCTATGGCAAGGTGTATTCGAGTCCGCACCCTATCCATCGCAAAAGCAAAAACCGCCCTTTTGGGCGGTTTCGCTTTTGTGGCGGAGAGAATGGGATTCGAACCCATGATACCGGTTAGGGTATACACGATTTCCAGTCGTGCGCCTTAGACCAACTCGGCCATCTCTCCACGCGACCTCTATATTATAGCAGACGAAAATTGAAATGTCAAGTGATTTTTCTATGTTTTTATCGAGAAATTCTTTTTCTTTTATTTTTTTATATATTTTTGGTCTTGACAAATCGATATTTTTCTCATATAATAGTAATATCTTTTTTCTAAGGAGTTTCTAATCAATGAGCCTCAAGGTGCTTAAATTCGGCGGTAGCTCGCTTGCCGATGCCGAACACTTCCGTTCGGTTGCTGAAATTATCAAGAGCGACCCCACAAGAAGATACGTAGTTGCCTCCGCTCCCGGCAAGCGCTCCGGCAGCGATAACAAGATTACCGACCTTCTCTACAAGTGCTATGCACTTGCATCTGACGAGGAAGACATAACCGAAGTTTTTGAAGAAATCAAGGAGAGATACATAGGCATAGTTAACGATCTCGGCATTGATCTTGACCTTACTGAGGTGTTTGAGAAGATTCGTCTTTCCGTGCTTCACAGCTCAGGGCGTGATTACGTCGCATCGAGAGGTGAGTACGTCAACGCGATGATTCTCGCAAAATATCTTGGCTTTAGTTTTATAGACGCTAAAAAGGTGATATTCTTCAACGAGGACGGTACCTTTAATGCCGAGAAGACGAACGACGTCATGCGCGACTATCTTGCAAGGTATGATTATGCCGTCATTCCCGGCTTCTACGGCTCTATGCCAAACGGAACGATCAAAACCTTCTCCCGCGGAGGCTCTGATATTACCGGATCTATCGTTGCAAGAGCCGCATCGGCAACCATCTATGAGAACTGGACAGACGTTTCCGGCTTCCTCATGGCAGATCCGAGAATTATCAATAATCCCCGCAATATCAAGACGATAACATATAAGGAGCTTCGCGAGCTTTCCTATATGGGCGCAACCGTTCTTCACGAGGACGCTATTTTCCCTGTAAGGTATTCTAAAATACCGATTAATATCAGGAATACTAATCGTCCCGAGGACGACGGAACCTTCATCGTGCCGGAGACCGACGAGGTCAGCGACTCGGTTATCACCGGTATTGCAGGCAGAACAGGCTTCTCAAGCATTACGATTGAGAAGGCTATGATGAACTCAGAGCTTGGACTCGGCAGACGTGTTCTTCAGGTTCTTGAGGAGAATGGTGTATCCTTTGAGCATTTCCCCTCGGGTATCGACACCATGACTGTCATCGTGTCTACAAAGGCTCTGCAGCAAAAGCGTGCTGACGTTCTTGCGGGTATTTGCAAGAACGTTAATCCCGAAAACATCTTTGTCGAGGAAAACCTCGCGCTGCTCGCTATAGTCGGTCGCGGAATGGTTAAAGCGAAGGGAACTGCTGCACGCATTTTTACAGCCCTTGCAGATGCAAGCGTTAACATCAGAATGATAGACCAGGGCTCAAGCGAGCTTAACATTATCGTCGGTGTCGATGCTAACGATTATATTGTTGCTCTTAACGCAATTTATAATGAATTTGTAAAATAATAAAATGCAGGATTCTCACGAATCCTGCATTTTATTTATAGCATTTTGAGTAGCTCTTTCCCCGTGTCAACCATATTTTTCTGAACACCGCTTCTGTAATTTGAGTTTGAGGTCTCGTAACCGCCCTCGGCAAAGGAATCGTCGCCGGGGAAGTATCCGCGAGCTCCGTTTGTGAGAGCGCAAGGGATTACCATATCAAAATCACCGCGCGATTCCTTCAGCTGCATACCGATAGCTGTGAAGGGCTCGCCGGGAATACCGATGAATGCAACCCTTCCAATCGCAAGACCGCTGAGGGGTACCTCAAAAAATTCGGGACCGTCCTTGAGCTTTAAAATTCTTCTCGCGTTTGCAAGCGCCGTAGTAAGTCCCATACCGGTGAAGGGAATTTCGTCGGTGCGACCTTCCTCGTAGAGCTTCTGATACTCAAGCGCAAGAGGAATTTCGTCGGGCGATGGGGTGTTTGCGGGTAATTTTGCAACCTTTTCAGAATAGCTGATTTTATCAACGTCGGAATAGACGAGCTTTTCATATACCTGAAGTGCTGCGCCCGCAATTACGTTGCCCATATGCTTTGCGTGAGAGTAGCCCCTGTCAACGTCGTCGAAGTCTCTCGTAAGACCGTTTCTTTCGCCGCCGCGGGGCATAACGTTCACGTGGTTTACGTCGCCTTCTGCGCCATTAAATACAAGGCACTTTACATTGCCTACTGCAGCTTCCATAGTGGTTCTTACAAAGCCGGGCCAGTCGGCAGATATAACGTTGCCGCCAACGGTATCGGGGTGCGTGCCGAAGTTTATAAGCACGATATCATCAGCACCCTCGCGGTCAAACCTGACAACGCTTACGCGCTCGTCAACCTCGCCTATAGATTCAACTATATCGGGGTTAAGAACGCCGGGATTAGTTCTTACCGAGCCGTCCTTCATTCTGTAACGGCGACCAAAGGAAATCCTCGGCGCCGTACCAATGCCGTATCCCATTTTAGCGGGTTTCATATCCGCAAGAGCAAATGCGACGGCGTCGCCGATTTTGAGCATGGTGTTGCGGAAATAATCACGTATAAGCTCCTTTTCGTGGTTGTGCTGGAAGGTCGGAGCCGTATGCGAGTGAGAGCTACCGATAAAGAAAGCGTTGCGAGGAAGAGAAAAACGCTCAGAAAGATAATCTCTTATAACGTCGCATCCGTTGAGCTGAACGTAAAGCGAGTCAAGTGTTATCATAACTGAGGTTGTGCCGTCGGCAACGGAAAGCGCTAACGCACAGGTGTAAAGATTGTCGAGTATTCTCTCGGCGTGACGCTCAATAAAATATCCTGCGATATCAATGCCCATAGGGGGATTGATTTCTACACGTGAAAAGCCTGCTTTTAATGTGTTCATGGGTTTTCCTTCTGTTATTAAAGAGTTTTTAAGAGGCGTCTTGCCTCGTCAACAATTATTTCGGCAACGCCACTCTTATAAGAGGAGCTTGAGGTCTCGTAGCCACCCTCGGCATACGCCTCAGTGGTGGGATAATATCCTGACGAGCCGTTAACAAGAGCGCAGGGAAGTATAAGCTCGTGAGGACCCTCGGTGGCTTTAATTTCCAAACCGATAGCGGTAAATGGCTCGCCGGGGATACCAATGAGCGCAATCTTACCAAGCGATACGCCGTGAAGCGGAATCTCGAAGAAATCGGGACCATCCTTGAGCCTCAATACGCGGTTAGAATTTGCGACGGCGGTTGTAAGAGCCATTCCCTTAAAGGGAATCTCATCGTCACGTCCCGCCTCGTGAAGAGCCTTGTATTTTTCCGCTATGGGAATCTCCTCAGGACTCGGACGGTTCGAGGGAATTTTCATAGTTATAGTGTTGAACTTTATTTCATCAACGTCAACGTATTTAACCTTTTCGTAAACCTGCAGAGCCGCGCCTGCAACCGCGTTGCCCATATGTCTTGCGTGTGCGTAACCGCGGTCAACGTCGTCAAAGTCCTTGTGAAGGCCGTTTTCCTCACCGGGAAGGGGAGCTACGTTAACGTGGTTTACATCGCCCTGGAAGCCGTTAAAGAATACACACTTGGTATTCTCAAGAGTTGCCTCAAGCGTAGTTCTTACAAAGCCGGGCCAATCGGCAGAAATAACGCTGCCGCCAATGGTATCGGGGTGCGTGCCAAAGGTCACGAATACGATATCATCGCCGCCCTCGCGGTCAACACGAATCACACTAACGCGCTCGTCAACCTCACCGATAGGTGCTACGATATCGGGATTTTTAACACCGGGATTCGTCTGAACGGAACCGTCCTTCATTCTGAAGCGGCGGTTAAAGGAAATTCTCGGTGCGTTACCAACACCGTAGCCTATCTTTGCAGGCTTCATATCGTCAAGAGCTGTCTTAACAGCACCTGCAATCTTGAATTTTGAGGACACGAAATAGTTA
>JAZOSP010000055.1:0-4373 GCA_045657165.1 Eubacteriales bacterium
AAGCGGAAATTCAAGCCTGTCAACCAATAACCTAAGGAGGAAAAAATGAAAAAAGGCATTATCGGAAGAAAGCTGGGCATGACTCAGATTTTCGACGAAAAGGGCAACGTAATTCCCGTAACCCTGATTGAAGCAGGTCCTTGCGTGGTAGCCCAGAAGAAGACCGTTGAATGTGACGGTTACAACGCTGTACAGCTTGCATTCGAGGACATGAAAAAGAAGAATGTAAACAAGGCGCAGCTCGGCCACTTTGAGAAGGCCGGAATTACACCCAAAAGACATCTGAAGGAGTTTAGACTCGACGACTGCTCGGCACTTGAGGCAGGCTCGGTAGTAACCGTCGATACCTTCGCCGCTGGCGACAAGGTCGACATCACAGGTATTACCAAGGGTCGCGGATACACCGGCGCAATCAAGAGATGGAATCTCCACAAGCTTAGAATGACCCACGGCGTTGGCCCTGTTCACCGTCAGTCGGGCTCTATGGGTGTTATCGACCCTGCGAGAATCTTCAAGAACAAGAAGATGGCAGGTCAGTACGGTAACGAGCAGGTTACCATCCTTAATCTCGTAGCAGTTAAGGTTGACGCAGAAAAAAATCTCATCGCAGTGAAGGGTGCGGTTCCCGGAGCAAAGGGCGGTATCGTCTTCATTCGCGATTCGGTTAAAGCATAACGGAAGGAGGAATACACAATGCCTAATATTAAAGTTGTAGATATGGCGGGCAAGGAAGTTGGCGAGATTGCCCTTTCAGAGAAGGTTTTCGGCGCAGACGTGAATGAAGCAGTCCTCCACACCGCAGTAAGAGCTTATCTTATGAATCAGAGACAGGGCACTCAGTCCACTCTCACTCGCAGTGAGGTTTCGGGCGGTGGCAGAAAGCCCTGGAAGCAGAAGGGCACCGGTCACGCAAGACAGGGTTCGACCCGTTCTCCTCAGTGGGTACACGGCGGTATCGCTCTCGGCCCCAAGCCCCGCAGCTATCGCGTATCCCTCAACAAGGGAGTTAAGAGAGCGGCTATGTTCAGCGCGCTTTCCTCTAAAGTAGAAAGCAACACCATGATCGTAATCGACGCTATCACCGCTACCGAGTACAAGACCAAGAACATGGTCAACATGCTCGCGGCAGTAGGCGCAGCAAAGAAGACCCTCGTGGTTCTTCCCGGCGTTGACGACCAGGTAATCAAGAGCTTTGCAAACATTGAGGGCGTTAAGACCACTCAGTGGAACACCATCAACGTATACGACGTTCTCAACTGCGATACCCTTATCGTCGCAAAGGACGCCGTAGCGAAAATCGAGGAGGTATATGCAAGATGAAATCTTATGCAGATATCATTGTAAGACCTCTTATCACCGAAAAGAGCATGGACGGCGTAGCCGGCAAGCGTTACAGCTTCCAGGTTGCAAAGGACGCTACCAAGGCTGACATTGCGGCAGCGGTAGAGGCTATGTTCAAGAAGACCAAGGTTGTAAAGGTCAACACCATCACCATGAAGAAGAAGCCGAAGAGATACGGCGTTCACTTCGGTTATACCGGAGAATGGAAGAAGGCTGTGGTAACCCTCGCTGAGGATTCCGCACCTATCGAGTTCTTCGAGAGCATGAACTGACGAGGAGGTAAGTAATAATGGCAACAATGAAATACAAGCCGACAACCCCGTCGCGCAGAAATATGATGAGCCCCTCCTTCGACGAGGTAACCAAGTTCACCCCCGAGAAGAGCCTCATCGTTAAGAAGAAGAAGCATGCCGGCAGAAACAGCTACGGCAAAATCACCGTCCGTCACCACGGCGGCGGCAACAAGCAGAAGTACAGACTTGTTGATTTCAAGAGAAGCGCTGAGGAAACCGCAAAGGTTATCGGCGTTGAGTACGACCCCAACAGAACCTCGTATATCGCTCTTATCGAGAACGAGGAGGGCAAGAAGAGCTACATCATCGCTCCCGTTGGTCTCACCGACGGCGACGTAGTAGCGTCCGGCGCAAATGCCGACATCAAGCCCGGTAACGTGCTCCCCATCTCTGCAATTCCCGTTGGTACCATCATTCACAACGTCGAGCTTTATCCCGGTAAGGGCGCGCAGCTCGTTCGCTCCGCAGGCGCATTCGCACAGCTTATGGCTAAGGAGAACGGCACCGCACAGGTAAGACTTCCCTCGGGTGAGGTTCGTATCGTTCGCCTTGACTGCAAGGCTACTATCGGTCAGGTTGGTAACCTCGAGCACGAGACGGTTAAGCTCGGTAAGGCAGGTAAGACCCGCCACCTTGGTATCCGTCCCACAGTACGCGGCTCCGTCATGAACCCCTGTGACCACCCTCACGGCGGTGGTGAAGGTAAGTCCCCCGTCGGCAGACCCGGTCCTGTAACTCCTTGGGGCAAGCCTGCTCTCGGCTACAAGACGAGAAACAAGAAGGCGAGAACCAACAAATTCATTATTAAGCGCAGAAACGCTAAGTAATTGACAGGAGAAAAGTAATGAGCAGAAGCTTAAAGAAGGCACCCTACGTTGAAAAGAAGCTTTTCGACCGTGTGTGTGCAATGAATGAAAAGAATGAAAAGAAGGTTCTTAAGACCTGGTCGCGTTCCTCCACCGTATTCCCCGAGTTCATCGGCCACACTATCGCCGTTCACGACGGTAGAAAGCACGTGCCGGTGTACGTAACCGAGGACATGGTTGGACATAAGCTCGGTGAGTTCGCACCCACCCGCACCTTTAAGGGACATGCAGGTTCGAAGACCTCGAACAACGGTAAGTAATAGAAAGCGAGAGGAGGCATTCCATAATGGAAGCAAAAGCACATCTTAAATATGTGAGAATTTCTCCGCGCAAGGTTAAGATCGTACTTGACCTCATCAGAGGCAAGGATACCGATACGGCAATGGCTATTCTTAAGAATACCAACAAGATTGCCAGCGAGCATCTTATTAAGCACCTTAAGAGCGCGGTAGCAAATGCAGAGCACAACTTCAACATGGATTCCGGTAATCTCTATGTTTCCGAATGCTTCGTGTGCCCCGGCCCCACCCTCAAGAGAATTCAGCCGAGAGCACAGGGCAGAGCGTTCCACATTATGAAGAGAACCAGCCATGTAACACTTACAGTAAAGGAAAAGGAGGTAGGCTGACATGGGACAGAAGGTTAATCCCCACGGTCTTAGAGTGGGCGTTATAAAGAATTGGGATTCCAGATGGTTCGTTAACGCAAAGGATTTCGGTGACACTATCGTATCCGACCACAAAATCAGAGAGTACGTTAAGAATAAGCTTCAGGCAGCAGGCGTTCCGCGCATCGAGATTGAGCGTGACGCAGCTCGTGTAAGAGTCTTCATTCAGTGCGCAAAGCCCGGTCTTGTAATCGGCTTCCACGGCGCTGAGATTGAGAAGCTCAGAGCAGAGCTCGAGGCTATGGTTGGCCGCCCCGTAGTAGTTAACGTAATCGAAATCAAGAACCCCGATATCAACGCTCAGCTCGTTGCAGAGTCCATCGCGGCTCAGCTTGAGAAGAGAGTTTCCTTCCGCCGCGCAATGAAGCTTGCCATTGGCAGAACCATGCGCCTTGGCGTAAAGGGTATCAAGGTTTCCTGCTCCGGCCGTCTTGGCGGTGCGGAGATTGCTCGTACCGAGCACTATCATGAGGGAACTATTCCGCTTCAGACTCTCCGTGCCGACATCGACTACGGATTCTATGAGGCAAACACCACCTACGGTAAGATCGGTATCAAGGTATGGATCTACAAGGGTGAGGTTTTCGCAGAGGGTGCAGCTCCGAGAGCAGAGCGTCCCGAGCGCCGTCAGAGAAGAAACGACAGAAACGACCGCCGTCCGAGAGACGGTCGCCGTGATAACAATCGTGGCTTCAGAAGAAACAACGAGGAGGGCAAGAAATAATGTTAATGCCTAAGAGAGTTAAGCACAGACGCGTTCAGCGCGGCCGTCTTAAAGGTAAAGCCCTTCGCGGTAACACTATCACCAACGGTTCCTTTGGTCTTGTAGCACTCGAGCCTGCTTGGATCACATCCAATCAGATTGAGGCAGCCCGTATCGCAATGACCAGATACGTAAAGCGCGGCGGTAAGGTTTGGATAAAGATCTTCCCCGACAAGCCCATCACTGAAAAGCCTGCCGAGACTCGAATGGGTTCCGGTAAGGGCTCGCCCGAGTACTGGGTAGCAGTCGTTAAGCCCGGACGCGTTATGTTCGAGATGGACGGCGTTACCGAGGAGCAGGCAAGAGAAGCAATGCGTCTCGCTTCCAACAAGCTTCCCATCAAGTGCAAGTTTGCAAGGAAAGCAGACCTCGAAAACAGCGAGGAGGTTTAAGCAATGAAGGCATCAGAACTCAGAGAAATGACCGCTGAAGAGCTTACTGCA
>JAZOSP010000056.1:0-2346 GCA_045657165.1 Eubacteriales bacterium
TGCCGAGAGCTTATCTTTTAGGGTTCTATGTTATTTTGTGTGCAAAGATAAAAGATACGGTTGTCACCTCTCGCGAAGATAGCGCTCGGACTCCTCCCAATATTCCATCGATTCAACAGGCTCGCAGTCGAGTTGCCAATATTGAGTCATCATGCGCTCCTTCTGCGGACCCTCTGCGGCAATGCCTGCGAGGTATGAGCGAAGCTCCTCCGCTGTGATTTCTCCACCGCACGTAAAGTCGTCGGAGTTGGCGTAGGAAACAAGTGCCTTTAGCATTGCGAGGCTCGCGGGGTCGCCCCTGTCGACGCCCGTAAGATTGAAGCCTGTGACAAGAAGTCTGCCCTTTCCTACCTTAAGAGAGAAGGCATAGGAGAAATTGCGCATAGTTCTGTCGTACATAAGCTCGGGCTCGCCAAACTTTTTGGGGTCGAAGCGGTCGCGCGCCGCCTTGTCAAGCCCAGACACGAGTGACTCCACCCTGACGGGGAAATCGTCGAGGTTAATCTTGTCGGAGTCATCGATGAGATTATAATAATGGAAATTAAGCTCGCCGTCGGAGACAAAGCCGTGACGGTTAAGAAGCTCGGATTTATCGTAGCCGCCGTTAAGCGTGCCTCTGTCCCAAATAACACCCTTGAATCTCTCCCACGTATGACGGAAGGAATATTTGGGTGCCGCCATATCCTTATGGAGCAGGTGGCGCGTCCAATCGGTGCGGTAAATGAGGATAACGTCCTCGCCGCGCTCGAGGCGCAAAAAGAGATTGTCATCAAGCTTGTCGGTTATTACGAGCTTTGAATTTCCCGTGAAGGTGCAGGCACGCGAGAGGTAATACTCGCGCATATCAGAGCGCGCACAAAGCTGCATGGGATACTCGTATTTCGGGAAGGACCAAAGCTCCCAGCTGTTCTCGACGGTCTTGCCGTCGGAAAGCGCAAGGCTACAGGCAAGGATGAGCTTTTCGGGGGATTTAATGTCGGGTAATGTAAACTCAAGTTTGCATATGGTGTGGATTCCAGACTTTGAAGTATCAAGCTCGGTCATTGAGCAGGTGCGTAAAATTTCTCCGTTCTCACGCTTTAAGGCGTAGACAAAATCTCCCGATTTCGCAGGATTTATCGCATACTGCGAAAGAAGCACCGGCACCTTTATAATCTCGCCTGCGGTGAAGGTCTGGCGAGAAAGCCTTGCGAGAAGCACCGTGTCGGAGTTAAAGGTTCGGAATTCCTCTGAGGATATGCCGTGGGGGTCGTCAAAGCAGTCCACGACACCGTTTGAGTTCTCGTATTTGTCGGTATCGGCAAACTGCAGCATGTGGAAGCCCGAGAGAAGATTGCTTGCTCGAAGGTTTTCAAGCGCCGTCTTCCAAAGGCGGAACTGATGGTTCTTTGTGATATTAAGAAGCTCGGGGAATTTTTCGCGATAGCCCTTTGCCTCAAGCATTTTGATTTCCTCGTCAACCCACCACGGTGCCTCTTTGCCGTATTTTGCAAACTTTTCCTTCAAGGCGTAATAGTCGCGCCATGAGGTGTAGTGGCAAATCTCGTGAGCGATAAGCGGGCGTGAGAAGGATATACCTCTTCGGATTTTCGAGTCCTCGCCCTTTGCAACCATATCTATATCACGGACTGTGCCGAAGCAAAGAAGGTTGTCGGTATTCTCAAACATATCGGCATTTTTACCGTAGGGGAAATAGTAGCCCATATGCTGAACGTCAAAATCAACGTAATCGCGGTCGTATTCGCCGTGAGCGCAGGTGTCGATGAAAAGTCGGGTCGGGTCCTTCGCCTTAATAATATCGCGGATTTCGCGTATTCTCGGCTTTTTTGCAGGCTGGCGAAGCTCGTTTCCAACACAGTAAACCATGAGTGACGGGTGGTTATAAAGCGAGTTGATTATCCGCTCAAGCTCGTCGTTTTCAATAAGGTCATCCTTGCCGTAGAGCATTTCGCGCAGGTTGTCGTACTGCTTCCCTCCCCTGCGCAATTCGATATGTATGAGCATACCGAGGTCGTCTGCGGCACGGAAGCACTCCTCGGGCGGGACTACAGAATGAAATCTCACGGCGTTGAAGCCGTAGCTTCTCGCAGCAAGAAAGTTCTTTTTGTAAAACTCGTATTCGGGTAACCCACAGTTATTCGCGTGCTCGTGGGCTGCTGCGCCTCTTACGTAGGCGCGCATATAGAAGGGATAGCCGTTGAGATAGATATTTTTATCGTCTACCGAGAAATATCGGAAGCCAAAGCGGTCGCAAAGCTCCTCTCTATCTCCGTCAGCATACTGTATCACGAGCGAAAGCGTATAAAGCGCGGGGTGCTCGCAGGACCACGCCTTGGCAGCGAATGC
>JAZOSP010000057.1:0-29684 GCA_045657165.1 Eubacteriales bacterium
GCAACGACCGAAACCGAGCCGGACTCGCATACCCTGTCGATAAGGTCGGCAATAGATATAAGCGTGCCGTGGTCGGTATTTACCATTCCGCGACGGAGTGCTCTGTCGTCGTCTGGAGTCCAACCGTTGAGATAGTCCCAGATTGCCTGCTCGCCTGCCGAACGTGGCGTTGTGAGAATATCGTACTCGCCTATTGCGCCGATGATAAATTTGGTAAGAGGCACTTTTGCCGCCGCCATCTCGCGAAGGTAGCTGCCTGCCTCGCGGTATTTTTCGAGCGACGCCTCGGGAGATGGATCGCGGTAGGAATAGAAGAGGATGTTGCCCGATTTTCTCGTCACAAAGCCTGTGCCGTACGCGCCGCCCATAACGCGGATTTCGTTCCATAGATACTCATAGGAGAGAATGGAGCGCGCAACGCGCAGAGCGCCGAGCATGCTCCTTGCCGCCTTGCCGCCGTCAGCGCCGAGGACTGTGAAGCCGACTCTTGACGGAATCGCGATTCCCTCGCGAAGAGTACCAAGCGATGGCAGCTCACAAGCGGTGGGATTTACGCTGTCTGACGGGAATAGAGAGATAAGCTCACGCACGAATTTCTCGTCACGGGTACCGGTATAAGCTATTGTCATGCGCTCTCTTGTGAAAATTTTCTTCGCAAGGGAAGAGAGAGCTGACTTGATATCGGCTTCGCGCCCGTCGAACTCGGCTGCGTACTTTTTGTAGTTGAGGTATGCCTCGTAGCCGCCCGTGTACTCCTTTATAGCGCCCTCGGGGGAGATTGACGCCATAACGCGGCTCATCGCAACGCTGATACCGTTTGCGGCAATGGACTCCTCAAGCATAGCCTTAGTCTGTAAGACTATGCTTCTAATCACTGCGCCGTCGTCATATAGAGAGCCGAGAAGCACCTCTCGCGTGATTTCGAGAAGAGATTCCTTTTTCGAATCAAGGGCGCTGGCGGTAAGGCACACCGACGGGGTTGAAGCGCCGCCCTTGGTGTTTGCTGCGGTCGAAAGCGAGAAGCTGCCGAGATTTGATTTAATAGCATTTTGGAGAGCGAGAGCCGAGCGGCGCTCGGTTTTAAGGTTAGTAAGAGCAGAGGAGAGAAGCGCCGTGAGGAAAAGCTCGTCGGGCGTAAGGTCTGAGCAGTTAAAGTAGAGATTAAGGTAGGTTATACCCGCTGTGTCGATATCGCAATGGATAATTTCGGTGCCGCAGACGCTCTCGGCACTTGCCACCGTCGTGTCGCCCTCGTCGTCGAGGTCATCGAGGGTTAAGCTGGGGAGCGTGTCGAGATTTTCCTTTGTGTCATCGGTTTCCTGCCACGCCTTGAGAGCCTCTGCTTCTCTCTTGATTTTCTCAATTTCTGCGTCGGTCATCGCGGCACGGATTTTTGAGAGAGCCTCGCGCTCACAGCGCGCGTTTTCCTCACCGAGAGTCGCATCGGGTAGCATTATAACCCTTGCCCTGTGTGGGCAGTCGACCGTGGCGGAGAGAAGAAGTCTTTCGTAGTAATCACCGTCAAGCCTCTTTCGCAGAGCGCGGAGTGTGTCCTCGGTGACAATGTGGTCGGCAGGGTGGCCGCCGTAAAGCCAGCAGCCGTATGCCGAGAGGGCGAAGGCAACGCCCTTGGGGAAGGAGCCGTAGTCGCGCTCTCTCATCTTGAATTCGGTGATGTTGAGGGTTGCCTCGAGAAGCTCGCGGTCGATACCCTCCCTTGCAATTTTGCGCACGGTATCACAAAAGACCGCCTCGAGCGCCTCGAGGCTTTCCTCTTTTGCGTTTTTGATTTCAACCGTGATGACGTTTTGCTTTCCGCTGCTGACCCCGATAGACATATCCTCGCAAAGCCCGGTGTCAAGCAACGCCTTTTTAAGTGGCGATTCGTTCGTGCCTGCGAGTGCACTCGCGAGGATAGAGAACGCCGAGTTGTCAATTTTTTTTGAGTAGTCCGAGTGCACGTATCCGAGAAGCAGTCGAGCCTTCGAGTCGTCTGCTTCTGCTATCTCGTATTTTACGGTAGTAGTTCCGCCGTCAACAGGCGGCTGAGTTGAAATATCTGCCAAAACGTCGGCTTTGTCAAACGCCGAAAGGTAGGAGTCTATAAGGGCAAGCGTATCGTCGACGTTGATATCTCCGTCAAGGAAAATGAGCGAGTTTGAGGGGTGGTAGTAGCGCTTGTGAGCATTTACGAAATCCTCATAGGTAAGGGTTGGGATTGCCGCGGGGTCACCGCCCGAGTCATGCTTATAAAGCGTGCTTGGGAAAAGCGCGCGGGAAAGCGCCATATCGCCGACCTCGTCGGGCGAGGCGTATGCTCCCTTCATCTCGTTAAAAACGACGCCGTTACGAGAGAGGGTGTCGCTCTCCGAGTCGTACTCGTAGTGCCAGCCCTCTTGTCGAAATACGTTAGGGTTCTTCGCCGCCAGGGGATAGAACACCGCGTCAAGATACACGCAGATAAGGTTCTTAAAATCCTTGTCGTTGCGCGAGGAGATGGGGTACACGGTTCTGTCCTGATAGGTTAAGGCGTTAAGGAAGGTGTTAAGCGAGCCCTTGAGCAGCTCGACGAAGGGCTCCTTGACGGGATATTTTTCCGAGCCGCAGAGCACCGAGTGCTCAAGGATGTGAAAAACTCCCGTATCGTCCTCGGGAATGGTGCGGAAGGCTATCGAGAAGGTCTTGTTTTTGTCGGGTCGCGAGAGGAAGGCAAGCTTTGCGCCGCTTTTCTCGTGGGTTGCCGTGTACATAGTGCCCGATATCTCGTCAAGCTTCCTTTCGCTCTCTACTCTGAAGCCGTGAATCAAGTCGTTTATTTTCATAACGTATCTCCGTGATTTTTATTTTTGTGAATTCTCAGCGCTTCCTCAACGAACGGGTCAACCGTTCTTTTGTATTTTTCGTTGTCGGATAGGAAGCTCACGCCGTGCCCGGCACCCGCAAAGGTTACGAGCCGCCGCTTTTCGGTGCCGAGCGACTCGTATATTTTTTCGCTCATAGCAGACGGAACGAAATCGTCTGCTTCGCCGTGGATAAGCACCGTAGGGACTTTAATCTCGGGCGCGGCCAAAAGGGGCGAGGCTGCGGTGGCGTCAAAGCCGCCGAATAAAATACCGCCAAGCCTTATGAATGGAAACGCGAGGCGCGGTGGATAGCCGAGATGGTGCGCAACTCTCATTATTATCTCCCTTGGCGACGAGTAGGGGCAGTCGGCAACTATACAGGCAACACTGTCGGGAAGTGGAAGTCCGCCCGCCATAAGCACGGTTGCAGCACCCATTGAAAGTCCTACGATAATTATTGATATATCCTTGCCGAATCTTTCCGTGGCATAATTTATCCAGTCAAGGCAGTCGTAGCGCTCCTTTATGCCGAAGGTAATCGTCTTGCCCTCGCTGTGCCCGTGCGCGCGCTGGTCGACGACGAGAAGATTGCGTCCCTTTTTGAGCGAGGCGAGAGTGCCGCCCGAAAAATCGCGGATAGGCGAGCTGCGGTAGCCGTGCATTTGTATCTCGAGCGGTGCGCCCTCGTCCCCCTTGTAGTAGCGGCCGTAAAGAGCCAGTCCGTCACGGCTTTTTATGCGAATTTCTTCACACGGGATGGCAGAAAGCTCGGAAATAAGCCTTATAGCCTCGTCACGATAAGGCTTTATACCCTTGCTGTCAAGCCCGTCGTGCGGGTCGATAGGACCCCACGTCTTGCGCATAAAGGTTATTCTATAGCAAACGTACGAGATGGCGAGTGCCGAGAGCGCGAGAAAAAGCACCGCGCCGCATGTTATCAAAATTATGATTTCAATTTTCATTTTTAACCGTCCTTTGCAATAATTCTATCACGAAAGAGGGTCAAAGTCAACCGAAAAGCGTCGGTTCGTTGATAAAAAGCGACACTCCAGCACGGAGTGTCGCGAAGCTTTAGATGGATTTGAGAGTATTCATAACGTATTCTGCAAAGTCCTCGCAGGTCGCGCCTCCCTCTCTGCCGGTGATGACGAGCTTCTTTTCCTCAAACGTGCAGATGTCGAGCGCACGCTCAAGCTTGTCGGCTCTGTCCTGATAGCCGATATGAGAGAGAAGCATAACGCAGGCGCGGAGCATAGATGAGGGGTCTGCGAATTTCGCTCTGCCCTCGTTCACCATTCTCGGAGCCGAGCCGTGAATTGCCTCGAACATAGCGTACTTTTTACCGATATTTGCGCAGCCCGCAGTGCCGACACCGCCCTGAAACTCGGCAGCCTCGTCGGAAATTATGTCGCCGTAGAGGTTAGGGAGAAGAAGAACCTGGAAATCGCGGCGGCGCTTCTTGTCAACGAGCTTTGCCGTCATAATGTCGGCATACCACTCGTCGGTGGTGATTTCGGGGTAGTTATCACCGACCTTGTGGCAGTCCTCAAGGAAGTTGCCGTCGGTGGTTTTGATTATGTTCGCCTTGGTGACGAGCGAAACTCGCTTAAGTCCGTTCTTTCTTGCATAATCGTATGCAAGACGGGCAATTCTGTCAGAGCCCTGCTTTGTCGTAACGGTAAAGTCGACCGCGAGGTCCTCTGTGACGTTGAAGCCCGACGAGCCGACGGCATAGCCGCCCTCGGTGTTTTCGCGGAAGATTGTCCAGTTTATACCCTCCTCGGGCACCTTTACGGGACGAATGTTCGCAAAAAGGTCGAGCGCCTTTCTCATAGCGACGTTAGCTGACTCAATGTTAGGCATTCCCGAGCCCTTCTGGGGTGTCGTGGTCGGACCTTTGAGAATTATGTCGCACGCCTTGAGAGCCGCCATAACGTCGTCTGGAATAGCCTTGCCCTCGGCGATTCTGTTTTCAATAGTAAGTCCGTCAATGTCGATGAAGGAAACCTTTCCCGACTCGACAAGGTCGGAGAGTATGAATTTAAGAACTCTTGCCGCTTCTTTCGTGATGATAGGACCTATGCCGTCGCCGCCGCACACGCCGATTTTTATAGTATCGATAGCGGCGTAATCAGTGAAATCGCCCTGCGCCTTCATATCCTCGACTCTTGCGAGCTGTCCTTCAAGAATTTTGCGGAATTTCGCGCATGCCTCGTCAAGATTTTTTTCGTAGTTCTGCATTTTTCGTATCCTTTATTTGCTTGAATTTTTAGTGTAGTTAAGCGTGCCGCCTGCAAGGAGAATTTTTCTCTGTCTTGCGCTCAGCGAGAGCGAAAGGGGTACCCGTGTGCCGCTTTTGCGGTTTATGAGGGTCACCTCGTCGGCACTCGCGATAGCCTCGCGGAAGCCTTCGATTGCGATATCGTCGCCCTCTCCGATAAGCTCGTAGTCGCTTTCGTTTTTAAGAGTCATGGGAACGATACCGAAGTTAATAAGGTTTGCCATATGGATTCTTGCAAAGCTCTTGGCAATAACCGCGCGCGTGCCGAGATAAAGAGGAACGAGCGCCGCGTGCTCGCGCGACGAGCCCTGTCCGTAGTTGTGACCGCCGAGAATTACACCGCCGCCAAGCGCCTTTGCACGCTCGGGAAATTCCTTATCGCACACGGTGAAGCAGAACTCCGAGAGCTTCGGAACGTTTGAGCGGTAGGGCAGAATCTTTGCGCCCGCAGGCATAATGTGGTCTGTGGTGATATTATCGCCGACCTTGAGTATAAGCTTACATTCAAGGCACTCGTCAGGCTCGACGCCCTTCGGGATAGGCTTGATGTTCGGGCCGCGCTCAACAGTCACCGACTCTGCCTCCTCGGGAGAGGCGGGCAGCTCGATAAGGTTGTCGTCGACGGTGAATACCTCAGGCAGCTCGATTTTCGGAGCCTTGCCGAGTGTCGTTGGGTCGGTGAACACGCCTGCAATTGCGGAAGCCGCCGCGGTTTCGGGAGAAACGAGATACACGCCTGCGTCGGCAGTGCCGCTGCGGGCGAGGAAATTGCGGTTGAAGGTTCTGAGGCTTATGCCCGCCGATTTCGGAGAGAAGCCCATACCGATACACGGACCGCACGCGCACTCAAGGATTCTTGCGCCCGCCTTGATAAGGTCGGCAAGTGCACCGCACTCGGCAAGCATTGTATAAACCTGCTTTGAGCCGGGGGAGATTGAGAGAGATACGTCGGGGTGAACCGTCTTGCCCTTAAGCATCGCCGCAACCGTCAGCATATCGGAAAGAGAGGAGTTTGTGCAGGAGCCGATACACACTTGATCAATTTTTATACCCGAAAGAGTTGACACGGGTGCGACGTTATCTGGGCTATGTGGGCACGCCGCAAGAGGACGGAGAGCCGAGAGGTCAACTGTGTATTCGGCGTCATAGACGGCGTCGGGGTCGGGAGAGATAGGAGTGTACGCCTCCTCGCGCAGCTGTGCCTTAAGAAAGGCGCGGGTTATCTCGTCGGCAGGGAAGATAGAGGTCGTTGCGCCAAGCTCAGCACCCATATTAGTAATGGTTGCGCGCTGGGGCACGGACAGGGTTTTAACACCCTCGCCCGAGTATTCAATAATAGCTCCGACACCGCCCTTGACTCCGAGAAGACGAAGGACCTCGAGAATAACGTCCTTTGCACCAACGTAATCCGAGAGCGCACCGACGAGATTAACCTTAATAATTTTCGGCATTGTAATATAGTACTCGCCGCCGCCCATTGCAACGGCAACGTCAAGACCGCCGGCACCCATACCGAGCATGCCGATACCGCCCGCTGTGGGCGTGTGGCTATCCGAGCCGATGAGCGTTTTTCCGGGAACTCCGAAGCGCTCGAGGTGTACCTGGTGGCATATGCCGTTGCCGGGACGGGAGAAGCGAAGTCCGTGCTTTTTTGCGACTGTCTGTATATATCTGTGGTCGTCGGCATTTTCAAAGCCCGATTGAAGCGTATTGTGGTCTATGTAGGCTACCGAAAGCTCGGTTTTCACCCTGTCTATGCCCATCGCCTCGAGCTGAAGATAAGCCATCGTGCCCGTTGCGTCCTGTGTCAGCGTCTGGTCGATACGAAGCCCGACCTCAGAGCCGCGTTCCATTTTGCCCGAAACGAGGTGTGCCTTTATAATTTTTTCTGCTATTGTGTATCCCATTGTAGTGCCTTTCTATTTAATGGTGGAAAGTAGATTTTCAAGTGCCGCCGCAACGTGACCGGAGGTAAGCCTGTCTGCTGCCTCGGCGTCGCCCGCGGCTATTGCCTCGTAAATTGCCCTGTGCTCGGTCACCGAGGCTTTGAGACGGTCGGTTACCGTGAGCGAGAGCTTTCTGTAGCCCCGAATGCTTCTGTGAAGCTCGGAGAGGGTTTTATAAAGAAGCCTGTTTCCCGAGGCGCGATAGATTGTGTTGTGAAACTGCGAGTCAAGCTCCTTTAAGCGCTCGGGGTCGCGCTTGACTACGTAAAACTCGGAAAGCTCAACAGCCTCACAAAGAATTTTCTTGTCCTCGTTGCTGATTTTTTTTGCTGCCTGAGCCGAGGCAAGACCCTCAAGACGCATACGAATAGCGTAAATATCCATAAGGTCGTCGGCAGTAACGCCTATGACCACAGCGCCCTTGTTCGGAACAAGCTCAATAAGACCCTCCTCGGCAAGTCTGTGCAGTGCGCCTCTTATCGGAGTGCGGCTTGCACCTAGCCTTTCGGATAGCGAGTTTTCGGTGAGAGAGTCGCCTTTTTTTAACACGCCCCCGAGGATTTCCTCCTCAAGCCTGAGATAAACCTCTTCCTCGAGCGACGTCGAGCTCTGCCTTATCATCTCTCTGCCTCCAAGCGTCGGCGTCGAAGTTCGGGGGAGTGAGATTCGATTATTCCCATCAGCTCCTCGTCACCCATAAGAGTAGTTCTGCCGTCGGAATAGAGGTTATCAATTTCTTTCTTTACGGCTACTACCACGTCGTCGTGCTTGCTTACGGCGTCGGACTCGGGAAGCTCGTAATGCTTGTTAATCCAATAAGCGATTCCCGCAAGCCCCGAGGTGTTGGAGATTGCAACCTCGGCAGGACGGGCAAGAATTTTCTCGGTGTTGAAAATGTTATAAATTTCGGTGTCCTTCATAAGACCGTCGGCGTGTACACCCGCACGGGTGAGGTTGAAGGCAGAGCCGACAAAGGGTGTCATCGGGGGAATCTCGTAATCAAGCTCGCGCTTGAAATACTCGGCAATATCGGTGATAGCCGTTGTGTCCATGCCGTCAAGAGTTCCGCGGATTGAGGCGTATTCCATAACCATTGCCTCGAGCGGAATATTGCCGGTTCTCTCGCCTATGCCGAGCATAGAGCAGTTGACGCCAGACGCGCCGTAGAGCCACGCGTTAACGGCGTTTGTAACTCCGTGGTAGAAGTCGTTGTGTCCGTGCCACTCAAGCATATCAGACTCAACGCCTGCGTAGTGGTGAAGACCGTAAACGATACCGGGCACGCTTCGGGGAAGGGCAACACCGGGATATGAAACACCGTAGCCCATCGTGTCGCACATTCTGATTTTTACGGGGATATTCGCCTCGCGCGAGAGCTCGTTCAGCTCATTTACAAAGGGAACTACAAAGCCGTAAAAGTCAGCACGGGTTATGTCCTCAAGGTGACATCTCGGGCGGATTCCCGCGTCAAAGGCACGCTTTACGACGCCGAGATAGTGGTCAAGAGCCTCCTGTCTTGAAAGACCGAGCTTTTTGAAGATGTGGTAGTCGGAGCAGGAAACGAGAATACCGGTCTCCTTTATTCCTATGTTACGGACAAGCTCAAAGTCCTCTTTTTTAGCTCTTATCCAAGTCGTAATTTCCGGGAACTCGTAGCCGAGAGCCATGCATTTTTCAACTGCCTCGCGGTCCTTTTTCGTGTAAACGAAGAACTCCGACTGACGAATAATGCCCTTCGGTCCGCCAAGGCGGTGTATCATCTTGTAAAGCTCAACTATCTGCTCTGCCGTGTAGGGCGCGCGCGACTGCTGTCCATCGCGGAAGGTAGTGTCGGTAATCCAGATTTCATCGGGCATAGCCAGCGGTACGCGGCGGTGGTTGAAGGCTACCTTCGGAACCTCGTCGTAGGGATAAATCTCGCGGTAGAGGTTCGGCTCGTCAACGTCCTGGAGCGAATACTTGTACTGCGCCTGCTCGAGCAGGTTTGTGTGCTTGTTCTTTGCAATCATTGCTTTTCTCCTTATCTTAGGGGAATTGTATTCTTGTATACAATTTATGCAGACATTATAATACTTAATTACTGTTTTGTCAATAGGTTTTATAAAATTTATTCTATATAAAGTAAAAAATGAATGAAAAGGGGTTGCGAAAGCCGCAGCCCGAAAATTTTAGAGATTTCTTTTTGGATTGTCAGTAACCCCGGCAAGATAATTAATACTGACGTTATAATAGAATGAGAGGGTTATAAAGTGGTGCATAGGCAATTCGCGCTCGTATCTGCTATATTGTTGAACCGTAGTGCTCAAAAGCCGTGAAATTTCCGCTTGGTTCTTTTTACAGTCCTCGCGTAAATTCTTTAGCCGTTGGTAGTATTTCATGATATTTCTCCTTTTTGAGAAGCTTTTTGAAAATTATATCACAAATCCAAACGGATTACATTGACTTTCATCCAAACGGGTGTTTGTATTGGGCTTCTCTCTTGGGGCAAGGCTTATAATAGATTCTTACGCAGAGGAATAAGAAAGAGCGCAACAGCGGCCGCTGTTGCCCTCTTTCTTCTGTTTTTTTGTAAATTACAGTTGTCAAAATCGTTGTTTTAGTTTACAAAACCGATTTTTCTTCTGACCTTTGACATAGTCTTTCTTGCGTAGTACGCAGCCTCGTCAGCGCCTGCCTTCATAACCGACTCAAGGTACGCCTTGTCTGCCATAAGACGGGCGAACTCATCTCTTACGGGGGCGAGCCCGTCAGCACACGCCTCGCCGACCGCGAGCTTAAAGTCGCCGTAGCCGCGGCCCGAGAACTCGCGCTCGATTTCCTCGAGGCTCTTGCCCGTGAAGGCGCGGTAGATGGTCATAAGGTTGGAAACACCGGGCTTATCCTCGGAGTATCTAACCTCTGCCTCGGAGTCTGTCACCGCCTTCTTAAACTTGCGGATTATATCGTCCTTTGAGTCGAGGATATAAACGACGGCGTTCTGGTTAGTGTCCGACTTCGACATTTTCGAGGTAGGCTCGGCAAGCGACATAATCTTCATCGTGTCGGTGGGGATATAGCCCTCGGGAACGGTAAAGGTGTCGCCGTATATCTGATTGAAGCGGAGCGCGATGTCACGCGAAAGCTCAAGGTGCTGCTTTTGGTCAATGCCGACGGGCACGAGGTCGGTCTGATAAAGCAGGATATCTGCCGCCATAAGAGAAGGATAGGTGAAAAGACCTGCGTTTATATTCTGCGAGTGCTTCTGGCTTTTGTCCTTGAACTGTGTCATGCGCGATAGCTCGCCGAACATAGTGTAGCAGTCGAGAATCCAGCCGAGCTCAGCATGCGCGGGCACGTGCGATTGCACGAAAAGCGTATTCTTTTTCTCGTCAAGACCGCACGCCATATAAAGGGCAAGCGTTTCGTAGGTTCTGCGGCGAAGCTCTGCGGGCACCTGTCTTACGGTTATCGCGTGCAGGTCGACAACGCAGTAAAAGGTCTTGTAATCCTCGGAGAAGCGCGAAAAATTCTTTATCGCCCCGAGATAATTTCCTATGGTAAGATTTCCCGAGGGCTGCACACCCGAGAAAACGATTTTTTTGTCGGCAATCATCACTTTTTCCTTTCGTGACACTCTTTGAATGATAAAGAAATTATACACTTATCCCACAGTTTTGTCAAGAGCATTTTTACTTTCGCGACGGCGCTCTGAGCTTTTTTGCCCGATGACACGAATTATTTATAGATAGGTCGCTATTTTTGAAAATTCGTTCACAATTTGTCTATATTTATATGTTATAATATTTTATATTTTTTAGTCGAAGTGACAGTCTTACGGTTAACGTTAAGACGAAAGGGAAGGAAAAATGGTAAAGGTTCAGAACCTCGTTAAAAGATACGGAACGAATTACGCCCTTAACGATATCTCCTTTGAGATAGGCGAGGGCGAGATAGTTGGGCTTCTCGGCCCGAACGGCGCGGGCAAGAGCACGACGATGAATATACTTACGGGTTATCTCTCCTCAAGCGCGGGTGAGGCATACGTAAACGGCATAAATATTGTGGAAAATCCCATCGAGGCGAAAAGGTCGATAGGCTTTCTCCCAGAGCAGCCGCCGCTTTATCCCGATATGACGGTCGGGGAATACCTCGACTTTGTTTACGAGCTTAAGGGCTGTATGCTTGAGCGCGAGGAGCATATCAATGAGATTCTCTCGGTCGCAAGGCTCACCGACGTGCGAGGAAGGCTCATACGCAATCTCTCAAAGGGCTATAAGCAGAGAGTCGGAATAGCGCAGGCTCTTATCGGCGACCCCAAGGTAATAATATTCGACGAGCCGACGGTCGGACTTGACCCGAAGCAGATTCTTGAGGTGCGAAATCTCATAAGAACGCTCGGCAAGCGCCACACGGTTATTCTTTCGACTCACATTCTCGCCGAGGTACAAGCCGTGTGCGAGAGGGTTATCATCATCAACAAGGGCAAGATAATCGCAGACGAGCGTACCGACGAGCTGACGAGAACCATTGAGGACGGCTATCGCTACGAGGTTAAAATATGCGGCCCTCAGCGCGAGGTGCTCGCGGCAATCAAAAAAATAGTGGGCGTAAAGAACGCCGAGGCAACAGGCGAAAAGGAGGCAGACGCCTTCTCCTACGTTGTCGAAAGCGACAGAGGCAGCGACGTCAGGAAGCCTGTGTTCAACCTCTGTGCAAAAAGCGGCTGGCCTATAATAGGTCTCTCGCCCGTGGGTACCGACCTTGAGAGCGTGTTCATAAGACTGGTTGAGCGCTCGGACGGTGCATATGCTCGCTCAAAGCGCCGCACGGCGGACAAGCGGTAAGAAAGAGAGGAAAACAAGATGATTGCAATATTCAAAAGAGAAATGCGCGCCTATTTCACGGGCGTTATAGGGTACGTTTTCCTCGCCTCGTTCTTTGCGGTTGCGGGGGTCGTATTCAGCTATACAACCCTGTTTTCGCTGAGAGCCGACGTTACCTCTTATTTCACGTTTATGCTCCTGTTTTCGGCGATAATTCTGCCGATACTCACTATGAAATCCTTCAGTGAGGAAAGAAAAATGCGCACCGAGCAGCTACTTATGACCGCCCCCGTGTCGATTACGGGAATGGTGATGGGCAAGCTCCTTGCCTCCTACGTCATGTACGCGGGCGCGCTCCTCTTCTCCTCGCTCTATTTCCTCATACTTATCCCCTACGCTCCGATAAAGCTTGCGGTGCTTATCGGCAACGTCGTAGCAATGCTTCTTGTAGGGCTCGTGTTTATTTCCATAGGTCTTTTCGTGTCGGCGCTTACCGAAAATCAGCTGTCTGCCGCCGTCGGAACTATGGCTATTATACTCGCCCTTCTCGCGATAGGGCTTATAAGCTCGCTTCTTCCGACCGAGTATTGGCTCCGCTTCCTTCTTGACTCCTTGTCGGTATTTACGAGATTCCAGGGCTTCACCAACGGTTACTTTGACGTCGCCTCTCTCGTTTACTATCTTTCGGTCGCGGGTATATTCCTGTTTCTGACCATTCGCGTTTACGACCGCAGAAGATATAATTAAGTCGAAAAAACCAAAAGGAATCTGTTTTTATGAATAATACAAAACGCAATCCTTCCGCTGAGGCGATAACCGTCCTCGTAATATGCGCGGTGATTGTGCTCAATCTTATATTAGGCACTCTTGTGAAAAGCTTTGGGCTTGCCGTTTATGCCGAGGAGTCGGTCGACCTCTCGGTTGGTGACGTGGGCGACACGCTTTTTGCAGACGCTATCGAAAAGGGCAAGCGCGTTACGGTCACCTTCTGTATGTACGAGGACGACGTCGCGGCTCACTCGACGGGAAAATATGTTTACCGCACTGCCAAGGAGTTTGAGGAGAAATACCCGGACTTCATTGAGCTTAATTACGTTAACGCCCTGACACAGCTTGACGCGAGCGGCCGCTTTTTCGATTTTGAAAAGTACAAAACCGATATGCGCGGTAAAGTGAACAAGATATATACCACCTCGATAATATTCGAATGCGACGGCGTTTACAGAGTCATAACCGACGCTGTGACGTCGGCGGGATATGCTGATTTCTTCACGCTTGATTCGTCCTTCGTCGCTACCTCATATAACGGAGAGGAGTTCTTTGCCTCTATGGTGGCGTGGGTGCTCAACCCCGAGCACGGCACGGCGTATTTCACCAAGGGGCACGGCGAGACTGCGACGCTTACGCTCTATAACCTGCTCACCTGTGCAGGCTACTACGTAGAGGAGCTTAATCTCAAGCTCCGCGAAATTCCCGACGACGCAGACCTCGTTATAATATCAAACCCGAGAAGCGACTTTGAGCGCGCAGCGGCAGGCTCAACCGTCCGTACCGAGACCGAGATGGAGAGGCTTCACACCTACGCTCAGCGTGGGGGCAACTTCTTCGTCGCGCTCGACCCTTATACGAAATCGCTGCCCGTTCTCGAGAGCTTCCTCTCTGAGTTCGGTATCGGATTTTTTGAAACAGATGAGGGCGAACGTCAGATTGTAAAGGACTTCTCTGACGCCATTACAACCGACGGCTTTACCCTCGTTACAAGCCTTGCCGCGGGCGAGCACACCGCCCCCGTGCGCGAGGTGATAAGAGACGGCAGAGTTATAATAAAGGACGCCGCGGCACTCGCCCTTTCGGGAGAGGCAAAGCCGCTTCTTACGGCGTCGTCATCTGCCGTATGTCAGTCGGGCGGCACGACGACCGACACGGCAGGCTCTTACGTGCTTGCCGCCGCCTCCTCGCTTGCGAACGAGGATGCGGAGAGCGCAAAAATGTTCGCTATATCGAGCATATATCTTGCCGCCGCAGACGCGATAATAACGAACGGCTATTCCAACAAGGACTTTATTTATTCGCTCTTTGATACCTTCTTCGGTATGGGCGATATGCCATACGGCTGTCGCAGCGTGGTTTATGACAATCAGATTCTCGAGAACCTGACTATGGGCACGGCGCGGCTTTATACGGCGGCGCTCGTTGCGATTCCCGTGCTGATTGCGGCTGCGGGTGTCTTTGTCATTGTCAGAAGAAAGAACAGGTGAGCCGATGAAAATAAACCTACTCAAAAACAGAAGCGCGAGAGGGCGTATTATTGCCCTTGCAACCGTGCTTGGAATAATAGCGCTGTTTCTTTTGAACATACTTATGAAGCACGTCGGGCTCTACGGAAGCGTTTACGTTGATATGACTCCCGAGGGGCTTTACACCGTTTCCGAGCTGATGAGGGAGGAGTGCTCCTTTATAGACGAGCTTGACGACGGAGAAAAAGAGGTAAAAATAACCTTCTGCTCCGACCCCGACACCCTTACTGCCTCAGAGATTACGAGAGTGCCCTACCTTATGGCACTGAAGCTTGACAGCTATTTTGAAAACCTCACGGTTGAAACGGTCAACGTGACCTACAATCCCACGGCGGTGGCAGAGTATAAAACCACCTCGCTCTCGACAGTGAGGCCATCGGACGTTATAATATCCTACGGCGATAAATACAGAGTGGTAAATGCGACGGGATTTTGGCGCACGGTTAGCGGTGAGCTCTACGCCTATGCAGGAGAGTATCGCCTCGCCTCGCTCATTATTTCGGTCACCGCAGTTGAGAAGCCGTCGGCGTATTTCGTCACCAACCACGGTGAAACTTATTACGACGAGGCAAAAAAGGATAGTGAGATGAGCCTTAAGACGGCTTACCTTTACGATCTTCTTACAGAAAGCGGAATGGAGGTCAAGACCCTCGACCTTGAGCAGGATGAGATCCCCGAGGACTGCGTGCTTCTTATCATTAACAATCCGAGGAGCGATTTTATCTGCGACCCCGAGAGATTTGACGAGTACGCTTACGTGTCCGAGACCGAAAAGCTTGACAGATATCTTGCGAAGGGTAACGGCTCGGTTATGATAACGAGAGATTACGCCATAGCGAACGGAACTCTTAAGAATTTTGACGAATTTCTCTACGAATGGGGCTTTTCCTTCAGCACGTCGCTCGTCAGCGACGAGGAGAACTCGCTTGCAAACGAGGAGGGCACCTACACCGATCTTATAGGTGTTTACGACACCAATGAGAACAGCTACGGCTATGGAATATACGGTGAGTATGCCTCGCTCTCAAGCGCGCCTCTTATGGTATTTCCCAACACGGGGTACGTCGAATGCTCCTTCGGCGATAAATGGTCGGGTCCCGAGGCGGGCACATATTCGACCTCGAGAAATTACGCGCCATTCTTCTATACGTCACCGAACGCTTCGGCACACGAGCTCGGCAAAGAGGGCGGCTACACCGACCTTGACCGCCGCGGAGTAATGCACCTTGCGGCTGTGACTACGAGGTTAGAGCTTGATTCTTATACGGGAACGGATAAGTATTCCTACGTCTTCTGTGCAAACAGCCCCGATTTTCTCTCGAGCGAGGTGCTCGGAGAGGCGTCGTTTGCAAATTACGATATACTGTCCACCCTTATCGTGAATATGGTGAGAACCGAGGATTACGCGTCGATTGAGCTGGGCGGACTTTCGCAAAATTCCAAAAATAATATGTTCGGTAAGGTTCTATGGCGTCCCGAAATGTCGCAGACCGACGTGTTTGTGCAGGGTACACCTCCGATTCTCGTCTGGCACGGGCTTTCAGCCGGTGACGCGATAGGAATAACCGTCGGACTTATGGCTATACCCGTGGCGGTAATTGCCGCTGCAATATACGTGCGCCTACGGCGCAGATTCTTATAAGGAGGCACCCCGTGATAAAAGAAAAAACAAAAAAACCGGGCGACAGACGTCTCCTTCTTGCGGTGGTTGCGGGCGTGCTCGTTATACTTACCGCCCTTTACGTTACGCTTGAGCTTTTAATTAACGCAGGGCTTCTCTCCTTTGGCCAAAACCCGGGGGAGGGCGGCGTCAAAAAGCCTATCAAGGACGGCGAGGCGTATTACGGCAGCGCAAGGGTTGCATACCCGACCTTCGACAGGGCCAATATACAGTTTGTAGACATTGATATAGTTCCCGAGGACGAAAATGACGATAGAGGCAGCTTTTCTATGCTTCGTCCGAGCAAAAACGAGGAGTTTATTCTCTACTATGAGGACGAGGACGGAAGCACCGTCCCGTACGTGCCGCCAATCGTAGGCGCAGAGGGCTCGTTTGATTACAGTCAGCTCTTTGCATTTGACACAAGCTCGGGACTCAACGTGCCCAAAATTTCATATCTGTGCGTTGCTCTTGGAATTCTCTATTTCAACGAGCGTATTGAGCTTGAGGACGACACCCGTGCCGCACAGCTCGAGCGCTACGGGCTCGACGAGGGCAGCTACAACAAGGTAACCGTCAGCTACCTTGACGCCGACGGAAAAGAGAAGGCTCATACCGTAAAAATCGGTGACGCGCTTCTGACAGGCTCGGGCTACTACTATATGGTAGATGACAGGGATTGCGTTTATACCTCCCTCGGCAACGGCTTTGATTATGCTCTTAGCGGCTTTGAGTCGTTCTTGCACTCAAGAGTGGTTGCCTCGGGGCTTTCCGGTGACGGAGCCTATGAGCCCTACCTCACCACGAGCTATAAGCAGTGGAAGCACACCGTGCACGACGCAGTCGGTGAGATAATCGAGCGCGACAGCGAGATAGTCGTGTCGGGTAAGCGCCTTGACCCCTCGTACGACAGTAAGGGAGGTAGCTCCGACGGTTATCTCTATCAGACCTATGATAAGCTTTCAATGGACCTCGCGGTTCTCTCGGAGAGGGAGGAATACGGGCGTATCGTTGAAATTCTCGCTTCCACTGCGGTTGGCGATTACAGCGACAATCCGCTTCTTCTCACGGTCCTTGCCGACCGTTGCGAGGTTTCGCTGACCGACGGGCAAAGCGGAGAATACACCTATGAGATAGTTGCCGTGGAATCGGTGATAACCGATAGCGGTGAGTTTAGCACAGACGGCTACGCTGTGGGCGGGGCAGACCTCGTTCGCGTGACCTATAACTACTCGGTAGACGGCACCCGTGTTAACGTATCGCCCTGCCACGGAGTCTTTGACATCTCCGATGACGGCGCGGCCCCCGAGGATGTGAAGGAGAAGCTGCGTGCGGCGTGTGTAGGCGCGCTTTCGGTCCCCATAACCTATCAAAAAACCTATAACGAGGAAAACTCGGAGTCGAGCGTCTATGAATATGTGATAACCGATATAGCCGCAATATATGATAAGGACTACAAGGTGGCGGCAAAGATAGACGAAAACTCAAAGGTGAACTACTACTACGTTTTCCGTGTCAACGGAAAGCAGGTGGGGGCTGAAATGCAAGCGACGGTTGACCTTGCCGCCATAACCTCTGGGGAGGACTTAACGATTAAGAACAAGCTGCTCGGCAGAGGAGTCGGAGCCGACCTTAATCTCGTCGTGTCATCTGACACGAGGTACGGTCAGGACGTTTACCGCTTTATCACCTATGAGATAGACGAGGTTAAATATTTCGTGGACAAGGAAATTATCACCTCGTTTAAGTTTATCAATGCTGTCGACCGCGACCCCTTCTTCGGCGAGTCGCTTTACAAAAACACTCTTGAAAATGAAAACAAGAGCTATGCTCTTAATTCCGAGGTGTGCGAGGCGGTCGTCAAGACGCTTGGCGGAATTGTATCGAGTAGCAACGGCTCTCCCCAAAGCAACAGCGCGGCGGTCGGCCTCCTCGGAAGCGAGACTGTGGCAGTTGGGCTTACCCCCTCGAACATGGAGAAATACGGGCTATATGCCAATACTGTTTATTTCGAGTTGCCGCGCGGAATAAAAACGTCGGAGGACTTAAGCTCCGGCAAAACCGAATACACGGATATCGACAGCTACACCTATCTTTCAACCCTCGGATTCTATCTTTACGTCAGTGACGAGCAGCCCGACGGTACGCGCTACGTAGGTAGCGACATGTACGATATCGTGGTTAAGATGGACGGCTCTGTGTTCGATTTCGTCGAGCACTCGTTCGTTGAGTATTGGGCAAGACGAAGCCTCGTTATGGTGAACTACGAATATATAGATTATATAGACCTCGAGTTCTCGATGAGCGACCTTTACGGCAATTATCACTTTGATCTCGACCATAAGGACATATATCTTAATTCCTCGGGCGAGGTATCGGACAGCGGCACGAGATTCGATAAGGTAACCGTGAACGTGACCCCCTCGGGCGAATGCACCGACAACGCTCTTCTCAAGTGGCTTCTCGCCGACCAGACGGCACACCCCTCGCTCGATATAACGAGCATAAAGCTTGAGACGGTATATGACCGTGAGTCGGATAAGGGAGACGCCGGAGAATTTGGCAATGACCGTGCCGGCACGGCTTATTTTAAGGAGCAGCTGAGGCTTCTGTTCTCAATCTATTACACGGGGTCGCTCACCGAGGAGGAGCAGGCGGAGGCGCTTCTCTCGTCGGAAAAGCTGATGAGTATAACCTTCAAGGTCGACACCTCGCGTGCGGGTCCTGCGTCGTCTCCGTATCCTTACGTTTATGACTTCTACCGCCTGAGCGACAGACGCGTTATGGTAGTTATCCGTGAGGTGGGACCAAACGGCGAGACTATGAGTCAGGTGTCCGACTTCTATATCTCACAGTTTGCCTTCAAGAAGATTGCGTACAATTTCGTCAACCTTCTTAACGGTGTGCCGATTGACACCTCAGGGGGCTATTAAATAGGCAAAAACTCGACACGGGTGGCGCTTTTGGCGCAAAAATCGACAATAACCGCCGCCCGCTGCCGCGACGCTTTCAAAAAATGTGAGAAATATCAAAAAAACATTTGCTTTTTTCCGCGCAGTATGTTATAATTATTTGTGCTCAATTTAAGCGTGCACATAGCGCGCATTGAAATAAAGAAATAAGGAATAGACAACATGAAAAAGAGAATTATTGCTTTCCTTCTCGTAGCCGTTATGGCGGTTATGGCGCTTGCCGGCTGTGCAGCACCTGCGTTCAACTATGCGAGCGAGGATCTCTCACAGTACGCGGAGTTTGACGCGGAGAAATTTGCCGCAGCACTCGCTACTATCGAGATTGAGGATTTCGATTTTACAACCGACGAACAGACGAGAGCAGAGAAGGTGTCTGACAAGATTTACAGCACCCTCACGGACAAGGTTGTTGCCGTCGAAGAAAAGGTTACTAACGGACTTATCGGTGAGCGCGATGTGGTTTACTATAACTACTACTGCACCGTTACCGACAAGGACAGTGTAGAGCATATCGTATTCTACGAATCGATGGACGAGTCCCGTCTTAACAACTCCTCATACAAGAATAGCCACGTTATCGAGCTCGGCAAGAACGTGGAGAGCGAGGACGAGGCTGCAAACGAGTTTAGAGAAAAGCTTGTGGCGGCGCTCGTCGGCAAAACTATGTCGGCAGCATATTCCACCGTCGGCACTAAGGGCGAAAAGCTCGCGGCAGGCGACAAGGTCGTTATAACGTACACGCTTAGTAAAACCGGATCTGACGGCAAGCTGATTTCTAAAGATACCGTCAACTTCGAGACGGTTACCCTTGGCGGTAGCGACCCCTTCCTTTCGGCAATAGTAAGCGAAAAGGATAAAAACTCCGTCGGCAACCCCGTAGTCTTCCCCGACAACAAAAAGGAATTCGTTACCACCGACGGCTCGGGCAACACGCTCACCTATTCGTCGGTAACGGTAAAGTGGAAGATTAAAGACGCGGGCGAGGAGCTTGCTACCTTTGAGCATATTCCCTACAAGGATACAACAAAGCTTGTTAAGGACGTAAACAATAAAGAGGTCGACCTCAAGGGTCTTACCCTCACCTATCACGTTTTCCCTGTAAATATGATTCACGTGCCCGAGTATAACGCAACTACGCTTCTTAAGTACATTCTCGGCTCGTCAATCAAGGCAAATTCTCTTGAGATTCTCGAGGACGAGAGCTACACCGTAGAGGGCGGAGCAAAGCTTCCCGAGCTCGTAGAGGAGCTTATAAAGGTTTATTCGGTAACCACCGAGGCTGAAAAATATAAGGCTCTTAGGGACGCCAAAGCCGCGTACGACGCAGCGAAGAAGACCGTAGACGACGCCGGCAAGAATGCTACTACGGCACAGAAGGATGCGCTCGAGAACGCCGAAAAGGCGCTTGACGAGGCAAAGAAGGCGGCTTCTGCCACAGCTATTGCCGAGATTCTCACCGCAACCTCGACAACTGAAGGAGCAAAGCCAATCTCCGAGGCTCTTACCTCTGAATATTCGGATAACGTAAGACACAACCTTGAGGACGAGTACAACACCTCGGTTATAAAGGCTATAGCTAAAAAGGTTTACGAGGCTATTGACAAGAGCGTCACTATAACCTCTTATCCTCAGTCGGTTGTTGACGAAGCGTACAAGCGTCTTTACGAGGGATATGAATATTCCTTCTATAACGAGAAGCACGGCTCGGAGTCTGAGTACACCTTCCACAAGGGCGATTTTGCCGACTACTTAAAGTCCCATACCGAGGCTAAGGCTATAGACGGCGACCTCTGGCGCGGAATCGAGGCCAAAATCACCGAGCAAGCAAAGGAGAGCATAGCTCCCGTAATCAAGATTTTCGTCGTTGCAAAGGAGCTCAAGGAATTTGCAAAGGTTGACCTTGCGGCTTGGGCGGAGCTCGACAAGACGGCAGGTATCTTCGAGGTAGAGCTTGACCGTGAGGACTACGAGACTGACGAAGAGTTCAATGAGGCAAAGGCAGAGGCAGAAGAGGACGCAAAGGAAACCTATGAAAACGCCAAGGAGGAGGCTGAGACCTTCCTCGTTACCGATGAGGTTCTTGCAAAGTACAGAGACAGGGTCGGAAAGGCTGCATACGACAATTATATTCAAAGCTACGGAGAGGCTAATCTTCGCACCGCTCTTCAGTTCGAAAAGCTTATGAACTATCTCACGAGTATAACCCGAGAGAGAGAAGACGGGCACGACCATCCGACGTACGTAGAGAGAGAAGACGTTCTCTATCTTGCCTTCAGATTCGCAAGATTCGACGGTCTTCTTTACACTACCGTTGAGGACGCTGACGCCGTAGAAAAATAACTTAGGAAAGACAGCAAATGGAAAACGGACGAAGTCGCTTCGTCCGTTTTCTTGAAGCGAAAGAGCTATGAAGGAAGTTAAAATATACACCGACGGTGCTTGCAGGGGCAACCCCGGCAGGGGCGGGTGGGGAGCTATTCTCGTGTACGGCGTGCACGAGCGCGAGCTCTCGGGCGGCGAGCGTGAAACCACGAACAACCGCATGGAGCTTATGGCAGCCATATCCGGGCTTGAGGCACTTCGCGAGAGCTGTGCTGTGACGCTTTTCTCGGATTCGAGATACCTCGTTGACGCCTTTGAAAAGGGCTGGGTCGAGCAGTGGCGCGCTCACGGCTGGAGACGCGGACGTGAGGAGCTTAAGAACCCCGACCTTTGGGAACGGCTTTACGCCCTTGTATCTAAGCACGAGGTTAAATTCGAGTGGGTCAAGGGACACAACGGCCACGGCTACAACGAGCGCTGTGACGCGCTTGCTACTGCATACGCCGACTCTCTTGAGCAGTGAGAGAAGGCATTAAAAATTCAAACCCTTCAGCCGAAAGGAACGGTCTATCTATGAGCAAAAAAAGTTATAATAAAGTCTCCCAGCAGCCAAAGAGGCGCGATGCCGCGGTCAAGGAAAGGCTCTCGGCGCAAAAAATCGTTTTTGCGACTGTGGCGGTGCTTCTTGCGGCAACGATCATAGCGAGCGCGCTCATATTTTTCATTCCGCTGATAAACGACAGCCGCGAAAAGAATTTCAATTATCTGACCTCGGACCTATCTTATTATATGGAAATGAAGAGTGAGGATTATAAGGGTATTTCGGTAAACGTTGATATCGCGCGACCGAAGGACGGGGAGATTGACTCGGCTATTCTTTATTACCTCGCCTCAAAACGCAGTAGCAATCCGCTTTACGACGGTGCCTATCAGAAGGACGTGGTAATCGACGCAGGCGATAAAATCGCGTTTTGGTACAGAGCCTATATAAAAAAGGGCGGCAAGGAAATCGAGTATGGCAACAATTTCTCAAAGATTTCGGCGGATGAGCTTACCGTCGGTATGGGCGGCTTTTTTGCGCAGGGCATAGATCTCGCACTTGTCAAGGCAGGCATAACCCCGAGCGACACCCCAAGCTTTAAGAAAATCACCGAGGGCACGGTCGCGGCAGGCGACGTCGCTTACGTAACCTATACCCGACTTGAGGCAGGCACTGATGAAAGCAATGCAAAAAGCTATAAGTCGGTAAGAGTCGACCTTGGCGGTACGGCGCCCGAGGAGTTTGGCGAGGGATTCGTGACGGCTATTACGGGCGCTGAGGTTGGCGGCGCAGAGCAGGCCTTTCAGTCCACTGTTGACGGCAAAACCTATAACTATACTAAGGTTAAGGTTGATTTCGTCACACGCTGCGAGGGCGACCCTTATACTCTTGAGGGATATTTCCCTTACGATTTCTCAACCTCGGTGCTTAGAAACGAAACGGTTTATCTTGAGATTTATATAGACGGGGTTGTCTCCTATGAAACTCCGGAGTTTGACGACGAGTTCATCACTGAGCTTCTTTCCGAAAAGGACGCTCTTATAACCCTCGAGGAACTCGGGGAATATCCCGGTGACAATCTTGCCGAAAAATACAGGGCTTTTGCCGAGGAGTATCTTCTCGAGGCGTATGAGGAAAACCTCGGTACACTTTTTGAAAAGGCGCTCTGGAAGCACTATGCCGAGAAGGTGAATATAAAGAACTATCCGACCAAAAAGGTGAACGAGATTTACCAAGAGTATTACGACGAGCTATACGAAGCGTTTGATAAATCGGGCGGTGTCATAACCGACAGAATTACGGGTCAAAGCGTGACCTGTCAGTCGCTTGACGAGTTTGCTCCAATATATCTCAATATAAACTACACGGGTGAGAATTGGCGCACGACCCTTTACACAATGTCGGAAAACCTCGTTAGGGAAAGACTTATCCTTTATTATATAATGAGAGTCGAGGGCTTCGTGCCGACCGAGGCAGAGCTTGCCGCAAAGCTCGCGGAGGTAAAGAAGGAGTATCTCGACGAGTATATGCTCCAATATCTCGAGAGTATAGGCAAGGATAAAAGCGACTATACCGAGGACGAGTATGCAGAGCTTGTCGAGGAGCGTCGCGAGGTGCTGTTCGATTATTTTGACGAGGATTATTTCGAGGAGAACGCCTACTACGATATAGCGCTTGAAAAATTCAAGAGCTTTGCGACGGCTGTTACACTTGACGAGAGGTCCAATTATCCTGAATAAAAAATGCTCCCGAGAAATAATTTCCCGGGAGCATTTTTTGCGGTTTTTGTAAACTGTTATTTGCAAAATTCTATCTTGTCATACGAAGAACGATAAGCTTGTATCTTTGTCTTGGGTCGCGGAAGCCGAGAGAGAAGGAGTCGTTGTAAAGTGCGAAAGCCCGCTCTCTGTCACATTCTCCGCCTATACCGAACTCGCAAAGACAGCCGAGCGTGTAGGTTGCCTCGGGGTGTGAGAGCGTGACTCCTGCCGAAAGAAGACGCCTTGCCTCCCGTGCCTTCTTCTGATAAAGAAGTCGCATTGCCGCAGAGTAAAGAGAGCGCGACATATGCTTTTTCTTTGCTCCGAGAAGACGGAGAAGCTCCTCGGTTGCCCCGTCAACGCCTATCCTTGCCGCGCGGTTGAGGTTTTCGACGGCAGCCCTGTAATTAAAGGCAGTGCCGACGCCTCTTGCATAGCAGCGGCCGAGCTCAAGCATGCCGTCGCTGTCACCCGCCTCGGCGGCAGCCTCATACCAAAGGAATGCCTCGCGGCGGTCGCGCTTTACTCCAACGCCGTGCTCAAAGCAGCTCGCAAGCGGGACGTAGGCGGGGATATGACCCATCGAAGCCGCTATAGCGTAGCATTTATATGCCTTTTCGGGGTCACGGTTTTCGACCTCTGCCGTGGCAAAATACGCCTCGCGCTGCTCGATAAGCTCGCGAGCCTTTTTGCGTGAGTTCTCCTCGCCCTCGCGCGCGCCCGCAGTGTAAAGCTCGATTGCGTAGGCAACGTCGCGGCTGACGAGCCTGCCCTCACAGAAGATATCGCCGAGTGTCTCGTAGGCGTCGCCCTTGCCCAGGGCGGCGGCTTTTTTATAATAGAAAAGAGCTCTTTCAACGTCGCGGGGGAAGTCTTTATCAGTGATGAAAAGGTCGCCAAGACAGCTTGCCGCCTCGGCAGAGCCGTGTGCCGCCGCGTCCTCGAGAAGACGAAGCGCCTCGACAAGATTCTTTTCCGCACCTATTCCGAGAAGCAGGAGGCGCGCGAGCATAAATACAGCGTCGGGTGTGCCGCCCTCGGCGAGTAGCCTTGTGAGCGCAAGTCGGGCGCGGTCAAGCCCGTAGCTCTCTGCGTCGCGTATAAGCGAGCGCAAAAGCCCCTCGTGCGACGGAAGAGTGGGGCGCGGCGGCTCCTCTGCCTTCACCGAGCGAAGCTTATAGGCAAGGCGCAGAGCGTAAAGCGGGGGAAGCGTCAGCTTGTCCATATACCACTTTGCGTAGGACGGGTGCTTTTCGGTGCCGATACCGTCGAAATATCTGCGCGCGAGCGTGACTATAGCCTCGACGTCGTCGCACTCTGCGGCAAGCGCGTAGTAGTAGCCCGCCGTCTCCTCGTCTCCGGACTCGGAGTACATTTTCGCCGCCGCGGGATAAGCCTCGCGCGCACCGAAAACGGCAGCATACGCAAGCCAGAAGCGCGCGCTTCTTTCGCTTGTTCTGAAAGCAAGCCGTGAATATCTGTAAGCCGCATAGGCGTCGCCCGCCTCTGCCGCGACGAAGAATTGCTTCATAGCTCCGTCAAGGTCGCGCGGCACGAGCGCGCCGCGCTCAAGAATAGCTCCCCACTCGCGCGCCGCCTCGGGGAAGCCGATATCCGCAAGAGCACGGATTTTCTCCACCGCCGACTCGTAATTTCTCGCCTTCATCTCGGCTCGGGCTGTGGCGAGGATTTCCTCCGCCTCTCTTTCCGTTATCGACATCGCTCTGCCGCAGGCAGAGCAGCTTTTTGCTGTATATTCGTTTTCCGCACCGCATGCGTGGCACTTAATCATAAAAATATCCCCCTTAAATCTTTAATAATAATTTTACACGATTAAGGGAGTTTTGTCAATCGTGTAAATAATTTCTTTTTTGTCGGGAAAGATATAAACATCTCGAAAGAAAGGAATTTTGCGAGATATCCATCTCGCGGTAAAAATATGTTTTTTAAGAAAAACCAGTGTAAAAAGAAGCATCCCTACAGAGGTCTTGCGGTCTTCACTCTTGCGGCAGCGGGGGTTATCGGCATAACCGAAAAGTGTAAGAGGTTCATCAAGGAGAAGTGCTCCATGATGAGCTCGATGATAAAGCCCTCGGACAAGGGCGGCGAGTAATATTTTATTTAACCCTTTTTTCCTCTGATTCATAAACTGCTTATGTAGAGTAGGCTACTCTGCGACAGCGCCGCGCGCTACGGCAAGGCGGCGTAATGAGGAAAACAGAATGGAAATATGTACGTTTGGAAGCGGGGGAAGACAGAGCGCGTGCGCGAAGGCTCTCGCCAAAATAGAGAGCGACCGCTACGAGAGGCTCGTTCTCCTGCCTATTCCTACTACCAGAGATAAAAAGTACGTCACGTCCACCGACACACCCCTTGAGGATATACTTCCTCTTGTCGGGCAGGGCGTGCTCGTTGCGGGCTACAACATTCCCGACGAGCTTGGAGAGAGGCTTATTTTGGCAGGTGGTGAGGTTTACGACGCGGCGCTTGACGAGGAATTCCTCGAGGAAAACGCCGAGATAACCGCCGATGGCGCACTTGGAAAAATACTTTGCCAGTTTAACCTTGCCCCGTCTGAGCTAAGGGTGGGAATAGTCGGCTACGGGCGCATAGGCAAGCGGCTATTGCGCCTACTACTTTTCCTCGGTGCGAGGGTTAAGGTTTATACTCGCCGAGAGGGCACCCGTACGACTCTTGCAGAATGCGGGATAGAGTCGTCGTTCGGCAGGTGCGAGGAGGATTTTGCCGACCTTGACCTCATCGTCAATACAGCGCCCGCCCCATTTCTTAACAGTGAGGCGGTGAGGCGGCTCTCGGAGCGCTCGGTCTTTATGGACCTCGCCTCGGGTAAAAACTTTGACGACGGAGCAGACGTTATAAAGCTCGCCTCGGTTCCCGACGCTATGTACCCCGAAACCGCAGGAAAAATTTACGCAAAATATATATCAAAATATCTCTGAAAACCGACACGCCCCCGACCCAATGGGGGCGTGAATATTAAAAAGCTTTCTTCGAAAGGATTTGACAGCTATGATAGGATATGCATTTTCAAGCTCGTTTTGCACCCTCGAGCGCTCCTTTGCCTCGCTCTCGCGGCTTATAGAGTCGGGATATGAGGTGCAGCCGATAATGAGCGAGCGCGCATACAGCACCGACACGCGCTTTGCAGAGGCAAAAAAATTTCGTGAAAGAGTGAGTGCGCTCTGCGGCAGGGAGGTTATACATACCGTAGAGGCAGCAGAGCCGCTTGGGCCGAAGCTCGTGCTCGACGCTCTCGTTATAGCCCCCTGCACGGGTAACACGCTTGCGAAAATTGCCACGGGTGTCACCGATACCGCGGTGACGATGGCGGCAAAGGCACACCTTAGGTGTGACAGAACGCTCCTGCTCGCCGTTGCCACCAACGACGCGCTATCACAAAACCTAAAAAACCTCGGTGTGCTCGTCACGCGGCGTTCGGTTTACCTCGTTCCCATGCTTCAGGATGACCCGATAGGAAAGCCGCACTCGCTCGTTGCGGCTATGGAGGAGATACCCGAGGCGCTTGCAGCGGCTATGGAGGGGCGGCAGCTTCGACCGATTTTCAGGGTTTGAGGACTCTAAAAAATCGAAAAATTTTTCAAAGGGTATTGACAAAAGCCCTCTTTGGTTGTATAATCTTTGCATAACCTGTGAGGGAGAGTAGTAGCCCCACACGCTTTATCAAAGAGAGCCGCAGAGGGTGGAATTGCGGTATACGGCGGTGCGGTGAATGGACTTCCGAGGGCGAACCGAAAGAATGACGAGTAGGCTTCGACGGCTGGCGGCCGTTATCCGCACGGCGCATGTAAGTGCGATAGAGGAGTCGTTTGACTCGAATTCGGGTGGCACCGCGATTTATTCGCCCCGAGCAGAAATAACACTGCTCGGGGCTTTTTTGTTTTCAGCCCTCGGGCGAAGGAAAGGAATTTTCTAAAATGAATTTTGGCGGAGTGGATTTTGATACCTATTTCAAGCATTTTCCGGATAAGGACGGCTTCTTCGGTAAATACGGCGGCTGTTATATTTCCGAGGATTTGAGAAGGGCTATGGAGGAGATAACCGAGGCGTATTTCACTATTTGCAAGTCCTCGAAATTTATAGGAGAGCTGCGCAGAATTCGCCGCGATTTCCAAGGTCGTCCCACGCCGATATCGCACCTTGAGCGCCTCTCTGCAAGCCTTGGCAACGTCCAGCTCTACGTAAAGCGCGAGGACTTGAACCATACGGGCGCGCACAAATTAAACCACTGCATGGGCGAGGCGCTGCTTGCGAAATATATGGGCAAGAAAAAGGTTATAGCAGAAACGGGCGCGGGTCAGCACGGCGTTGCTCTCGCTACCGCGGCGGCGTATTTCGGTCTTGAATGTGATATTTACATGGGCTCTGTCGATATAAAAAAGCAGGCTCCAAACGTTGCGAGAATGAAGATTCTCGGCGCGAACGTCGTCGAGGTCAAGGAAGGACTCGCAACTCTTAAGGAGGCGGTTGACGCAGCTTTTGCCGCATACGCCGAGGAGTATCACGACGCGATATACTGTATCGGCTCGGTGCTCGGCCCGCACCCGTTCCCTATGATGGTGCGTGACTTCCAGAGTGTCGTCGGCGTTGAGGCAAGAGAGCAGTTCCTTGGCATGACGGGCGAGCTTCCCGACGCAGTAGTTGCCTGCGTTGGCGGCGGCTCTAACGCTATGGGTATTTTCTCGGGCTTCTTAAACGACCCCGTTGAGATATACGGCGTTGAGCCTCTTGGCAGAGGCGAGAAGCTCGGCGACCACGCCGCAAGCCTCAAATACGGCACAGAGGGCATTATGCACGGCTTCAACAGCATAATGCTCAAGGACGAGCACGGCGAGCCCGCACCCGTCTATTCGGTTGCAAGCGGTCTTGACTACCCCTCCTCGGGCCCCGAGCACGCATTCCTTCACGACCTCGGCAGAGTTAAATACGATGTTGTTAACGATGACGAGACGGTTGACGCATTCTTCACCCTCTCGCGACTCGAGGGCATAATCCCAGCAATCGAGAGCGCCCATGCCGTTGCCTACGGTATGAAGCTCGCAAAGACCATGGGCCGAGGCTCAATCCTCATCAACCTCTCCGGCAGAGGCGATAAGGATATGGATTATATTATTGAAAAGTATGGAATAAGATAAAAGAAAAGGTCAGGCTCACCGAGCCTGACCTTTTGCCGTAGCGAGAGCTATGCGCTTTTATTTAATAGAAAAGGTTTTGGAAGCCTTTATGCTGCTGTTAAACAGGCTTAACGAGGAAACCTCTACCTCAACGTCGGTCGTAGTGTCATTTAGCTCGTACGCAATCTCAACGTAGAGTGTGCCGCCTTTCTTTATATCTCTATACTGATCCTCGTCTGAATAGTTCGCGGAATCATCTGCCAAGAGGCATTCGGTCAAGCCGATTCCGTCCTGATATACGCTGACGTCAAACGCCCAGAAGAAAGAGCAGGGCTCATCCTCATTGTTTGTGAACATGTATTTTACGATAATGATGGGCTCTCCATCACAGTCGGTGGCAAGGCGGTAGCCCTCAATGACTACGTCGTAGTCGCCCTCGTCCGAACCCAAACAGGAGCAAAGGCTAAACGTAAGCATTGCAAGTACAAGGATAAAGGATAGTGCTTTTTTCATAGTGATTCTCCATTCATGATTTTGGGATATAATCATTATAACGCAAATGCGTTAAAATGTCAATAGTTTTGCGTTTTATTTTTTGTGCAAATGCGTAGTATAATGATGATATGAAGATTTTTGCGGAGTGGGCTATGGATATAAATAATAAAATTGAAAAACTGCGTTTCGAGCGCGGTTGGTCAATGTATGAGCTTGCGCAAGAGGCGGGGATAACGCAATCCACATTGGCTTCTATGATAAAAAGGGGTAATCCGCCTAAAATTGATACGTTGTCCTGCATTTGCGAAGCATTCGGAATGACACTTGCTCAATTTTTTATGGAAGACGAGCTGCTTGAAATTTTAAGCGTAGAGGAAAAGGAGCTTGTATCCTTGTTTAGAAAAATGTCCGAAGACAAGCAGAGAGCGCTGCTTGAGCTGCTAAAGAAATGAACGTTAAAAAACTGAGATTAAAACAAGCCTGCGGCAAATTTTGCCGCAGGCTTGTTTTAATCGTATTATATTTTCCTTGCCGTCTGGTCGCAGTATATGCAGCGGTCGTACTCATCGAAAAGACGCTTGATGCCGCGCTCGGTGCGCGAGATGCAGTGCG
>JAZOSP010000058.1:0-1462 GCA_045657165.1 Eubacteriales bacterium
GCTTACCTCTCTTACCAAGGTTGGCGATTATGCATTCTACGGTAACACTAACCTTGTCGTAATTTACATTGGCGCTGACGTTGAGGTTGGCGAGTCTGCATTCGAAAATATCGAAACGCTCTATAACGTTTCCTGCTCTGCTGACGTGCTCTACGACGTTGATTTCAGCAACGTTAATTACGTGACCGTCGTAGGCGGCGAGATGATACCCGCCAGTGCATTTGCCGCTGCTTCTAACCTTAAGAGCGTTACTATCGGCGACAGCATTAAGACCATCGGTGATAATGCATTCAAAAATTGCACCGGTATTACCGAGATAGTTCTTCCCGCGGGCGTTACTGCTATCGGCAGAGGCGCGTTCGAAGGACTTGACCTTTCCTCAATTTACATTCCCGCGAGCGTTACCTCTATCGGTGAGGGTGCGTTTGATTCCTCAAAGACTCTTATCATCTGCGGCTCGGCGAGCGAGTATAGCGGCAGCTGGAATGAGAACTTCGCGCCCGTAATTTACGGCTGCGACGGCACACTCAAGACCGAGGGCGACTATAAGTACTACGTTGGCACAAGAAATAACGAGCCCGCAGTTGTTATCGCAGGCCTTACCGACGAGGCAAAGGCAAAGACCACCATCACGATTCCCGCAACGATTGATGAAAAGAGCGTGCTTTATATCGCAGGCGACGCCTTCTCGGGTACGCTTGCCGTAACCACGCTTTACGTTGAGGATAACGATAACCTCAACCCGAACAACCTTACGAGCGCAACCTTTGCAGGTATCCCCGACGAGGTATCGGTTTATGCAGGAAGCACCATCTTCCGTTATCTTCCCTTCGGTGAGGTTGCGGTATGGTACGTGACCGGCGAGTCCGTCGCGGCTTACACTACCACCGCGAAGACCGTAGAAAGGATAATAGTAACCGAGAGCGTTAGGACTATATCCGAAAACGCCTTCACGAATATTAACGGTGTTGAGGAAATCTATATTCCCGAAACCGTTACCTCTATATACGGCAAGCTCTTCTATACGACTCCCCAGACGCTGAAGAAGATTACCATGCCGATAAACAACTACAACAAGGATATGAGCCGTTATCTTCCCGCAGGTGCCGGTGCGATTATCGAAACCTTCGGCTTCGTTACCGGTCAGTTTGACGAGGAGGTATTTGCGAACTTTGACGCCTCGGGTGTTAAGTATATTGAGCTTGGCAAGAATATGAGCCAGCTTATTGCAACCGGCTTTGCAAGCTGCCCGAACCTTGTCGGTGTCAGAGTTGACCCCGAGAACGTGAAGTTCGCCTCTATCGGTAATGCGCTTCTTTATAAGGGCAATGATGGCGAGCTCGGCTTCCTCTATTCGTCTGACGGCATAATCCCCGAGGGTGTAACCTATATTTCAGGCTCAGCACTCGTTCCGGATTCCGTAACCGAAATCGTAATTCCCGAGGGCGTTACTAAGATAGAT
>JAZOSP010000059.1:0-27937 GCA_045657165.1 Eubacteriales bacterium
TATCGTTTACGGCGTAAACGAGCAGACTCTTACTGTTGATGATCAGATCATCTCTGCAGCTTCTTGTACTACTAACTGCCTTGCTCCTATGGCAAAGGCTCTTAACGATGCATATCCCATCGTTTCCGGTATCATGACCACTGTTCACGCATACACCGGTGACCAGATGATCCTTGACGGACCTCACAGAAAGGGTGACCTCAGACGTGCTCGCGCAGGCGCTCAGAACATTGTTCCCAACTCTACCGGCGCTGCAAAGGCTATCGGCCTTGTTATCCCCGAGCTCAACGGCAAGCTTATCGGCTCTGCTCAGAGAGTTCCCACCTGCACCGGCTCGTCCACTATTCTCGTAGCGGTTGTTAAGGGCAAGGACGTTACCAAGGAGTCCATCAACGCAGCTATGAAGGCTCAGGCTTCTCAGTCCTTCGGCTACAACACCGACGAGATTGTTTCCTCTGACGTTATCGGTATGAGATACGGCTCGCTCTTCGACGCTACTCAGACCATGGTTGCAAAGATTGACGAGGATACCTATCAGGTACAGGTAGTTGCTTGGTATGACAACGAGAACTCCTACACCAGCCAGATGGTTAGAACCATCAAGTACTTCGCAGAGCTTGCGTAAGTCGAAATAACTAACTTAAATGCACGGAAGTCTTGCGATTTCCGTGCATTTTGAAAATGAGAGGAGGTTGACCTTGGAAAACGAAAACAGCAATGAAAAGCAAACGAGGGCAACCCCCTCGCTCCGCCAAAGAATATTAAGCGCGCTGCCGCTTATCATTTTCGTGCTATTGATGGGCGCGCTCACGCTTGTCTTCTGGCCCGAGGTTGCAGCCCTCGGCACAGAGGAAGGGCAGGCGGAGTTCGCGGCGTTTATTGAGAGCCTCGGCTTTTTTGGCTGGCTCGTGGCGCTCGGAGTTCAGCTTCTTCAAATTTTTCTCGCCTTTATCCCCGGTGAGCCTATTGAAATTTTACTCGGAGTCCTTTTCGGTCCGTGGCTCGGTACGTTTACCTGCCTTCTTGGAATTTTTATTGGTACGACAACGATATATTTTCTCGTTCGTAAGCTTGGCGTGAGATTCGTCAAGCGAATCGTTGGTGATAAGGATATAACGAAATATAAATTTCTCTCCGACCCGACAAAAATTGAGATTACCGTATTTATCCTATTCTTTATTCCCGGAACTCCGAAGGACGCCCTCACGTATATTGCTCCCCTCGCTCCGATATCGGGGTGGAAATATCTACTCATCGCAACCTTTGCGCGCATACCCTCAATCGTCACCTCCACAATCCTTGGCGACAGCATTAAAAACGGCGATTATCTCCTTGCCGTAATAGTTTTCGCCGTGACCGCGCTGATTTCCGTCGCAGGCTTCATCGCAGGCTCGCTTTACGTGAAGAAAAAGAACAAAGGCGATTAAGAAAAAACAAACAAACAAGCCGACCCGTGTCGGCTTTTTTTGTTATTTTCCGAGCTTTTTCGTCTTTTCGTATGCGGCGGATACGGCGTCTATTACCGTGCCTCTGAATGCGCCGTCCTCAAGGGCGTGAACGCCCTCAATGGTGCTGCCGCCGGGGCTGCACACCGCGTCCTTGAGTGCTCCCGGGTGAGTGCCCGACTCAAGCACCATTTTTGCCGCACCCGCGAGGGTGCTTGCCGCATAGAGCATAGCCTTGTCGCGCGGAAGTCCGCACTCCACAGCACCGTCTGCAAGAGCCTCAATGAACATATAAACAAATGCAGGGCCGCAGCCAGAGAGGGCAGAGCCGGCGTCAATAAGTCGCTCGTCAATTAAATCAAGTCTGCCCGCCTTGCTCATAACCGAAAGGAAATCTGACACCTGCCCGTCCGTGACGGCAGAGCCGCGCGAATAAAGTATCATTCCCTCTCCGACAGCCACGGGCGTGTTAGGCATAATTCTTATCACGGGTGTGGGGGAAGAGACACATTTTTCAATTTTTTCAATACTCACACCTGCCGCCATGCTGACAAGGGTGACGTCTTCTCTTTTTGCGATTATATCGGCAATCGGCTCGAGTGCCGCCTCTACAATATTCGGCTTAACACCGAGGAAAATAATGTCGCATACCTTTGCGATTTTCTCGTCCGACGTGGCGGTTGCTCCGATTTTTTCGGCAAGAGCTTCTGCCTTTACCTCGTCCTTGTCGGTAAGATAAATTTCGGTATTCTCTGTCTTTGCCGCTGCACTCGCAAGTGCGCCGCCCATATTTCCCGCGCCTATAAATCCAACCTTTTTCATAAGTCTGTCCTTTGTTTTTTTATCTGATTTGACCGTTGCCGGAGATGACGTACTTGTAGGTAGTAAGCTCCTCTATACCGAGAGGGCCTCTGGCGTGCATTTTCTGAGTGGATATTCCCATCTCGCAGCCAAGCCCAAACTCGCCGCCGTCGGTAAATCTCGTAGAGGCATTCACGTACACCGCAGCGCTGTCGACTGCCTCTGTGAAATATTTCGCTGCCGCCTCGTCCGAGGTTATTATAGCCTCGCTGTGATGAGTCGAGTGACGTGCGATATGCTCTACCGCCGCCTCGAGTGAATCAACGACTCCGACAGCAAGCACGTAATCAAGAAATTCTGTGTCGAAGTCGGCACCCGTGGCGAGCTTTTCACCCGTTATGGCAGCCGCCGCGACGTCGCAGCGAAGCTCCACAGGGTGCTCGCGCCCCTCGGTGAGCCGCGCCTTTAGCTTCGGCAAAAGCTCCTTTGCAATATCTCTGTGCACGAGGCAGACCTCTGCCGCGTTGCATACCGACGGGCGTGAGGTTTTCGCGTTGTCAACTATGTCAAGCGCCATCTCAAGGTCAGCCGCGCGGTCAACGTAAATATGGCAAATTCCCGTTCCCGTTTCAAGACAGGGCACGGTGGAGTTTTCAATGCAAGCGCGAATAAGCCCCGCACCGCCGCGCGGAATAAGAAGGTCGACGTAGCCGTTAGCCCTCATAAGCTCGGTGGCGCTCGCGCGCGTAGTGTCGGACACAAGTCCTACCGCCTCGGCAGGGAGCCCCACAGACGTGAGCGCCTCGCCTATCACGTCAACGATAGCTCGCGAGGTGCGATAAGCCTCCTTGCCGCCGCGAAGAACGCACACGCTCCCGGCCTTTAAGGCAAGCGCTGCCGCGTCAGAGGTGACGTTCGGACGGCTCTCGTAAATTATTGCTATAACCCCCATGGGGACGGAAATCTTTTCTATTTTCAACCCGTTCGGGCGTTCAACCGTCGAAAGAACCTTGCCAAGCGGTGAGGGAAGGGCTGCAATCTCGCGTATTCCCTTTGCCATGCCGAGGATTCTCTCACTCGTCAGCGTTAGGCGGTCAATCATAACCTCTGATACACTCCCGCGCGCCGCCTCGATATCAAGGGCGTTTGCCGCGAGAATTTTTTCGGTATTACCGACAATGCCGTCGGCTATCGCGATAAGCGCGCGGTTTACCGTCTCGGCATTTGCCGAGCGGAGGCTCGGTACTGCCGCCTTTGCTTTTATAAGTAGCTCCTGTGTACTCGTCATTTTTTCTCTCTCTTAAAAAATCTCGTTCCAACAGACACCCCGTCAAGTATGCTGTAAAGCAGCTCGGGGCGGGTGCCGTTTGTAATTATCATATCGCAGCCGTGCTCGGTCGCGATTTTTGCCGCGCGTAGCTTTGTTATCATGCCGCCCGTGCCGAGCGCTGAGCCCGCGCCGCCGCCGAGCGCCATTATACCCTCAGTAAGCTCGCGAACCTCGTCTATAATCTTAGCGTCGGGCGAGGATTTGGGGTCTTTATCATAAAGCCCGTCAATGTCGGAGAGCAAAACGAGCAGCTCCGCGCCTACGGAAACAGCAACCTCTGCGGCGAGCGTATCGTTGTCACCAAAGACTATCTCCTCGGTCGCAACCGTGTCATTTTCGTTTATAATGGGAATAACTCCGAGTCCGAGAAGCCTCTCCATCGTGTCCTCGAATTTTCCGCGCCTATCCTCGCACTGTAGGTCGGGCGCAGTAAGCAGGAGCTGTGCTACCGTGTGGTTGTAAGCAGAGAACTCCTTATCGTATATGTACATAAGCTCGCACTGACCGACAGCCGCGGCCGCCTGCTTGCCCGCAATATCCGAGGGCCGAGAGGGAAGGTGCAGCTTTCCGACACCCATTCCAATAGCACCCGAGGACACGAGTATTACCTCGTTTCCTGCGTTCTTCACGTCGCTTACCGCCTTGCAGAGCGCCTCAAATCTTCTGATATTAACGCAACCGTTCTTGTAGGTCAGGGTTGACGTTCCTATTTTTATAACTATACGCATATTATTCACCGTCCTATAAGCCGTATTATACCACGCCTTTTGAAATTTGACAATACTTTATCAGAAAAAAGTGTTCTTTTTTAATTTAATTTGAACATTTTGCGGGCGCGGTTGACATTTTCTCTGAGATGGTTTATAATGTTAAGTAGAAATTCAGGGCAAGCCCATACGGAGGATAAGCTATGGACGATATGGAAAGATACGGCGACTATAACGAAATAGACGAGCCGCCGAGAAAAAGCCGCGTCGGGCTTGTAATAAAAATTATAGCAGCACTTCTTTGCATAACGGTAATAGGCACTCTCGCCTTCCGCCTCTTTACCTTTAACTACTATCCCGACAGCATGAAGCGGCTGTATTTCAACGAAGCACTCACCGAGCACTATCTTGCCGAGGGCGGCAATATAGGCGCTAAGTCGCAGAAGCTGCGCTTTGAATACGACGACGAGGCAGAGGGTTATTTCTTCTGCAGTAACGTCGCGGTAATTCCGGAGGCTGGGCAGCTTCAGCTTTCGCTTCGCTATAACGACGCGCTACGCGATGATATAGCGAAAGAATACTCGCTGAGCGAGCTACCCGAGGACCTCTCCGAGCTTTTTGTGTTTAAGCTCCGCAGAAGCGGCGAGGGCAAGGAGGGAGAGGCAGGTGTACCCCTCGCGGCTACCGTAACGCCCGTCATACGCGAGAGCTTCCTTATGTATAGATACGTGAAGCTTGTCATCGACGGCATTGATTTTGGCGCGGAGGACTCCGAGGAAAAAATCAACTGGATACGCCTTGAGGTTTATATCAAGGGTGGCTCTGACGACGAGCCGTTCTCGGGTAATCTGATATACGAAAACCACGAGCAGTACTCGAAATTTGACGACTACGTGCTCTCACCGGGGGAGGCGCCCGAGGTATGATAAATGAGTTTTCCTCGAGGGTTAAATCCTCAAATAATAACGCACGGGTAGCCTTTTTTGCCCTGCTTGCTGCGGCGATTGCTACTTTTGCTGTGTACTTTTTGATTCCGCAGGGCAAGGGAATCGTAGGCGTTGTGGGCATAGCGTTTATCACCGCCGCAGTTCTTATCTACACGAAATACGTTGCGTGCGAGTACTACTACGACGTGACCTTTGACTCCGACGGAACGCCCGTGTTCGTAGTAAGGCAGATAACGGGCAAGCGGCAAACCACTCTTTGCCGTATAAGCATTGCCGATATCGTTAGCGCGACGGTAGAGAGTGCCACCGAGCGCCGCGCACACAAAACCCCCGCAGGCTACCGCAAATATGTTTACACACCAACCCTCGCCCCCGCCGCCACCTGCCGTCTTGCAGTATCGTCGAGGTACGAAAAGGCGGAGATAGTAATCGAGTGCGGCGAGGAGCTTGCAGGATTGCTTCTTACCTACGCCCTTGAGGCGCGCGAGCGCATGAGGCTCGACGAGGAGAGCGAGGAATATTAAAGAAGGAACGGATTTAGAGAAATCCGTTCCTTTTTCTGTTGCCCTAATCGAGCAAATTTTCCGTAAGTGCATTAACAATTTCCAAATAGCTCTCCGGCGCGTTTTGGCTTTGCGAGTCTATTTGTGACATAAGCTCCGAGTGTTTCAGCGCTCGTATGCGCGAGATGAGAAAATTCTCTATCCAATAGAGAAAACGCGTACCCGTGTTAAGATTTTCGAGCTTTTTCATACGCAAGTACATAGCTGCTCCGTCAGAGGCGTCGCGCCAGGTGTCAACGAACGCGACGTCAAAATGCTCCTTTGGCATTTCGTGCTCGGCGTACAGGAACGCGTCGGCGCAGATTATCCTGACTTTTTCGGGATGGGTGAACTGCGGGAGAATGTATTTTTCGAAGAGCCTTATTACGTCGGGGCTCTTTTCTATTACCGTTATCGACTCGACCGTGGGCTTTTCTGATACCATATACGCGTAGTAGCCAAGCCCAAGACCAAAGGTTACGACCTTGCCGTGCGCCGCATTGATAGCCTCCTCGGAGGTGTCAAGGTCAACGGGGGTGAGCGTCATCCACTCGTTCCCGTCCTCTAAGACGGCAGGGAAGCGGAAGGGCTTTTCGAAAAAGCCAAGCGGCGCAAATTCTGAAAAATCGTCGCCTATTTCCATATCACCCACGATAACAGCTCTGTAAGGTGCGTATTCCTCCCACTTGAATTCCCAAGCGCCGTCCTTAGCCTCGGGAATTTTGACGTTTTTGTAATATGGATTGTTTAAGTATTTTTCCGCCCTCATCAGCCTTACCGACGGCGTGATATAATCACGGATGAGTATCCTGTCCTCGCCGTTTCCGAAATCAAGGGCAAACATCTCCGAGAGCAGTGCAACGATTGCCTCAGCTTTGCTGATGTTGCCGTCCTCGGTCAAGGCGCTTATCATATCGGAGGTGATTGCCTCTGGAAATCTCTCAAGGTACTCGGCGTAAAGGCGCGTGAGCCTGAAATTTCGCCCAAAGGTGTCCTGTAGGCGCGAAAGCCTTTCTTTGTCTATGTAATTCATTTCTTTCTATTCCTCAGTGTGCTTTTAGACGTGGGAGCCAAGACTCTCATTAAGTAATATTTTAGCTGAAAACGGGGGCAAAGTCAACCCCGTTTTGGATTGAATGTTGAATATAAAAGCGAGCTTTACGCAAAATAAGTCCTGAAAAATCACAGCGCGAGTGGGGGAAATGTATGAAAAGACTTATATTTGCCAATGCGCTGTCACTTGTTGGCGCGGTATTTCTATGGCTCAGCTGTACCACGAAAAACAAGGGCAGGGTGCATTTTTATCAAATGCTTCAATGCTCGGTTTTGGTCGTGTCCCAGCTCGTATTTGGAAGACCCTCGGGTGCCGTCGCAATGGGGGTCGCCTGTGTGCGTAACGGACTCAAATACCTTGGACTTTATAACGCTCCATTCACCTCGGTTCTGCTCATTCTTACCCTCGCGCTTGGAGTTTATTTTAACACGGGTGGCGTGCTCGGGCTTGTTCCCGTGCTTGCAGGCTCCTTTTTCACGGTTGCGGTTTACCGCGCTCGCTCGCTACGCACACTCAAGATTTCAATGATAGTGCTCCTTTCCTCGTGGGTTATATATTCGGCACTCATTTATGACTTTGTCGGGCTGGTGTCAAACGGTGTGGCTCTCGTGCTCAATCTTTTAACAATTCGTCGCACGGGTGTCGGCTTTTCTGCCTTTTCCGAGAAAAATAGACGGTGTTAAACTATCCTATTGACTTTTTCCTTATAATAGTTTATAATTAATATTGTTAATTTGTCGAAAACGAACGAGAGTCCCGCGCCCGTGGTCGATACGGGAATCGGGGCCTCATCTGTTAAGGTGGTATTTTATGCAACTTTTCAAAAGCCGTAGAAGGCTTATCCTTTTTGGTGTTGACATTATAATCCTCACCTTCGTATATCTTCTGACCTCGGCTCTCATGTACATAGCGCGCGATCTTTATCTTGAGCCGCTTGGCTACGTCGTAAGCTTTGCCGTATTCGTCGTCTGTATTGTGGCGGCGAGAATTGCCGTAGGAGTTTACTCAAACGTGTGGCGATACGCCAACGCGACCTCGTATATGGCGATAGTGGCAGGTGACGTTATAGGTGGCGTTGTTGCCATCTCCTTCACGCTTTTACCGTTTGCCGATTATTTCCGTATGGGTGCTTGGCAGAGCGTGGCGTTCGTTTGCATGGCTGACGTCGCTACTCTCGTGTCGCGCTTTGCATACCAGATTTCTTATAAATGGGGCAATCGAGAGCGCGTTTCGGAGCGCAACAGCAAGATAGGCGTCGCCATAGTCGGCGCAGGTCAGGTCGGAGCACTTCTTGCCGAGGAGCTGATTTATAACCGCAATTCTCACTACACCCCCGTCTGCTTTATTGATAAGAATAAGGATAAGGTCGGCAGCCGCGTTTGCGGTCTTGACGTGTATTCCGAGGACGGTGCGATTCAAAAAATAAAATCTCTGCCCGTTCAGGAGATATTCATAGCTCTGCCGAAGATAAGCGGTGAGCAAGCGGGCGCTCTCCACGAGTACTACGCACGCACGGGCTGCAAGGTTAAGCTTTACGACTTTCCGATTATGGAGTCGGAGGCGTCAGACGGCAAGCGCATTATACGCGAGTTTAAGATTGAGGATTTGCTCTTCCGCGGAGCGCTTGACGTTTTCGGCGGTGAAGCGGCAAAATATTATCGCGACAGGGTCGTGCTCGTTACAGGCGGCGGTGGCTCTATCGGCAGCGAGCTTTGCCGTCAAATAGCGGCAGCAGGACCTAAGCGCCTCATAATCTTCGATATTTACGAGAACAACGCCTATGACATACAACAGGAGCTCATTCGCAAATACGGGGAGTCGCTCGCGCTTTCGGTAGAGATAGGCTCGGTGCGCGACAGAGCACGTCTTGAAGCGGTGTTCTCGCACTACCGCCCCGAGATAGTTTTCCATGCGGCAGCTCACAAGCACGTGCCTCTTATGGAGCATAGCAGCGCCGAGGCTGTTAAAAACAATGTTTTCGGTACTTACAACACCGCCGACATGGCGGAAAAATACGGCGTAGAGAGGTTCATTCTCATCTCTACCGACAAGGCGGTTAACCCCACCAACGTTATGGGTGCGTCAAAGCGCCTTTGCGAGATGGTTATTCAGTGCCGCACCGATTCGGCGACGGCGTTTGCCGCGGTCAGATTCGGTAACGTACTCGGCTCTAACGGCTCGGTTATACCTCTCTTTAAGCACCAGATTGAAAACGGCGGCCCCGTCACCGTTACCGACAAGCGAATTATCCGCTACTTTATGACCATTCCCGAGGCGTCGGGGCTTGTTATGCAGGCGGGCGCTATGGCGCGCGGCGGCGACCTATTCGTTCTCGATATGGGCAAGCCCGTCAAGATAATCGACCTTGCAGAGAATATGGTAAGACTCTCCGGTCTTGTGCCGTACGTTGATATTGATATCGTTGAAACAGGGCTTCGTCCCGGCGAAAAGCTCTACGAAGAGCTGCTTATTAAAACCGAGACCCTCACTAAAACCGCAAACGATATGATATTCATAGAAAGAGATACTCCTCACACCCGTGAGGAGGTGGAGGCGAAGCTCTCTGAGCTTGAGAGGGCGGTTATAGACTCCGAGGGCGAGATAGGCTCGCCGCGTGTTAAGGAGGCTATGAAGCGTGTCGTTCCCACCTTCCACGACCCCGAGGAGGTTAACCTCTCTGCGCAGGAGTCAGAGGAAATGCGCTGTGTAGGCGTGTAATTTCAGATAAATAAAAGACCGATTCGGGCGAATCGGTCTTTTGTATTTTTAAGGCTTGCAGCTGCCGCAAGGCTCGTAGCCTTGACTCTCGAGCTCTGATTTTTTGCCTGTGTATTCCTGCTTATTATTTTCACTGATTTTATTAACTGACGAGCAGTTCGGTTTGTGAAATTTCTTGCTACTCGTATTCAAAACGTAGTTTTCCTCTGCTTCCTCGCCACCGTTATCACCGCCGCCCTGAGAGGGTGTGCCCGTACTGCCGCCTATTTGATCGGAGGAGGTGGCAATTCGGTTTGAGCCGTCGCTGTAATCGAGGTAAATTCCCGGCTGGACGTTGTAAACGTAAACGCAAAAGCAAATGCCGTCGCCCTCGTCCTCCACCGAGCAAGCTTCCATAAGCACGCCGCTTGCGAGAAGATTGTATCCGTCAAAGAACGGGGTCACGCGGTAGATAACGTGGTTTTCGGTTTCCTTGACGTAGTCGGCAACCATGTTCTCGAAGGGAAGCATGCCCTTCGTATTCATATAGCGCGTTCCGGTTATGAGATTGCGCTCGTTTGCGTTCTCGCCCGTCAGCTGATGACCGATGAGGTGCGCGCGGTTGTAAAGCCATCCGCCCTCGACGAGCTCCGCGCCGTAGTTCTTGTTTTGCCAGCCCGTGGGAGTCACGCTGTTTATGTCGCCGCGCTCCTCGGTCGGCATAATCTCTACGCCTATGCACGCCATCGTAACGCCGCACCTGCCAAGACTGTCAAGCGACGAGTAGCTCTCGTACGCCTTTGTCGTGTAGTCCTCATCCTCAAAGAAGGGCACGCCGTCGTTTACCGATACGTACGGTTGACCGCTGTATGTGGGAATGCTGTCAAGCGTTACCGTCGGGCCCTTTATGTAATCCTTGAGTCCGTCAAGGCAGCTTGTCAAAAGCAGTGACAGTGCTATAAGCAGTGTCGGCAAAAGCACTCCGAGTCTTATTCTTTTCTGAGTCATCTTTTATAAACCTCTTTCGTGATTTTTTCGTGTGACTTACCCACCATATCGGTCGCTTCTGCAAGCGAAAATCCCACACGGGTCGGGCAAAAGTCAAGTTTTTTGTCAGATGGGTAAAGCCTATTCCATCGATACAGCACCACTGTGTCAATGCGGTCAAGGCACTCGCCTGCACCGCGATCCTCGATAAACACCCACTCATCATCGCCTGCAGCGGCGAGCGCGTCGCAAGAAACACGGGGCGAGCACCCCGCCTCGCGAAGGAGCCTCTCGGAATAAGGGTAAATGATAAGCTTCCCACCGGCGGTCTTAATTATATCCTCCGTGACGACTCTGTCGCGGCTGACTCGCCTGTTGTTGAACATCATACCCATCTCGTCATCGAGACAAACTATAATTTTCACCTATAAAATTCTTCCTTTCGATGTACTATACCCATTATAGCCGAAAGCGAGTGTTTTTTCAATATAGAAGTTGAAAAAAGTGACAAAATGATAGAAAGATAGGGATGTGAATATGACAAAATCAGCTACCAAGGTGCCATATATGAGAATAATTGTTTACATTAAATTCGTAAAGTGCTACACGGGCAGCTTTTTTCTAAAGCATTTCCTGACATTTTCCGCAAAGTAACACGAAAAATCAATTCTAAGCCTTGCTGTTTACGCGAGCCTCGGGAAAGACCGACGTTTTACATATTTTGTAAATACACCTCTTTTTTGATAGATTTTCCAGCGTTTTTTTCAAGAAAATTGCCTTTATTCTCGCGTAGGTATTGAAAAGCGCGCGCGGGTGTGATATAATGTAGTGGTACTGTTATTTTATAACGCTCTACCATAAATCTGATCGGTTTTGTCGAAATGAACGAGGTTGAATATGAAAAGATTTGACAAAAAAATTTGGCTCGCAACCCCCACTATGCACGGTGATGAGCTGAGATACATAAAGCAGGCATATGAAACCAATTGGATGAGTACTGTTGGCGAAAATATCAACGAAGTTGAACGTATCGCTGCTGAAAAAGCAGAGATGAAATATGCAGTTGGTCTGTCTTGTTGTACTGCTGCGCTTCATCTGGCAGTAAAGCACGCAGGCGAAACTCTTTATGGCAAACCTGCAATTAGTCATGGAGCTTTAGAGGGCAAGCGAGTATTCTGCTCCGACATGACTTTTGATGCTACATTAAATCCTGTTGTTTATGAAGGCGGTATTCCCGTGTTCATTGACACGGAAGCAGAGTCTTGGAATATGGACCCTGTTGCACTTGAAAAAGCGTTTGAAATGTACCCCGATGTGAAGCTGGTGGTTTCTGCTGAACTGTACGGTTTCCCCGGACGAATGGATTTAATCAAAGAAATCTGTGAGAAACACGGCGCACTTCTGATTGAAGATGCTGCTGAAGCAATGGGCGCAACTATCAACGGCAGACAGTGCGGTTCTTTTGGTGACTATTCGGCTATTAGCTACAATGGTAACAAAATCATCACCGGCTCTGCAGGCGGCTGTTTGCTCACAAATGATATTGAAGTTGCAAACAAAGCTCGCAAGTGGTCAACGCAGGCTCGCGAGAATGCTCCGTGGTATCAGCACGAGGAAGTCGGCTATAACTACCGCATGAGCAACGTCATCGCCGGTGTTGTGCGTGGTCAGTACCCGTATTTGGAGGAACATATCGCACAAAAAAAGGCAATCTATGAGCGTTACCGAAACGGCTTCAAGGACTTACCTGTGCAGATGAATCCGATAATGGACGGCACCGAGCCGAACTATTGGCTTTCCGCCATGACCATCGAGAAGGAGTACATGTGCAAGCAGGTTCGCTCTGACAGCGAGGCGTGCTACGTCAAGGAATCGGGCAAGACCTGTCCTACTGAAATTTTGGAAACATTGGCGAAATATAATGCCGAGGGCAGACCAATCTGGAAGCCCATGCACATGCAGCCGCTTTACCGAATGAATCCGTTTATCACCCGTGAGGGTGACGGTCGTGCGAGGACCAATGCCTACATAGCAGGCGGCTGTGTGGATGTTGGTGCGGATATCTTTGACAGAGGTCTCTGCCTCCCGTCCGATAACAAGATGACCCCCGACGAGCAGGACAGGGTTATAGAAATTATCCGCTCTTGTTTCGAATAATAAAAGCTGAGGTTTACATATTATGTACGCAAGATTTTTTAAGCGAATTTTCGACTTTTTATTATCGTTAATTGCTTTGATTGTACTCTCGCCCGTATTGCTTATACTTACTGTCGTCGGTGCAATTGCAATGAAAGGAAACCCTTTCTTTACGCAACTGCGACCCGGCAGGATTAGCAAAAAGACAGGGAAAGAGAAGATATTCAAGCTTGTGAAGTTCAGAACAATGAGCAACAAGAAGGATGAGCAGGGGCGCTTGCTTGCCGATGAGTTGCGACTCGGAAAATATGGACGATTCCTGCGCTCTACTTCGCTCGATGAGCTTCCCGAGCTACTCAATATTCTTAAGGGTGATATGTCTATCGTGGGGCCGAGACCGTTGCTCGTTAGATATCTTCCGTATTACACCGAAGAAGAACGTCATCGTCATGATGTGCGTCCCGGTTTGACCGGGTTAGCTCAAGTAAACGGTCGCAATACGCTTACATGGGAAGAAAAGTTTTCATATGATATTAAGTACGTTAATAACATCTCCCTCGTGAATGATATCAGGATAATTCTGAAGACGGTTGGCAAGGTGTTCAAACGGTCTGATATTTTGGTTGGTAAGCAATTCACAGTAGGTAAACTACTGGAAGAGCGTAAGGATTGGGTAAAGACCGAAAATGGTGCAGTCGATCCCAATAGAAATTCGAACATAAATGTCTAAAGTCAGCATAATAGTTGTTGATTGGTTTGGTGAAAGGTGAGGATAGATGATTATTACAAAATATGATGATGTGGTACTCCGCGAGTTTGAGGAAGCGGATGTTCCACGAAAAGTGGAGTGGATCAATAATCCGGCGAATAATCAATTTCTTCACTATGATATTCCGCTGCGAGTTGAACGAACGATCGAGTGGTTCAGAAACAAAGATAATTCTAAGAGAGTAGATTGTATTATTGAGTACAATGACCAGCCGGTTGGATTAATTGGTCTCTTACAGATCGATAAGGTCAATAGGAAGGCCGAATACTATATCACAATTGGAGAGAACAACTTTAAACGCAAGGGAATCGCAACTAAGGCAACTAAGGGCATTCTTGATTATGCTTTCAAAGAATTAGGACTGCATAAAGTGTACCTTACTGTTGATGCAAGAAATGAGCATGCGATTCGTCTGTATGAAAAGACAGGTTTCAAGCTGGAAGGGTACTTCGTAGATGATTTATTCCATCCAATGACATCAGAGTTTGTTGATAGAAAAAGATATGCAAACATAAGTTCGGGGGGGGACTCTCTATTATGAGATTGAGGGCTTTTTACGACAGAAAGATTATACCGATGGGTATGGGAAAGACGATAAGCGAGTAACAGATACGATTGAAGCTGTTCTCAAGAATAATGGTGTTCCGCTGGATGCCACATACACCGGCAAAGCCTTGATGGGCATGACAGAGTATATCAGAAAGCAGCAGATAACTGGGAAGAACATCTTGTTTATTCACACAGGTGGCACACCGCTATTTTTTGATGCGATGAACAAGATAAAGAAGTAATTTGCTTTACTTGGCTTGTAGCGGTAAGGTACATGAAACCTTGTGAAGTTAATTCGAGAAATCACAGAAAAACATTACAGATAGGTGAGGTAGCACAATGAATTTTCTGATTTTAGCGGCTGGAACGAGAAACAAGGTCGTCCAGTATTTCAAAAAGACATTTGATGGTGTTGGAACTGTTGTTGCTACCGATGCCAGCAATTTGGGACCGGCGATTTACGATGCGGACAAGTATTACATTGTTCCTTCCATCACGGCTCCTGGCTATATTGATACAATTCTTGACATTTGCAAGAATGAGAAGATTGACGGCGTTTTAAGCCTTATCGATCAGGACTTGTCCCTTCTGGCTGCCAATGTAGACCGGTTCAAGGCTGTCGGAACAACTGTGATCGGTAGCTCCTATGAGCTTTGTGAAATGGCTCTGGATAAGATGCAGATGTATCAGTGGCTGGTGGATCACGGCTACAAGTGCGCTCGTTCTTGGCTTGATAAGGATGAGTTCTACAAGGCTGTTGAAGCTGGTGAAGTAACCTACCCTGTGTTCGTTAAGCCGTACAGAGGCTCTGCAAGTATCAGCATTTCCAAGGTGAATGATAGGGACACTATTGAACGGCTTTTCGCACACGAGGATGATCTGATGATTCAGGAATTCCTCAACGGTCAGGAAATCGGTGCCGATGTGTATATTGACATGGTTTCCGGCGAAGTGGTGTCGATTTTCACGAAGAAGAAGATCAAGATGCGCGCCGGTGAGACGGATAAAGCTGTTAGCTTCAAAGATATGGCATTGTTTGAACTGATTGAAAAGTTTGCTTTGGAAGCTGGATACAAGGGGCAGATCGACATCGATATCTTTGAAATTGATGGTCAGTATTATATCAGCGAAGTGAACCCGAGATTCGGCGGTGGATATCCGCACGCTTATGAATCTGGTTGCGACCATATGAAACTGATTCTGGAGAATCTGAGCGGGAATGCGAATCAGAAGAATATTGGTGCTTATGAAGAAGGCATCTATATGATGAAGTACAACGAAGTTCTTGTAAGGGGGGTAGATAAATGAGATTGATGTCTTTTGTAAGGAATAAAGCTTTTTGGTTGTTAGATGCAATAAAAGGTAAACCAATTAGAGCTGCGTATACTGACATCAAAAAAATTGACGGAATGGATAGCAATAATCCTTTTGTTCAAGAGTATCAAAATCGTGCTTGGAAAACATTAAAGGAAGTTGCATGCTCAAAAACCAAAGCATATGCCTAATATACAGACTATGAGTTTGCCCAATTTCCCATAATTACCAAGCAAGATATTCGTCAGGCACAAGATGATTATTTATCAGTGGATTATGACAAGACTGAATTGATTCAAATGGCAACTAGTGATTCTACGGGTACGCCATTCATCTGTTATCAAAATGGTTTAAAAAAGCGCAGAGTTAATGCAGAAATTATTTACTACAGCGACAGGGTTGCCGGCTTTACCGTAACCGCGGATACGCTTGAAGAATTTAACAGAAAATACAGAATCGTTGTTGATTCCGTTAAGGTTGCAGACCTAAACGGTAACGATATTATGCGGCACGATTTGTTGCCGGAGCTTAAGTGATTTTGAGGAGTTAAGCTATGAAAATTTTATACGTGACAACAATTGCCGGGACAATGGGATTCTTTAGAAAGTTTATAGAGAGTCTTATAAAAGATGGGCATGTTGTTGATATTGCGACCAGCGAAACTAACGTCAGTAAGGTTCCGCAGTGCTATCTCGATTGGGGATGCTCTGTTCACCACATCAGCACCTCTCGCTCTCCTTTCAAAAAGGGAAATTTTGCTGCCATAAAGCAGCTTCGCAAAATCGTTGAGGAAAACGGCTATGATATCGTTCACTGTCATACGCCTATTGCCGCAGCTGTAACGCGCCTTGCGTGCAGGAAACTGCGAAAAAAGGGCCTCAAGGTGATATACACCGCACACGGCTTCCATTTCTACAAGGGGGCACCCTTGAAAAACTGGCTCCTTTATTACCCCGTAGAGAAGCTTTGCGCTCGGTATACCGACGTGCTTATAAACATTAACACGGAGGACTACGAGCTTGCGAAGAAAAAGTTGAAAGCAAAGAAGGTTATATACGTCCCCGGTGTCGGAATTGATCTCGATAAGTTTGACGGTGAAAAATCAGACAGAGGCGATAAGCGCGAGGAGCTCGGCATTCCGGAAACGGCGAAATTAATTATCTCGGTCGGCGAGCTTAACCAAAACAAGAATCACGAGACCGTTATTCGCGCAATTGCAGATATGAAAGACGTTCACTATGTAATTGCAGGCAAGGGTGGACTTGAGGATTATTTGAAGAAACTTATCCGTGAGCTCGATATGACCGACAGGGTAAAGCTCCTCGGCTTCCGTAATGATGTTCGCGAGCTTTGCGCCGCTGTAGACGCCTTTGTTTTCCCATCTTTCCGAGAGGGACTTTCGGTTGCTCTTATGGAAGCTATGGCTATGGGACTTCCCGTTGCTTGTAGCCGCATTCGCGGAAACGTAGACTTGATAGATGAAAACGGCGGAACACTCTTTGACCCGCATAGCGTAGAGGATTGCCGAAAAGCTGTTGAAAAGCTTCTTAATTCCTCTGCGGAGCAAATGGGGCTTTATAACACCGAAAAAATAAAGAAATACGAAATCTCGGCTGTTAATAAAAAAATGAAAGAAATTTATAGTGCACTATAAAATGACATGCGAATGCTCACTCTAATTTACTGCAAACATTGAATTTTTTGTGGCGGGCAATAACGTAAAAAAATGTTCTTCGCAGAGGTATAAAATCCATTATCTATGGAAGTGGAAAGGGAAAACAAAGATGAATAATAACGCTTTATCCGTTGCAATGGCCGTTTATAATGGTGAAAAATATCTTCGCGAGCAGATAGATTCTATAATCAACCAGATGAAAAATGACGATGAACTTATTATATCATACAATGAATCGTCTGATGATACGTGGAGCATTATAGAGGAGTATGCTTCAATGGACAAAAAAATTAGGGTCTATAAATGCGAGGAAAGAGGCATTGTAGCGAACTTTGAAAACGCTATTATGAAGTGTAATAACGATATTATATTGCTTGCGGATCAAGATGACATGTGGTGTGATACTAAGTTGGAGTATATTCGCAATGTTATGAATGATGAAACAATATCATTGGTCTTACACGGGAAGTATGTTACAGATGGAGCATTACGAGTAAAGAAGACGGTTAGAGTGGATTCTGTCTCGCCTCATTTTTTGCCTACATTACTCAAAAACAGGTATACCGGGTGCTGTATGTCATTTAGGAAAAATATGCTTCATTACATTCTTCCGTTCCCGAGAAAAATTCTTCATGATTGGTGGCTTGCTTTAATTTGTAGTCTTTATGGAAAAGTAAAAATATTTCCTGAGCCTTTGATATATTACAGACGTCACGGAGAAAATGCGAGTTCCGAATCACGAAGATGCATCGCTTTAATTATTAGAGATAGAATATACGCGTCATGGTTTGTAATTTCGCGTTCAATAAAACTGTTAGCAAGAAAAATTGCGCGCAAGTAGAGTTAAGATGAGGTGAGAGATGAAAGTTAAAGCTTCGTCAATGTTTATTGCCCTGTTGATGGTAATCAATGCACTGCTGATGACATTGCCCGGTCAATTACAATTGATTTCGATGTGTTTGTCGATTGCTATTGGATGTTATATTTTCGTTTTGAGTCTGAAGAATGTATATTCGAGCGGGGATATTTTTCAACCAATACTTATTTGTAATGTATTCCTTGCGTTGTTTTTTATTCTTCGTCCGATTTGGTTGTTATTAAGCGCGGATTCCCTTGGTACGCTTGGCTTTTTTAAGTATTACGAGATAGCATGGGGAAGAAAAGAATTTTTTGAATATCCTGTCGCTAAAGCAGAATTTATAGGTGTTCTTGGGATGTTCTTTATTAACCAAGGTTATTTTACAAATCTAAGGTTAAAAAATATAAAACCGTTTAAGGGTACCCTTGATAATACTTTGAAATGCGATGATCGCAGTTCCATAGATGGTGCATGCTGGTTTCTTTTGGGTGGAGCCTTTTTGTTCTGGTTGCTTTATATGTACAGAGGCTTTGTTCAGGGCGGTTCAATGAGCATGATTTATGTTATTTGGGTTTATATTCTTACCGTTACGCTGCCGATATATATCGCCCATAAAGGGAAAATCGATCTTTTTACGGTAATTATTTTAGGAATTAGCATCATCTCGCTGGTTACGCTTGGCAATAGACAGTTGATTGTAAGTTTGCTATTATGCGTCGCTGTATCTCAGATTCAATTTAACACAAACTCCACCAAAAGATTTGGAAAGACTGCACTTATGCTTTGCGCGGTAGCTGTGGGGCTGGCTTTTGTTGTAGTTTGGTTTGCGAGTGTCAGATATGACAGAAATTTATCAATTAATACTGCAATAGACTCTTTGTTCGGCGAATTTGCAATGTACGATATGCTTGTTGTTTCGCTGGATGCTGAGTTGGCCGGATTTGTTCCCAGATATTTTGGATACAATTTTTTGGACTTTTTCAGTTATTTTGTGCCATCAATTGATATATTGCCTTTTGATCATCAATTGGTTCAAGATGTTTTTAGAGGCGTGATAGGGGGCGGTGTGCCTGCATCTGCTGTTGGTAGTTTATATATTAATTTCGGGTATATTGGATTAGTTGTATTGTCTTTTGTATTAGGGCGGTGTTTTTCGGCTGTTTATGTAAACAATAGAAAAAAAGAGACGCTTCTGGGTGATTTACAGAATATAATCTTTCTAACATTTGTTTATGATTTGACGCGAGTTGGGGGTTTTGGTAGAGAGTTTGTAAATTATATAGTTATGTACTTATGCCTTAAAATAGCCTTTTTATTCATAAGCAGGAAGCAGGATGTATTTGTTTTCAACCAAGTACATGGAAAGCGTGGATGATAATATGAACAAGATATCTAAGAGAATAGGTTATGCATTGTTTGCAAACATTATTAACGCACTTGCTACACTTGTAATCTCGTTTGCCATACCTAAAATTGTCAGTGTTGAAGAGTACGGACTTTTTCAAGTGTATTTCTTTTACGTATCATATGTTGGTTTTTTTCATTTTGGGTTATGCGATGGAATTCTCTTGCGAGAAGGGGGAAATCAATATTCTAAATTAAACTTTAACGGATATCACACGCAGTTTCGGTTATTGGTTATCGTAGATATTTCGATTGCTGCTTTCCTTAGCTTGATTGCGTGCTTTTGGGCGGGATCTACTACATATGTGTACATATATGTGATGGTCGCTCTAAATATAGTCGTGTTATGTGCACAGACATTTTTCCTTTACATATTGCAGTCCACAAATCGGATTAAAGAATACGCTGCTGTTACTGTAACGTATAGATTGTTTTTCATTGCAGCTGTACTCTTGCTGATATTATTAGGCGGAGTCAATATGTATTGGTTAATTCTTTTTGATTTTGCCGGAAAAGTTGTGTCTTTGTTTATGGGTGTATATTGGTGCAAGGAGGTTTTGAAATCACCGCCGGCTCCATTTATATCAGTAAAATCAGAGATGAAAGAAAATGTTCTCGCAGGCTCTCAATTGCTACTCGCTAATATCAGCGGGCTTTTGTGCAGTGGTATTGTCAAGATAGGCATACAATATAATTGGAGTATTGAAGAGTATGCAAAAGTCTCATTAGCAATCACAATTTCACATGTATTTTTAACCGTTGTGAACGCTGTTTCACTTGTTGCTTATCCGGTGCTAAGGAATACCGATAAAGATAACTTGAAAGAAATTTTCCCTCGATTACGTGACGGCTTGGTTTATTTCTTAAGTTTGTGTTTGATATTTTATTATCCCGTTAAGGAGATTCTTTCTATTTGGCTTCCGAAATACCAAGACAGCTTGAGATATCTTGCGATTATTTTTCCGCTATGCATTTATGCAACTAAAACATCAATGATTATAAACACGTACCAAAAAGTGCTTAGAATGGAAAAAGAGATTTTGCGCTCAAATTTCATAGGCATAATTGTTTCGCTGATTACCACTGTTATTTCTGTCAATATTATCGGAAGCATAGAGTTGGCGATGATATCGATTGTCTTTACTGCAATAATACGTATGTTGTACAGTGAGTATAAACTTTATAAAATACTAAGGCATCGGATTGTCGGAAATGCAATTGAAGAAATTTGCATTACAATTGCTTTTATTTATGCTAATTGGCAAATTTCTGGAGTTGCGGGATTGCTGATATATGCTGGGGTTGTTCTTGTGATTTGTCTAATCCACTTAAAGAATATAAAATCAGCGATAAAATTTTTCGTTAAAGGAACTGCGGCCAAATAGAGAAAGGGTATTACTGTTGTTAAGATTTTTTACAGCGCATAGAGAAATCGAAAACTATAATTTACGTTCTTGGAGATACGGAAAGTTCAATTTGTAAGTATTTATATTACGCCCCTCTTTATATTAGAATAATTGACACTAATGTCTCAATTCGGGTCTTAAATTTCTCATAGTTTATTGGAGGATTAAAAATGAAAGGTATTATTCTTGCCGGAGGAGCCGGTACGCGTCTTTATCCACTTACAATGGTAACATCAAAGCAACTGTTGCCGATATACGATAAGCCGATGGTTTATTATCCGTTATCGACGTTGATGCTTGCGGGTATTAAAGACATCATGCTGATTTCCACTCCTACGGATTTGCCTAATTTTGAGCGCTTGCTTGGTGACGGCAGTCAGTACGGAATTAAACTGTCGTATAAAGTTCAGCCTTCTCCCGATGGACTTGCGCAGGCATTTTTGCTTGGAGAGGAATTTATCGGTGATGATGCATGCGCTATGGTGCTTGGCGATAATATCTTTTACGGTAACGGCTTTGGCAAGGCATTGCGCGCTGCAGCAGCCAATGCTGAAGTAAATGGTCGCGCGACCGTATTTGGATATTATGTCAATGATCCGGAGCGTTTTGGCGTCGTGGCCTTCGATGAGAACGGTGAGGCAATCTCTATTGAAGAAAAGCCTAAAAATCCTAAAAGCAATTATGCGGTAACGGGATTGTATTTCTATCCTGCCGGTGTCAGTGCTAAAGCCAAGGATGTCAAGCCTTCCGCACGCGGTGAGCTTGAGATCACTACATTAAACGAGATGTATCTCAATGCGAATCTGTTGGATGTACAACTTCTCGGTCGTGGCTTTGCGTGGCTGGATACGGGGACGATGGATAGTCTTGCCGAAGCAACGGATTTTGTTAGAATGATTCAAAACCGTCAGGGAATTCAAATTTCCGCGCTTGAAGAGATTGCATACAAAAATGGATGGATCAGCAAGGATGAGCTTATAGTTTCGGCTGACAAATACGGCAAATCGCCCTACGGCGCACATCTGAAAAAAGTGGCTGAAGGGAAAATCCAATACTGATACATAAAGGAATATAAGATGAAAATTCTTGTGACCGGAGTAAAGGGACAACTTGGCTATGATGTTGTCAACGAATTAAAAAAGCGCAACCATGAGGCAATAGGCGTAGACATCGACGAAATGGACATAACCGATGAAGAATCTGTAAGTTCCGTTATATCTAATGTAAGACCGGATGCTGTCATTCATTGTGCCGCATGGACTGCTGTTGATGCAGCAGAGGATGAGGCTAATCGCGAAATGGTTTATCGTGTTAACGTAGATGGAACACAAAATATTGCCAACATATCCAAAAAACTTGACTGCAAGATGATGTATATCTCTACTGACTACGTGTTTAACGGTCAGGGGACAAAACCGTGGTTGCCAGATTGCACGGATTACGAACCGCTTTCTGTCTACGGTCAAACTAAACTTAACGGTGAGCTCGCCGTGTCGAGTACGCTTGATAAGTATTTTATAGTTCGCATTGCGTGGGTGTTCGGTATTAACGGGAAAAATTTCATCAAAACAATGCTCTCGCTTAGTGATAAATACGAAACGTTGCGCGTTGTCAACGATCAAATTGGAACTCCTACATATACGTTCGATCTTGCGCGCTTACTTGTGGATATGATTGAAACGGAGAAATATGGTTATTATCATGCTACTAATGAGGGAGGATATATTTCCTGGGCAGAATTTGCGATGGAAATTTTTGGTCAAGCAGGCAAGTCAACAAGCGTTATCCCTGTAACTACTGCTGAATACGGGATTTCCAAGGCATCGAGACCGTTTAACAGCAGACTTGATAAGAGCAAGCTTGTAGAGAGTGGCTTTGAACCTCTTCCGGTATGGCAAGATGCTCTCAGTAGGTATTTGAAGGAATTGGAGAATAAAAATGGCTAAATTCAAATTTATTAAAACAGAGATAAAAGATGTTTATATCATTGAACCTACTGTATTCGGTGACAACCGCGGCTACTTTATGGAGACCTACAGTGATCAGTCTTTCAAAGAAGAAGGACTTGATTATACCTTCGTTCAGGATAATCAGTCTAGCAGTCGCAAGGGGGTCCTTCGCGGTCTTCACTTCCAAAAAACTCATCCGCAATCAAAGCTTGTCCGAGTTTTGAAAGGCGAGGTGTTTGACGTTGCTGTTGATTTGCGGAAGAATAGCAGAACGTATGGCAAATGGGTTGGTGTGCTTCTTTCAGAAGAAAACAAAAAGCAGTTCCTGATTCCTAAGGGATTTGCTCACGGTTTTGTTGTAATCAGCGATTATGCGGAATTCGCATATAAATGCGATGATTTTTATCACCCGGAGGATGAAGGCGGTCTATTGTGGAATGACCCCGACGTGGGAATTGAATGGCCGGACGTTGGAGAAATCATTTTGAGCGAAAAGGATAAGAAGAATCCTACGTTGTCGGAAAGCAAATTTGCATTTTAAGGAGATATATATTATGAACAAAACAATTCTTGTTACTGGCGGTGCGGGATTTATTGGATCGAACTTTATTTACATGCTGTTAGAAGAACGACCCGAATGGAAGATTGTCTGCGTTGATGCGTTGACCTATGCAGCTAACATTCACACGCTTAACGATGCAATGAAGAATCCGAACTTCGTATTCTACAAAGAAGATATTCGTAATCGCGAGGGCATTTTTGCCATCTTCGAAAAGGAGCATCCCGATGTCGTAGTCAACTTCGCTGCTGAATCCCATGTTGACCGTTCGATTGAAAATCCCGGGATTTTCCTTGAAACTAACATTCTCGGTACTCAGGTTATGATGGACGCTTGTCGCAAGTACGGCATTGAGCGTTTTCATCAGGTTGGCACTGACGAGGTTTACGGCGATCTTCCGCTCGACCGTCCCGATCTCTTTTTCCACGAGGATACACCTATTCACACAAGCAGCCCTTATTCAACCTCCAAGGCGAGCGCGGATCTGCTTGCTATGGCATATCATCGTACTTATGGGCTACCCGTTACCATCAGCCGTTGCTCCAACAATTACGGCCCATATCAGTTCCCGGAAAAGCTGATTCCTCTAATGATCAACAATGCATCTTTGGGTAAATCCTTGCCTGTATACGGCGAGGGATTGAACGTGCGAGACTGGCTCTACGTAAAGGATCATTGCTACGGTATTCTTGCGGTTTTGGAGAAAGGTCGGGTCGGTGAGGTTTACAACCTCGGTGGACATAACGAAAAGGCCAACATTGATATCGTTAAGATTATATTAAAGGAACTTGGAAAGCCTGAAAGCCTCATTACATACGTTGCTGACCGAAAGGGACACGATCAACGTTATGCTATTGACCCGACCAAGGCAAATAATGAGCTTGGTTGGGGGCCTACAACTATGTTTTCAGAAGGTATCAAGCTGACAATACAGTGGTATAAAGAGCATATGGATTGGCTAGACGAGTGTACCTCGGGTGAGTATATGAAATATTACGAGCAGATGTATGCTAATAGGGGAGAACATTTAAGGAGCTTCCTTACGGTATGAATCTAAAACAATTCAAATACGTTCTTGTTCTGGCGGAGGAGGGCTCTTTTGGCAGAGCCGCTGACGTGCTGAACATATCCCAGCCATCGCTCTCGCAGTATATTAAAAAAATCGAGGGACAGCTTGGTGTCACGCTTTTTAACCGTACCGCAGTGCAGGTATGCTACCGTCAGCGGTGAAAAAATTCAGGGAAAAATACCCCGGGATGTGTGTCGTGGTCAAGGAAATGACCTCGCAGGAGCTTGTAACCGCAGCAGAGCGAGGCGCATTTGACCTTTGTCTTACGGTGCTGCCGATTGATGAGCGAATCTTTTGCTACGAAAAAATTGCGGATGAAGAACTTATTTTAGCTGTTCCAAGCTCTTATCCGCCGCTTGCAGCCGTGAATATGCTCGGGAAAAAATATCCGGCCGTCCACGTGGGACAAATCGATAAAATGCCCATCGTTACAATTACAGAAGGACAGTGGATGCAGCGCGCTCTTGATAACATGGTGATTGATTTTGCTCTGACTATTAATAGGGCGGCAGTGGTAAAGAGCCTTGAGGCGCAGATTTCTATGGTTTCCGCGGGTGTGGGCGCGGATCTTTTGCCAAGCGGAATTGAGCGCTTGGCAAGCCCGTGCTCGTAATGCGAGATACGACCGAGCGCCCTGAGGGCATCAAGGCCGGCACCTTGAAGCTTGTCGGAACCGACGAAGACGTTATCTATAATAATTTCAAGCTTTTGCTCGAGGATAGCGCTGCATATGCCGCTATGTCAGAGGCGAGCAATCCTTACGGCGACGGCTTTGCCTGCAAGAGAATTGCAGACATACTGGAGAATGAATAAATTTATAAATGGAAAGACAAAGGAAGGTGAGATTAAATTCTCACCTTGCGGAGGCTTTCTTGCTGTTGTTCACAAAAAACGATTCAGAATATCAATTCCGTGATAGAAATGCTCCTTTGAATAGCGCCTTGCGCGGTTGACGGCAAGCCTGCCGTCGGACAGCGAATAAATACGGACGCGGTTGTTGTATACGAATGTAACGGTTGATTTTGTGAGATAAACGTGACGGAGTCGCGGATTTAGCAGCCGTTGGTTTGGAATGCTTTGAAGCTCGCTTATAAAGTGCCAAGCACAGCTTTCATAAGCGAAAAGAAATATTCCGTCATAGAGGCCTCGAACAACCGAAAACATAATCCTCTCATCGGGCGAGAAAACCGCGTGGCTCACCTCTTGCGAAAAGATAATTTCAAAATTTGCCTTTTGTGCGTTTTTCTGATATATCCTTAGCGTGTGAGCGCCGAACGTGGCGCGCCACGAGCCGCTTTGAGATATGCCGCAGGGCTTTTCTTGCACGGAAACGGGCACAGGAATTTTTTCGCTTGTTGCTTGCCTCGGTGCTGTCAAAATCAGGTCGGTGCGGAAAACAATAGCGCGTTCTCTTGGAATATCAAGCCGCTTAAGCATAGACTCCATATTTTCAAGATCTCCAAGACCGTAACAGCCTATATACCAATTCACGGTATTGACGTTTGATATGCTATGCGCGACCTCCTCAAAATAATCCATATCAACGTCTGACATGGAGTGCCCGATAATAACCACGTCCTTGATATCATGCAGGGATTCGAAGAACGGGCGGTGGGCGGAAATAATCTCGTCGCAGTGCTTGGTTAGGCTTTCATCGCTTTCTGCGATAATACGGTAAATATTGTCCTGTGCCGCACCTATCATGTATTGTCTTGCTTTGCTTTTGCGCGGTCTATAACCGTCATCGAAGTCGTACATAGCGTCGCTTGCATTCGGCATATGCCCAAGAATCAGAGGTGCTTTCTTGTTTTTTCGACAGCCGTGTATGTAGCATATCTGCTCTCGCGGTACGGCGTATAGATTTTCCGCAAACTCAGTGTAGTTGAAGGTGAGAACACGCCCTCCGCGAAAGAGGTTGCTTAAAGGGCGGTCGTCCGTTCCTACAGTCAAGGTCTCTACCCAGCGCCGAAAGCGCCTCGGCAATTCCTGCGCTACCGTCGTGATTGGGTCGGCAGCCATTTCGACTGCCATATAAAATTCTGCCATTCCGGAGTCCTCGTCGTATGCGCCTGAAATGTCGAGGTGATTATCAACTATGGAGTCCGCGCACATTGCTCTTACGTTGAACCTTGCGAGCGCATTTTCAAAATCTGCCCAAATATCATCAGAAATCAAAAAGGCTTCAAGAGTTTCGCGTAGATTGTTATTCTTCCCGAGAGAGTCACGAAATGAATAATAGCTCGACTTAACTCTGTGCATTATATCAAAGCCGTTGCCGAGAACGTAGAGCGTGTTATCGCACGGGTGAATATCTGCAAGTGATACGACGTTATAATTATTCAATCGCTTAAGAAATATTTCGTGTTCCTTTTCTTTCTTCCTAAGCCGCATTTCGTTTTCGATTGCCTCGCGCTCCAAGCGCTTTTCTTTGGCAATTCTTTTTCTGCAAATAGGGCATAGATCCCGATTGGGTTTATCAAACGACGCCGTGATGAACTCGCCGCCGCATATTTTGCATTTTTGAGATGTCGCTATCGGTTTTGCGGCATTATTTTCATACTCGCTCATTTAGTGCCTCCTTCCAAAGAGAGGTATACGTAGAGTATACCGCGGTTTAGGCTAAAATGTCAATAATAAAAGGTACGCTGAATTATTGCATTTTGTTTAATTTACAGGTTAATCTTATATAATTTTTTCGAAAAGCATTTACAAATGATGAAAAAACTGATATAATAAATACGCCAAACGAACTTAATAACCGCACTGATCGGTATATTTTTCTTTATGGGATAGTTATACCCTTTTTCGTCATACTATTAAACGAATCCATTTGGTAAAAATGCGACTCCCGTTTGATAGTATGAAAAAGCCTATCTGCGTATAAGTTCGTTTGGCGACAGCTTGGAGTTTGCGTTTTTCGGTGCGCCGGCTTCGGTTGGCGCACTTTTTGAATTTTGAAGTAATTCACCGATACGGGAGAAAATGAGCGACTTTAATCAGACAACAAACCAAGATGTTGAAAATACAAATGAAGAGGATTTTTTTGAGTGTATATCGAACGATAATCGCAAGCTTTTCAAGCGCGCCTTATCCGAGGCTGTAGCAGCCAAAATCCGCAAGATTGAGGAAGAACCCGAGGATAAGGAAATGCCACTGCCAAGCAAACGGCATAAGATACGAATGAACCGTCTGTTTCGTGAGCGTATTGGCGGCTCGTTTCTTCCGTTTCCCGAGGAGGATAATCTCTATGAAAGAGTACGAAGCAGATTGGTAATAAAACTCAAAATCAATGAATTTCTCGACCGTCGCAAAGAACGCAAACGTTCGAGATGAAAAATAAAAGTGCGAGCGAGTTTTTTATTTGCTCGTGTACTACCTCATTTATAGAAAGGCTTTACCGCCAGATAGCAAAAAAAGAAAAACGCGAGAAACAGTGCAAGCTTCTCGCGTTTTTCTTTTGCCTTCAACTCCGTTTAGTCTTGATTCTTAAAAACTGTACTTAAGAGTACGGAGCATTGCAACGGTCTCTTTTTTATGTCACGGTGCTTAGGTTGCAAGCACTCCTTTGTTCCACCGAAATTATTGACTGATTTCAATAATAATTCCTCGGACAAGGTCCGAGGAATTTGGTGGGGGAAGCTGGATTCGGACCAGCGAAGTCAGTGACAACAGATTTACAGTCTGCCCCCTTTGGCCGCTCGGGAATTCCCCCTGGAGCTGGTGATCGGAGTCGAACCA
>JAZOSP010000060.1:0-5956 GCA_045657165.1 Eubacteriales bacterium
CTATAATATTATAGCAAAAGCGTGCGGCTTTGTCAAGCCTTTTCTGAAAAATAAACCTCTATATTGCAGCAGCTTGTGTGTGGGCGGTGCGCCGACTGAAACTGACTTTCGGGAATTGTTGGCGGAGAGTTTCGAATTAAAAAATAAAAAAGAATAAAATTATTGAAAACCTATTGCAATTTTTCTGTGTTTATGGTAAAATACCTATATGCAGAATGCAGTTTTATGCTTATAACATACTTGAAAGGTATTTGATATGGTAGTTCTTGAATATTTACTTCTCGTCGTGCTTCTTATAGCCGCAGTATTTATCGTAGTTGCCGTAATCTTCCAGAAAAGCGGAGAGGACGGGCTTTCCGGTACGATTGCAGGAGGTGCTGATACCTTTTACGGTAAGGACAAATCGGCACACGGCGAAAGAAAGCTCTATAAATGGACTCTTATCGCATCGCTTGTATTTGTCGTTGCTGTAGTTGTCGTATTTATTATTCAGCCCGATTATGCAAAGAGCTATGCTCTTACCGATTGGCAGAAACTCAGTAGCTATTCTTACATCTTCGAGAAATAATACAAAGGGCGGCTGCCGGTGAGGCGGCCGCCTTTTGAATATTCGTGCTGTTTTTTAGGGATTTTTCTTTCACTAATGTACAAAATAAATCCTATAAACAGAGGTTTACCGAATGAAGACTAAAAAAAGAGATTTTAATAAATTTACAAAGCGTAACACGCACAAGCGTCGAGCAAAGGAGGCGGCAAAGGCGGAGCTTATTCGCGCGCTTGCCGCTACGGGCAAGAATTACACGGGTGTAAGGCTCGGCACGGGCGATTTGAGCCACGAGAGATACAGGCGTGAGCACATGCACACGAGAGGCGTTTTCTCGTCCTCTAAATCTGGCTTCGGCTTTGTCACCCCGGAGGGGGGCGGTCGGGATATTTTTATCCCCGAGCATAAAACGCTTGGAGCTATCGAGGGCGACCTTGTTGAGATAACCTATCAAGTCTTCCGCGACAGGCTTGGCGAGGAAAAGACCGAGGGGCGTGTTAAAAAAATAATAGAATACGGGCGCAAAACTCTCATAGGAACACTGTCCGAGGAGTACATGCGCCATGGCAGGCGCAGATACCGTACCTACGTGCTTTTGCCGGACGAGGCGAGAATACCGCTTCGACCGACGGTCAGAGAGCTTATGGGCGCACACCCCGGTGATAAGGTTGAGGCACTCATACTGCGCGACGGCTCACGAGAGCCGGAGTGTGACGTTGTGAGGGTCTTTGGCGACTCAGAGTCGCGCGAGGCGAATTACGAGGCGATTTTAGCCGACTCTGAAATAGTGACCGACTTCACGCCAGATGAGCTAAAAGAGGCAGAAAACGTCGCACGGCTCCCCCTTAACCCCGAGGGACGCGTGGTGCGCGAGAGGGAAATTATATTCACGATAGACGGTGAGGGTGCAAAGGACCTTGACGATGCCGTCTCGCTCGTGCGTCTCTCGGGCGGCGGCTTTAGACTTGGAGTTCATATTGCCGACGTCGCCGAGTACGTGAGGGAGAAAACTCCGCTTGACCGCGCGGCAATGTGTCGTGGCACGAGCGTTTATTTTACCGACAAGGTCGTTCCTATGCTGCCTCCGTCACTCTCAAACGGCGCCTGCTCGCTTAATGCAGGAGAGGATAAATATGCCTTGAGCGCTGTAATCGACCTGACGGGAACGGGTGAAATCAAGGGGGTCAGGCTTGAGCCGTCGATAATAAGAAGCCGCGTGCGCGGTGTGTATTCCGAGGTCAATAAAATCTTTGATGGCACAGCCGACAAAGCCTTGCTTTCAAAATACCGTGAGGTTATCCCTGCGCTTTCCAAAATGCGCGAGCTATACGAAATCCTTCTCGAGAAGAGCAGGCGGCGCGGATACCTTGAGCTTGATACTCCGGAGTCGGAAATACGGCTTGATAAGGACGGACACCCGACTGAAATCGTAAAGCGCACGCGCGGCATAGCCGAGAGAATGATAGAGCAGTTTATGCTGACGGCAAACGAGGCGGTGGCAACCCGCCTTACAGCCGAAAATATCCCCTGCGTTTACAGAGTTCACGAGCCGCCGCCCGAGGACAAGCTATCGGAGTTCGTGACTTATGCGCATAACCTTGGCTTTGATACCTCGGTGATAACGCGCGAGGCTGCCGACGCCGGGGACTTCGGAAAATTGCTTTTTGCGGCAGACGAACGAGGGCTTCTTTTGCCGGTATCGTATACAATGCTGAGAGCTATGGCGAAGGCTAAATATTCCGAGCACCGCGCCCCTCATTTCGGGCTTGGAATAGACACATACTGCCACTTTACCTCGCCTATTAGGCGTCTTTCCGACCTCGCGACGCACAGAATTATAAAGCGCGTTTTGATAGAAGGGAAGCGCCCCGCAGCCTATGCGGGATATGCGAGGCGCGCCGCCGCCGCGGCAACCGAGGCGGAGCTGCGCGCACTTGCGGCAGAGCGCCGAATTGAAAATCTTTACAAGGTAATATATATGTCAGGGCACGTGGGCGAGCATTTTCCCGCTATCGTGTCCGGGGTAACGCAGTTCGGTATGTTTTGCCAGCTTGACAACACCTGCGAGGGGCTCGTGCCTATAAGCGAGCTTCCCGGCATGTTTATATACGACGAGAAAAATCTAACTCTCTACTCGCGCGACACAGTGTACCGTGTCGGTGATGAGGTAGAGGTGTGCCTCGAGGAGGCCGACATTATCAGAGGAAAGCTGCGCTTTTCCTTAGTGACGCGTGAGGTGTAAAATGAAAAGAGCTACTAACGTTTTTATTGCGGCAACTCTTATTTTTCTTTTGCTGCTTGGACTCTCCGACGTGGCGGGAGGTGTACTGTCGCACGTAGTGTACGCGCTTGCCTGTATAGTTCCCACATTGTTTGCGATTTTTTATAAACAATTGGGGGCGTGTCAAGAAAAAACGGCGTTTTTGACCTTTGATACAGGGCGGCTCGTAGCATTTTTGCCAACCGTCGCACCGACAGTTGCCATAACCTTTGCTATATCGGCTGCAACCTCGTTTATTATGAGCCTGACCCTTGGAATATCAAACGTCATAATCCCCGAGGAGCTTGGCGGTAATCTTGGCGTGGCGCTTCTCTTGCATGCACTTACGCCCGCCGTTCTTGAGGAGGCACTTTTCAGATACGTGCCGCTTCGCCTTGTGGCGCGGCGCTCACCGAGAGGGGCGGTGATTTTGTCGGCACTCTTTTTCGCACTCGTGCATGCCGACTTCTTCACAGTTCCTTATGCACTTTTTGCGGGTGTCGCGTTTATGGTGCTTGATATTGCCCTTGACAGCATATACCCCTCGCTCATTCTTCATTTTATAAATAACGCCATGTCGGTGCTTTCTATCTTCTTCGCCGAAAGCTCGGAGTTTGCGGCTTGGTTTTATTCGACGCTTTCGGTACTTGCCGTCCTGTCGCTTTTGATTATTATACTAAAAAGGAAGAAATACACAGAGCTTCTATCAAGAGCACTTGACAGGGGCGAGGGCTATAAGCTCTCAGGTGAGCTGCTCCTTGTGGTAGTCCCGTGTATTCTGCTTGCGGTAATACGTCTTGTAGGCGAGCTTGCAAAATAAAAGACGGAGGAAACTATGCAGCTTGACGAAAAATATATGAAGGAGGCAATAGCCCTTGCGAAGGAAGCGGCAGAGCGTGACGAGGTGCCTGTCGGAGCCTTGATAGTTCGTGACGGCGAGGTCATTGCCCGTGCCTCTAACACCCGTGAGGAGTCAAAATGTGCGACTCACCACGCCGAGATACTTGCTATCGAGCAGGCGTGCCGTGCGCTTGGCGGCTGGCGGCTGCCGGGCACGACGCTCTACGTGAGCATGGAGCCCTGCGCTATGTGTGGCGGTGCGATTATCAACGCACGGATACCCCGTGTCGTCTTCGGCGCACGCGATTTGCGCTTCGGAGCGTTTGGCTCGCGTATAAATCTCGCCGAGGCAGAGCTTAACCACAAGCCCGAGATTTTAGGCGGTGTTTTCGGTGAGGAGGCGGCGGAGGTCCTTTCCGCATATTTCAAAAAAAAGAGGAAAAAAGCACAAAATAATTGACAAGCGTGTCGATATTGTCAACTAAAGCCGTCTAATTCGCAGTAAATAGTTGACAAAATATGCATTTTATGTTAAAATACACGGGTACATAGTTTTATGTAACTTCAATTAAAAATGAAAGTGAACGGTATTTATGAAAGTTAAAGCCTTACACGAGAAAAAGGAATATCAAACTATACGTGAGATGGTGGAGGATATCGGTAAAGTTTTTGAGGGCAGAGTCGCCTACCGCTATCGCAAAAATCCTCACGACAAGGAAGCAATAAAGGTAAACTACGAGGTTCTTCGCGACCACGTGCGAGCTATCTCGACCGAGATAATCTCGCGCGGCCTTGCGGGCAAAAAGTTCGTTATCATCGGTAAACATTCATACAACTGGATTCAGTCGTATTATTCGGTTCTTGCAACCGGCTCGGTGCTCGTACCCCTTGATAAGGATTGGGGCAAGGAGGAGCTTTGCGAAACCGTGAAGACGGCAGAGGCAGATTTCATTCTGTGCGATTCTGATATAGCCGAGAAGGGTCGGTATATTGCCGAAGAGCTCGGATTGCCGGCGCCCCTGCTTCTTTGCGCAGATGGAGAGGGAACTCTCGAGGAGTGGCAGACTCTCGGCGCTGAGAAATTCGCTCAAGACAGCGCTCCCTACTTTAACGCTCCCATCGACCCGAACGCCTTGGCGCTTCTCGTCTTTACTTCTGGCACGACCGGCAAGGGCAAGGGCGTTATGCTCTCGCAGAAGAACTTTATGTCCGACCTTGCAGACGTTATCCCCTTTATTGATTTCTCGGTCAAGTGTATGAACGTTCTCCCGCCTCATCACACCTACGGCTCGAGCGTTTCTATCTTCGGTCAGAACTCTATCGGCTGTGACGTCTATATTTCCTCTGGCGTCAAGTATATCCTGAGAGAGCTCGGGGAGCACAAGCCCGGGCACCTCGTTGCAGTTCCTCTTTACGTTGAAACATTCTATCGCAGAATACTCAAGGGCATTAAGGACTCGGGTAAGGAAAAGCTCCTTATGACGCTTATGAAGATTAATAACGTCTTCCGTAAGATTGGTCTTAACCCCTTCGGCGGTCTTTTCAGAAAGAAGATTCTCTCTGCCTTCGGCGGTGAGCTGAATATGATAATCTCGGGCGGCGCGCCCCTCAATCAGGAGATGGCAGACCTCTTTGATTCCATTGGTGTCAAGGTTCTCAACGGCTACGGAATTACCGAGTGCGCCCCCATTCTCGCAGTTAACCACAACAACTTCATCGTTCCGAAAAGCGTCGGCCCCGTTCTTCCCATCGTTGACGTAAGAATCGACGAGCCCAACGAGGACGGAGAGGGCGAGATTCAGGTCAAGGGCCCCAACGTAATGCTCGGCTACTATAAGGACGAGGAGGCGAATAGGGAAGCATTCACCGAGGACGGCTATTTCCGCACGGGCGATTTCGGTAAGCTTGAGGTTGACAAGCACGGCACGCGTGTGCTTTATATCACGGGCAGACTTAAAAATCTTATAATTCTCTCTAACGGTAAGAACGTTTACCCCGAGGAAATCGAGGACGCGCTCGCAGCAACTCCCGGCGTCGTTGATATCGTCGTTTACGAGGGTAAATCCCGCAGAGGTGACGCCTTCAACACCATTGTTGCCGAGATATTCCCCGACAAGAGCTTCCTTGACGAAAACGGTATTACCGACGCGAAGGAATACTTCCAGAAATTCGTAAACGAATACAATAAAACCGCCGTACCCTACAAGAAGATCGGTCTACTCAAGGTGCGCGAGGAGGAGTTCCCGAAGAACACTCTGCGCAAGATTCTGAGAAGAAAAATGGATATGACGATTGACTAAAAAACAAAAACA
>JAZOSP010000061.1:0-1947 GCA_045657165.1 Eubacteriales bacterium
CAAAGCCCGAACGAAAAATATACCTTCCGCACGTGGCTTCTTCGCCTCGGAATGATCGGCGACGAGTTCAAAACCGCACGTGGCTTCCTTCTTGAAAAGCTCGAAGGAAACATCGCATGGCGTGATCCGGCACAAGCCGAAGCTCAAAAGGAACGCTTTGCGGCGAGAAGATTGGCAGAGCTTGAAGCCCCGACCGACGAAGAACCGAGCGAAGGTGTTCAAGACGAGGACACCGATCAGGATGAAGAACCTGCATTCAGAATTTCAATGTAAGGAGTAAAAAAGTGAAAAAGAAAGAACCAAGACTCTACGTTGCTTACGGAAGCAACCTCAATGTTCAGCAAATGGCTCACCGATGTCCGACAGCAAGACTCTACGCAACAGGAGTCATCAAGGACTACGAGCTACAGTTCAAAGGACAATCGCAAAGTGCATTCGCAACGATTGCGAAGAAGCCCGGCTCTGAAGTTCCCGTGGCGGTATGGGAAATCCAAAGAGCAGACGAATACTTCCTCGACCGATACGAGGGATATCCCTCACACTATTTCAAGCGTGATGTTCCCGTAGAGCTGACAGACGGACGAGAGGTCAACGCCATGGTTTATATCATGAACCTTCGCCAAGACTTCGGAATGCCGTCCACTCACTACTACAGAACGGTGCATCAGGGCTACCGTGATTGCAAGCTCGATACAAGTGTGTTGAGCAAGGCTCTCGGCGACAGCGCACAGAGATTTTATTCTTCTGCCGTCGGCTCGCCGTCCCTTCAAATGCGGATGCGGTTTCCCGAACCGCCTCCCCCCGATGACGTTGACGAGGATGAAGAACCCATCGAGGATGAAGATCTCGACGAGGACTACGATGAGGAAGATGATATCGTCGACGAACTCGACGAGGAAATAGACGAGAACGATCCCTTCTATTTCTCTGACGGTATGCATTGGTGATGCTTACGATGAAGCGAATCAAGGAACTCAAAAAGCAACTCGGCGATAAATATTTCTTCTGCCGTCCGATGTCCGACCGTGATGTTTTTCTCTTACAGAGAAACCCTCCGAAGAATTTTTCGGAAACGGTCGTGGCATCGCTCACCGTCGGATGCGTAAAGATCGAAGCGACTCTGTTCAAATCCAAGGAGAAGCTGAAGCTCTGCTACGATGTATTCGTGAAGGACACGCCCGACTCTGACGAGTGGCTCTGCTACGAGAACCCGACCGACACGGTCAAGCTCAAGGAAACGGAGATGCTCTCCGTCCTCGACCGCATCGTGTCCGAGAACGGTCTCTCCTATACCGAGTGCTGCTTCGAGAAGCTCGACGGTAAAGTGATATCCCCCGTGGAGAAGCCGAGCGAATAACCACCGTAGACCGCCAAAAACGCCCCGTGTTGCGATTTGAGGGGCGAACCCAAACAAGAACCCACGAATGGGAAAACGAGGCAAAAAACCGCAAAAGATGGACGATGTCAAAAGCAACGATAGAACGCTGAAACCTTCGATTTTCGCCTGTCGAAAATCAAGCAGGAGAAAGAGTCGAGGTGGTAAACCACCTTCGCCTCGGCTCACAGCGGACGGCAACGCCGACCGCATAAAGGATTTTGGGCTTACCCACCCTGCAAAAAAGACGAGTTGGTCTTTTGCTATTTTGCCGACGAACCGAGGTGGTAAACATTAAAACCCCTTGAAAATTAAAGAAAATTTGCGAGGTGGTAATGCCTCAAAGGAGGAAAAATGGCAGAAAAAGAATCAAACAGAAAAGAAAGAAAACAGCAGCTCACAATATGGCTGAAACCCTCACTCATTGAACGCATTGAGAGCTTGCGACAAGCCGACAATTGCGAATCCAAGAGCGAATTCATTGAAAAGGCTTTGGAATTCTATATGGGCTATCTGTCGAGCAAAGAAAACAGGTACTACCTGCCGAATGTTCTGACATCAACGATAAAGAG
>JAZOSP010000062.1:0-19119 GCA_045657165.1 Eubacteriales bacterium
TCGCAATATCCCAATCGGTGTTCTCGCATATCCATTATAACACCAATTTTAAATTCTGGCAAATAAATTCGGTTCTTTCTTCCTGTTTTACCCATAAAAATATGCACCTCCAAAAGTGTCTAACTTTTGGGGTGCATATCAAACGGGGTAATCCGTAATGTCCTCTCTTTTCTGTTGGTGAAGTTTTTGCTAACGCAAAAGTGAAGTTGCTACGCATTGAATTTCGTGCTACGCACAAGTGAAGTTAAGTTTGCCCACTTTGCCATAGGCAAAACTTCACTATCCGTAGGATAACTCCACTTACGGAGTAAACATCACTTGTCCGCAAGGGCAAACTTAGTTATGCGTGTTCTCCGTTAAGGATAACACGCATATAATCGCCCCCCTGTTTTTTGAAAAATCCGTGCCGCCACCCTCCGCGTTGTTTCATCATGGGCTTGATGCTTCTTCAGGTGGCGGCTTTTACACAGCCGTGTTTACGGCGTGCCACTCTATTATACACCTTTTACGTGGTATTGTAAAGATGGAATTATTCACAATTTTACCGTTAGAAGTTTGTGAAAAAGGGAGATTTTTTCTTAGGTTGGAGCAGAAGAGATAAAAAATGAAAAAAAACTTAAAAAGGTATTGACAAATTACTTGTCCGGTGATATAATACAACAGAAGATTTAAATTCTTCACAAGAAGCAGAATTTCCGTTCTCACCATACCACAAGTGTGCGTATGGTAAATACTTAACTCCTTTGGAATGGAGTTTTTGTATGCGTACGGATATTTCTGTATGCATTTTTTGTTTTTGGAGGTACAAGACCATTAGCGCAAACAACAACAAGGATTTACTTATCAACGAGGAAATCAGAGTTTCCGAGGTTCGCGTTATAGGCCCTAACAACGAGCAGGTTGGTGTAATGAAGACCGACGACGCTCGCGCCTATGCTTTTAGCAACGGTGTAGATCTCGTGCTCATCGTGCCGAACGCCAATCCCCCGGTTTGCCGTGCAATCGATTACGGCAAGTTCTGCTTTGAACGCGGAAAGAGGGAAAAGGAGGCAAAGAAGAAGCAGGTTATCGTAAAGGTAAAGGAAGTTCAGCTCTCCTGCCGTATTGAGCAGCACGATTTTGACACCAGAGTCAATCATGCAAAGAGATTTCTTGCCGAGGGAAATAAGGTAAAAGCAGTGGTTCGCTTCAAGGGCAGAGAAATGTCACATATGGAGCTTGGACGCGAGATTATCGCAAAATTCGAGGAGGCTTGCCGTGATGCGGGAGTTGCCGAGAAAAAGCCGGTGCTCGAGGGGCGCTATATGTCCATTATTCTTAGTCCTCTTAAGCAGGATAAGAAATAATCAGTAAAAAAAGGGGAAACCCACAGAAAAGGAGAATAAAAATGGGAAAGATTAAAACCCACAAGGCTTCCGCAAAGAGATTTTCTCTTACAGGCGGCGGAAAGATCAAAATGTCGCACAACAATCACCGTCACAATCTCGGTATCAAGACTGCAAAGCGCAAAAGAGGTCTGCGCAAGGGCGCAATCCTGAGCGAGAGCTTCGCACCTATTTACAGATCCCTTATTCAGAAGTAATAAGGCTACAGAAGAAAATTTGGAGGACAACATAAAATGGCAAGAGTAAAGGGCGCTATGATGACGCGCAAGAGAAGAAAGAGCATTCTCAAGGCCGCTAAGGGTTATTGGGGCGCAAAGTCCAAGCATTTCAAGATGGCGAAGCAGGCCGTTCTCAAGAGCGGTAACTACGCTTTCGCAGGACGCAAGCTTAAGAAGAGAGATTTCCGTTCTCTTTGGATTACCAGAATTTCCGCACAGGCTAAGGTTTGCGGCATGAATTATTCTACTCTCATGCACGGTCTCAAGGTTGCAGGCATAGATCTCAACCGCAAGATGCTCGCAGAGCTCGCGGTTTCCGACAAGGAAGCATTTGCTGCTGTTTGCGAGCGTGCTAAGGCTGCGCTTTAATAAGAAAGCCCGGTTTATCCTTATTGGAAACCGGGCTTGTTTTTTAATTTCGTTATATAATGTGAGGCAGAAGTGTTATGAAAATCAAAAGTGAGATAATTTCCAGCCGTAGCAATCCTATTGTAAAATGGGCAGCTTCACTTGCGGATAAGAAAGGTCGCGAGGCGGAGAAGGCCTTTATTGCAGAGGGGGAAAAGCTGACGCTTGAGGCACTTTCGGCAGGGCTTCCGGTTACTCACGTCCTCGTCTCCGAGGGGAAATCTGAGGAGTTTTTAGAACGTCTTCGCAAGGCGATGTCTAATCCGATATACACGAATTGCGAGCTGATAACGCTCAGCGAGAGTGCATTTTATAAAATTTCTACCGAAAAAGCGCCGCAGGGTGTGAGTTGTGTAATAAAATATCTTGACTTTTTCCGCAAGATGGATATAATATATAAGGAAGACTTTTGTCTTCTTCCCGACGAGAGAGCACTCGCACTGTGCTCGGTCAGGGATCCGGGAAATCTCGGAGCTGCAATCAGAAGTGCCGTAGCGTTTGGCGTCGAACATTTGATATTAAGCTCTGACTGCGCTGACGTATATAATCCCAAAACCGTTAGAAGTGCTATGGGCAGCCTCTTCCGCACTCGTATAACCGCAGTTCAAGACATCTCGTCGTTTATAGCTGCGGCAAAGGGTGCGGGCAGACGCGTTTTCGCCGCCGAGCTTGCAGAGGAGGCGACCTCGCTTTCGGATATTTCCCTTCGTGCCGATGACATCGTCATGATAGGTAATGAGGGACACGGAATACCCCGTGAAATTTCTGCTGCCGCAACGGCTAGCGTTTATATTCCCATATCCGGCAAAACCGAGTCGCTTAACGCTTCGGTTGCGGCATCGATATTCATGTGGGAACAGGGAAAAATCAAGTAAATTTTGGAGAAAGGAGTAGGGCATGACTGATACTGTTTATTGGATTTGGCTCTCTCTTTGCTGTACTCCTGACACCGCAACCTTTCCGAGTCTTATTGAAAAATTCGCTTCTGCGGAGGAGATTTATAACGCCGATATCAAGAAAATTGCATCATGCTTACACCCACGCTCCTCTGACAGAGCGCGTCTTGCTGACAGGAGTCTTGATAAGGCAAATGAAATCTATGAATTCTGTATGAGGCACGACGTTGGTATTCTTACATATGCCGACGCTCGTTACCCCGAGTCGCTGCGGAAAATTCCAACGCCGCCGGTGCTTCTTTATTACAGAGGAGCTCTTCCGAATTTCTCAAGCGGATTTTATGCCGCAGTAGTCGGTACGCGCAGATTGTCTGACTACGGACGGAAAAACGCATTCAAAATTGCCTATGATCTTGCTACCGCAGGTGCAACCGTGGTTTCGGGAATGGCGGCAGGCATTGACGGCGTGGCACACGCCGGTGCGCTTTCAGCAGGTATGCCAACGGTTGCCGTCATTGGCAGCGGAATAAACGTCTGCTACCCAAAGGAGCATATCAAGCTTGCGCGGGAAATCGTTAAAAATGGGTGTGTTATCACCGAATACGCTCCCGGTACTTCTCCGAGCAGGTTGAATTTTCCGAGGCGTAACAGAATAATCAGCGGTCTTTGCTCGGCAACCGTCGTAATCGAGGGCAGCGAGCGAAGCGGTGCTATAATCACTGCAAGACACGCTATAAAGCAAGGGCGCATAGTTTATGCGCTTCCCGGTAATGTAGGCTCAAAGGGAAGCGAGGCTACGAGTCTCTTGCTTAAAAACGGTGCTCGCGCATGTACCTCTGCCGACGATATCGTACGCGATTTTGCTGATGAGGTTGGTGTTAATTTGAATCCCTTTAAGCTTCAGAGTGGCGTTCGTCACGACGTGTACGGGGTTTTGCGTGAATACTCCGTTTTGGCACTTTGTCCAAACGACGACGTTTTTCTTCACGGCAAGTCAAGGAGCAGTGTCACCGCAGCGCCTTCGCAGGAGCCAAACCTTGTTAACTCGACAGAGGAGGAGCAGCCGCGTGCTCAAATCGCTCCGCCGGAGAGCTTTGATAAGCGAGCACTTATGCTTTATAAGCGCATACCCGAGGCTGGTGAGTGTAGCTTTGATTCGCTTGTAGATGACGAAATTCCGTCGAAAGACGTTATGAAGTATTTGCTGAAGCTGGAGATGGGAGGCTTCGTTACTTTGCTTCCCGGTGAGCGGGTATCACGCAAATTCAAATGAGAAAGGCAGTGGCTTTGCCACTTGAATATATATGGCAAATTTAGTAATTGTGGAGTCGCCTGCAAAGGCGAATACGATAAAGAGCTATCTTGGCTCTAACTACAAGGTAATAGCCTCAAAGGGGCACATTCGCGACCTTCCTAAGAGCACTCTCGGCATTGACGTTGAAAACGGCTTTACACCTCATTATATCAATATCCGCGGTAAGGGCGATGTTATAAAGGAGTTAAAGCGCGAGGCAAAGGGCGCAAACAAGATTTTTCTTGCAACCGACCCTGACCGCGAGGGAGAGGCTATCTCTTGGCACATAGCCGAGCAGCTTGGCATTCCCAAGGATAAGGCGTGTCGAGTAACCTTTAACGAAATTACCAAAGGCGCGGTTAAGGAATCTATTAAAAATCCGCGCAAAATCAACGAAGACCTCGTAAATTCTCAACAGGCAAGACGAATCCTTGACAGACTCGTCGGCTTCAAGCTGAGCGAGGTTCTTTGGAAAAATCTTAAAAGCGGTCTTTCCGGCGGACGTGTTCAGTCGGTTGCCGCGAGAATCATAACCGAAAGAGAAGAAGAAATACGCGCTTTTGTTCCCCAAGAGTATTGGACTGTTGAGGCAACGCTTGAAACAGATGACGGAGAAACGATAAGCGCTCGGCTTTTTGCTGATAAAAACGGAAGAATCAGGCTCTCGTCGGAGAGTGAGGCTCTTTTTGCTGAAAGAGAAATTTCGGATGGAACCTTCAAGGTGTCCTCGGTCAAGCATGCAGTAAAATATAAGCAGCCTGCACCTCCGTTTACAACTTCCACGCTTCAGCAGGAGGCGTCAAAGCAGTTAGGGTTCCAATCTCAGAAGATTATGAAGGTTGCCCAAGAGCTTTACGACGGTCTGAATCTCGGTGCGGAGTTTGGCGGAATACAGGGTCTTATCACCTATATGCGTACCGACTCCACGAGAGTTTCTGCCGTAGCAGAGGAGGCTGCCGCTGCGTATATTACAGAAAGCTTCGGTCGAGAGTATCTCCCCAAGGTACCGAGAAGCTATAAGACGAGCACGAATGCGCAGGACGCTCACGAGGCAATCCGTCCCTCGAACGTATATATCCAGCCCCGTCAGGTGCGCAAGCTACTTACCACGGAGCAGTATAGGCTCTATAAGCTTATCTGGGAGCGCTTCATAGCAAGCCAGATGGAGGCAGCGGTGCTTGATACCGTATCAGTTGAATTAACCTGTGGCTCTTACGTATTCAAGACCGGCGGCTACGTTATAAAGTCACGCGGATATATGACTGTTTATGACTTTGCAAACAGCGACACTCCCGATATCGACGGAGAGTCGGTCAATCTTGCAAGGTTGCCGAAAATCAAAAACGGAGAGACTCTCCGCACGCTTGAGATTAAAAAACAGCAGCATTTCACCGAGCCTCCGGCAAGATACACAGAGGCATCACTTATTAAATTCCTTGAGGAAAATGGAATAGGAAGGCCCTCTACCTACGCGCCTATTATATCTATAATTATCTCCCGTGAGTACGTAAAACGCGACGGAAAGTCGCTCGTTGCGACACCTCTCGGTGAGCTTACGACGGCTTTTATGCGCGAGCATTTTCCGCAGATTGTAGACTATGAGTTCACGGCAACGATGGAGTCAAAGCTGGACTCTATTGAAAATAAGGAAAACACCACAGAGGGTGTTCTATCCGAGTTTTATGAGGACTTTGAAAAAGCACTTGCCGCAGCGTCGTCAATCGAGGCTAAGACTCGTCTTGACCTCCCTGCCGAGGAGAGTGACGTCGTATGCGAGAAGTGCGGCGCAAAAATGATATATAAAAGCGGCAGGTTCGGTAAATTCCTTGCCTGTCCGAATTATCCCGCTTGCAAAAACACCAAGGCTCTTGGAAAAGACGGTACGGTTGCCCAAGCAGAAACTGCCGAGCCCGAGCTTGCCGGCTTTAAGTGTGATATTTGCGGCGGCGAGATGGTGGTGCGTAACGGCAGATACGGTTCGTTTTACGCTTGTATCAATTATCCTGCCTGCACATTTACAAAGCAAAAGGTTACCGAAACTGGTGTACTTTGTCCTAAATGCTCTTCAAAGGTGGTTGCCCGTCACGGTAGGGGAAAAATGCTGTTTTACAGCTGCGAGAGATATCCCGAATGCGATTTTTCAACGTGGGATATGCCGCTTGCTGAAAAATGTCCCGATTGCGGCGGTGTGCTTTATTACCGCAAGAGCCGCAAGGCTGTGATATGCAAAAACAAGTCCTGCGGTTATAAGCGGGATGGGGAAATGACGGTAATTGAATGATGTCGGATATAAAAACCGTTAAAATTATAGGTGCCGGGCTTGCCGGCTGCGAGGCAGCGTGGCAGGCGGCTCGCCTTGGCGTCAAGGTAGAGCTTTACGAAATGAAGCCTAAGAAATTTTCTCCTGCTCATCATAGCTCCGGATTTGCCGAGCTCGTATGCTCAAATTCTCTGCGCTCGAATCAGACATCGAACGCTGTGGGTCTTTTGAAGGAAGAAATGCGCATTCTCGGCTCACTCGTTATGGAGGCAGCATACGCAACCGAGGTGCCCGCGGGCAGTGCACTCGCGGTCAATCGTGAGCTTTTCAGCTCTTATATAACCGAAAAGATAAAATCCAATCAAAACATAACCGTACACGAGTGCGAGGTCACCGAAATTGCCGACGACGGAATATGCGTTGTAGCAACAGGACCTTTGACCTCAGAGCCGCTTGCAGTGTCGATTTCGCGCCTTACGGGCGGCGGAGAGCTTCACTTCTTTGATGCGGCAGCTCCTATCGTTGATTTTTCCACAGTTAATACCGACGTTGCCTTTTTTGCTTCACGGTACGGCAAGGGTAATCCCGAGGATTATCTTAACTGCCCGATGACTCGCGAGCAGTATGATGCGTTTTATTCGGCGCTCATCAGCGCCGAGGTAGCGCCACTCAAGGCGTTTGACAAGGAGCTCCAGTCCGACCTTACCGTCTTTGAGGGCTGTATGCCTGTCGAGGTTATGGCATCTCGCGGCTACGACACACTGCGCTTCGGACCTATGAAGCCTGTCGGGCTTCCCGTGCCGTCCACCGGTGAGGATGCCTTTTCGACCGTGCAGCTGCGGCGCGAAAACGTCGAGGGAACTATGTACAATATCGTAGGATTCCAGACTCATCTTACCTTTGCCGAGCAAAAGCGTGTTTTCCGTATGATACCCGGTCTTGAGAACGCGGAGTTCTTTAGATATGGAGTTATGCACAGGAATACCTATCTAAATTCACCGGGCTTTCTCTCCCCGACATATTCGGTAAAGGATAGACCGAACCTTTTCTTCGCAGGACAGATGACGGGAGTTGAGGGCTACGTGGAGTCGGCATCGTCCGGCTTTGTAGCCGGCGTGAACGCTGCACGGCTTTCGCTTTCGCTCTCTGAGTTGATTTTTCCGCGTGAAACGGAAATAGGTGCTCTTGCACATTACGTCAGTCACGGCGGCGTATCATCGTCTTTCCAGCCGATGAATGCCAATTTTGGAATAATAGCTCCGCTTGACCACAAGATAAAAGGAGGTAAAAGATATCGTAATGAGGCGTATGCCGAGCGCTCGCTCGCTATAATACGCAACACTTTCGATAGCTTAGTCTGATATGAAAATACTTATTGATGCAATGAGCGGTGATAATGCACCTCTCGAAATACTTAAGGGTGCTGAGGCGGCAGCCAAGGAATTTAAGGAACATACTATAATTCTCGTCGGTGACGAGAACGTAATATCCGATATTGCTGTCAAGAATGAAATCAACCTTGACGGAATCGAGATAATTCATGCCGCCTCGGTAATTTCCATGGAGGACAGTCCTCTTTCGGTAGTGCGCGATAAGCGCGATTCCTCGATGAGCGTCGGCTTCAAGGCTCTCGCGAAAGGGGAGGTCGATGCATTCGTAAGCGCAGGTAATACAGGCGCTCTTATTACAGGTGCTACTATAATTGTAAAAAGGATACTTGGTATAAACCGCGCGGCTATCGCTTCTATTCTGCCGCTTTCCACGCCCGTATTGCTTATGGACTCGGGTGCTAACCTCACGGTTACATCTGACAATATTTGCCAATTCGCGTTTATGGGCGCAAAGTATATGGAAAAAATCTATAACATTGACCGCCCTAAAATCGGTCAGCTCAATAACGGCACCGAGTACAACAAGGGCACGACGCTGCAAACCGAGTCATATCAGCTTTTAAGTGACAGCGGTCTTAATTTCGTCGGCAACGTTGAGGCAAAGGAGGTTCCGTTTGGCGTGTGTGACGTCCTCGTCACCGACGGATTTACCGGCAATATTTTCCTCAAGTGCATCGAGGGTATGGGTAAATTCCTTATGGGAACACTCAAGGACGTGCTTACAACCAACCTTGTGACGAAGGTCTCAACCCTCACTATGAAGGACAAAATTAAGGAGATGAAGCGTCGCTTCGATGCCTCGGAGCACGGCGGAGCGCCAATTCTTGGCATTTGCAAGCCGGTCATTAAGGCGCACGGCTCGTCTGATGCGAAGGCTATCAAAAATGCCGTGAGACAGGCGATATTCTTCGTTGAGACAAAGATAAACGACGATATAGCGAGCTTCGCTGAATACTATGACGACAAAAAGCTCATAGCCGATGCGGAGAAAATGTACGGAAGTATATAAATTTTGAGGGGTGAGGGAAGTGGCAATAGGAAAGGAAGTCTTGCTTTTAGAGCAGTCTATAGGATATCATTTTTCCGACATCGGCTTTCTTGAATGCGCCCTGACTCACTCGTCATATTCAAACGAGCAAAGAGCAAGGGGCATTGAGCTAAAATCTAACGAGCGCCTTGAATTTCTCGGCGATGCAGTCTTACAGATGGTGATATCCGAGTATCTTTACTCGAATTTCAAGAAATACCGTGAGGGAGCGCTCACTAAAATGCGCCAACAGCTTGTATGCGAGAAAACTCTGGCAAGTATCGCCTCGCGGATATCTCTCGGTGATTATCTCAACCTCGGACGGGGCGAGGAGCTTACCGATTGCAGAACTCGTCCGAAGATTCTTGCCGATGCGCTCGAAGCGCTTATTGCGGCGGTATATCTCGATTCCACACCGAAAAATTCCTATCGCGATGTAATTTTATCGCTCTTTGAGGATGAAATCAATTCGGTAGGCGCACAAAGAAAGACCGACTACAAAACTGCACTCCAGCAATTGATAGAGAAGGACGGGTCGGCAACGCTCGAGTATCGCGTAACCGACGAGTCGGGTCCCGAGCACGACAAAACCTTTACCGTAGTTGCATATATAAACAATAACGAGGTCGGTAAGGGAACGGCTCCTACTAAAAAGAGCGCAGAAATGCAGGCGGCACGCGCAGCACTCTCCCTCTTTGGAGTTACAGTATGAGACACGTAAATATTCCACTATTCATACCTCACCTTGGTTGCCCAAATCAATGCGTTTTCTGTAATCAGCGCATCATATCGGGAGTGAGTAATATAGACACCTCGACCTTTTCGAGGGTCATTGAGAACGCGCTTTCTACGGTTGGCGACGACGATGAGGTTGAAATTGCCTTTTTCGGTGGCTCGTTTACAGGAATTGACCGCGCAGAGATGATTTCGCTTCTCGAGCTTGCACACTCCTACGTAAAGGATGGCAGAGTGAAATCTGTTAGGTGCTCCACCCGTCCTGATTACATTGACGGGAAAATTCTTGATATACTGCAAAAGTACGGAGTTACAACTGTCGAGCTTGGACTGCAAAGCGTGTCGGACAAGGTACTTTCCATAACTAGACGTGGGCATGGCTTTTCGGAAGAGGATCGCGCTGTGAGGATGATAGTCGAGCGAGGCATTAAGCTTGTCGGACAGATGATGATAGGTCTACCCGGCTCGTCACTTGATGACGAGCTTGCGACGGCTGAGTTTATAATACGTTCGGGCGCAACCGCCGCACGTATATATCCAACTGTAGTCTTTCGCGATACCGAGCTTTGCTTCATGGCAGAAAGGGGAGATTATACACCGCTCTCCCTTGACGAGGCGGTTACCCGTTCTGCTGCGGTGCTTCGTCGCTTTGTTCTGGCGGGACTTCCCGTTATCCGCATAGGGCTTTGCTCCTCGGAAAACCTTCTATCGGACAGTACTTATTTTGCCGGTCCGAACCATCCGGCGCTTGGAGAGCTGGTTGAAAGCTATCTTTATTTTGACCTTATATATGCCGAGGCGAGCAGAACTTGCGCCTGCGGCAGAGATATTATAAATGTTTCAGTCCCACGCGGCGAGCTTTCAAAGGCTGTGGGACAAAGGAAAAGGAATAAATTACTATTGGCACAGTCGCTCGGTGTAAAGGACGTTAAGTTCTCCGAGTGCGATACACTTACGCGGTACGAGGTACGTGTCTTTTAGGAAAGGAAATCTAAATGTACTTAAAATCACTTGAACTTCACGGCTTTAAGTCATTTCCGAATAGGACTGTTTTGTCCTTTGAGCGTGGGGCTACGGTCATAGTTGGCCCTAACGGAAGCGGAAAGTCTAATATTTCCGACGCAATGCGTTGGGTTCTCGGTGAGCTTTCGAGCCGTAATATACGCGGTACAAAGATGGAGGATGTTATATTCGGCGGAACCGACGACAGACGCCCTATGGGCTTTGCCGAGGTTTCGGTAACATTTGATAACTCCGACCCGACCAACCGTCTTGACTCTCCGTATGACGAGGTGGTTGTTACCAGAAGATACTACCGCACGGGTGACAGTGAGTATCTTATAAACCGCGAGCCCAAAAGACTTCGTGATATATACGAGCTCTTTATGAATACGGGTGTTGGTCGTGAAGGTTATTCTATCATCGGTCAGGGAAAAATCGCCGAGATAATTTCTAAAAAGAGTGACGAGCGCCGCAACATTTTTGAGGAGGCGGCAGGTATATCAAAATATCGACACAGAAAAGAGGAGTCCGAGCGCAAGCTCAAGGCAACTCAGGATAACCTCGACCGTGTAAAGGACATTCTCTCGGTTCTTGAGGGGCAGGTCGGACCTCTTGAGAGAGATGCTGAAAAGGCAAGGCGCGGTCTTGCTATATATGAGGAAAAGAAGCGTGCTGACGTCTCGCTCTGGCTATTTGATACGAAGAAGATTAGAGAAGATATAGATGAGGCTGAGAAGACCTTAAAGCTCTCGCGCCATGAGCTTGAAATAATAGATCAGCTCATTTCGGATCTCGAATCGCAAAGTGATAACCTGTACCTTAAGGAGCAGGAGAGCAAGTCACTCTCCGCAAAGCTTCTTGAGGATATAAGGATAACCACTGAGAAGCTTCATAATCTTGACAATGCTCTTAAGGTTGCTGACACTAATTTCTCTCATTATGCCGAGCTTATAGCGCAGTGCCACCAGCGCATAAACGAGATTTCCGACAGCCAAAAGGGTCTCTTAGATACTCTTTCGGGATACGAGTCTCGCAAGTCGGATATGAGCGCAAGGCTTAAGTCGCATATGGACGTGAGGCTTGAGTATCTTGCAGAGCAGGCGAAGCTGAATCAGCTTATCGACGAAGCAAAGCGTGAGCTTGAGGAGGCGCTTGACGAGCTTACCGTTGAGGAAAACGGTGCCGTCAGTCTTAAGGTTCGTATTGATGTACTCAAAAACGCAAAGATTACCGACGGAACGAAGTCGCTCGATATTGAGGCTGAAATTCTAAAATACGAGCAGGCGGGCGTATCTCTTAAGGAGGAAGCCGAGCTTTGCGAGAAGAATGCCTCTGGATTCAAGGCGAGCATTGCTGAAAAGGAGGCTGTGATTTCCGAGGCTACTGAGAAGGCGGAGACGCTCACCGAGGAAAAGACGAGGCTCTCCGAAGAGGTTAATAAGAAAAAGCTTGAGCGCGATACGCTCCTTCAGCGTGCCGATCTTCTTCAGCGTATGAACGATCAGCTCGAGGGCTATGCCGAGAGTGTCAAGTTCGTTATGAAGGAATACTCGGCAGGACGCATTGGTGGCGCAGGTAAAATTCACGGCCCTCTCTCCTCACTTATAAAGGTTAATAAGGAATACATTACTGCGATTGAAACCGCGCTTGGCGCAAGTCTTCAAAATATTGTCGTCGAAAACGAGGGAACTGCGAAGGCTGCAATGCGCTCGCTCAAGGCGGCAAACGCAGGTCGCGCAACCTTCTATCCGATAACTGCTATAAAATCGGCAACCGAAACCGACGAAATTAGGGAAGCAAAGTCGCTCACCGGCTTTGTCGGACGTGCAGATACGCTTGTTAACACAGCTACGCAGTACCGCTCAATTATAGAATGGCTGCTTTTACGCACTGTCGTTTTTGATAATCTTGACAACGCTTCAAACGCGGCAAGACAGCTCCGTTACAGAGTTAAAATAGTTACTCTTGACGGACAGATTATCAATGCGGGCGGCTCGTTCACGGGAGGTAGCGCAAAACGCGACAGCGGTATTCTCTCAAGACTTACTACGATTGCCGAGCAAAAGCAACGCGCAGAGGTTTTGACAGGAGAAATCGAGGGACTTGATAAAAAAATTGCAGATACTGATTCCGAGCTTTACGCGGCTCGCGAAAGAGCAAGGGACGCAGAGCAGGAAAAGGAGCTTTTGCTTACGCTTTCACGCTCTCAGTTTGCAGCACTCGATAGTGCTAATGCAAAATACAGTGCAAACTGTGACATAATTAATAAGCTGAAAAGTGACCTTGACACACTCGCAGGCAATCAAACAAGAGCTGACGAGGAGCTGATTACGCTTGAAGCGGATCACAACGCGACCCTTGAGCGTATAGCGGCGCTTCGTGCCTTCAGAGAAAAGCGCGGTGGGGAGATGGGAGCTTTAGATGAGAAGTGTGACGAGCTTGCCTCACTTGCAAACGAAGAGTTCATACGCGTAACCGAGGTGAAAAAGGACATCGAGGGTATCGATCAGATGATAGCCTCGATTAACTCGAGAGTATCAGACCTTGATTCCGAATGCGCTGTTCAGAAGACACGCATTGAGGAGCTCAGCTCAAAGCGCGCAGGACTTGACAAAGAAAAGTCTGACGGTATAATAGAATATGAAAATCTCGAGAAAGAGCTGAAAAATCTCGGGCAGAAACGCTCTGAGGTCGATAGCGGAACCGACGAGTTTGAGAGAGAAATGAACGCCGTGCGCGCGAAAATCAAGGAAAAAACCTCATCGCGCAACGTTGCCTATGAGTCTACTCTTAAAAATGAGAACCGTCATAATCAGCTGCTTGAAAAGCAGGATAAGCTCGGCTCGCAGCTTTGGGACGAGTATGAGATTACCTATGAGGACGCGGTTGCGCTTGAATATCCGCCCGTTACCGAGGAGAATCGCGACGAGGTCGCTGCGAAGCAAGCGTCCTGCCGTTCAGAGCTTCGTAAGCTCGGCAGCTACAACCCGGGCGCTATTGAAGAATATGCTGAGGTTAAGTCGCGCTACGACGCGCTAAACACGCAGTTCGTTGACCTTACAAGCTCGTACGATGAGCTAACGGGTATAATCTCTCGTCTCGAGGACGAGATGAGAACGAGCTTTGTTACTGCCTTTGAGGCGATTAACCGCAACTTTGGAATTACCTTCAAGGAGCTCTTTGGCGGCGGTAACGCGGAGCTTTCGCTAACCGAGCCTGAGGACGTTCTCACATCGGGTATTGAAATCAAGGCGGCGCCTCCCGGTAAAATCATAAAAAGTCTCTCGCTGCTTTCGGGCGGAGAGCAGTCGTTCGTTGCTATTGCGCTTCTGTTCGCAATTCTCAAGGTTAACCCTACGCCATTCTGTATTCTTGACGAGATCGAGGCGGCACTAGACGAGGTTAACGTATATAGATTTGGCGAATATATCAAGCGCTTTGACGACGGTACGCAGTTTATACTTATTACCCACCGTCGCGGCACGATGGAAATAGGCGACAGGCTTTACGGCGTTACTATGCCCCAGCGCGGAATATCGCAGGCAATAGAGCTTAACGTTGGTGAAATAGAAGGAAAACAGAAGGAGCTACTCGATGGGGTTCTTTGACAAGCTGAGACAGGGTCTCGCAAAAACGAAAAATGCCATTGTCGGACGTATCGACAGCATTATAAAAGCATTCACAAAGGTTGACGAGGAGCTTTTTGAGGAGCTCGAGGAGCTTCTCATTACCGCCGACGTCGGTGTAAATACCACCGAGGAAATACTCGACGAGCTTCGCGACACTGTAAAGGAGAAAAAAATAAAGGAGCCCCAGGAGGTCAAATCTGAGCTCTTCAGAATTTTAAGACGAATGATTGGCGAGCACGAGCCGCTTAATCTTTCGACGAAGCCCTCCGTTGTTCTCGTAATCGGTGTCAACGGTGTCGGCAAAACTACATCTATCGGTAAAATTGCCGCCGATCTGAAATCAAAGGGTAAGCGCGTTGTTGTTGCCGCTGCCGATACCTTCAGAGCGGCAGCTGCAGAGCAGCTAACCGTATGGTGTGAGCGTGCCGGAGTCGATATTATCAAGCAGGGCGCGGGCGCAGATCCCGCCGCCGTGGTGTTTGACGCTATCAGCGCCGCAAAAAGCCGCGGTGCTGACGTGCTCGTAATCGACACCGCTGGCAGACTTCACAACAAGAAGAATCTTATGGACGAGCTTGCGAAGATTGACAGAGTTATAGGTCGCGAGCTTCCCGAGGCGGCAAGAGAAACTCTGCTTGTTCTCGACGCAACGACGGGTCAAAACGCCGTACATCAGGCAAAGGAGTTCAAGGAAGCCTCGAAAATTACAGGTCTTGTTCTCACAAAGCTCGACGGAACTGCCAAGGGCGGAATAGTTCTCTCTATCCGCAAGGAGCTTGGTATTCCCGTCAAATTTATCGGTGTTGGCGAAAAAATTGATGATATGAAGCCCTTTGACGCAAAGGATTTTGCGGGGGCGCTGTTTGAGGAAAACTGATATGTTAACGAGTAAGCAAAGAGCCTATCTTCGCTCGCTTTCGCAGAGCCTTGATACCATCTTCCAAATCGGAAAGGGAGGTATAACTGAGGAAATCTGTGCCCAGCTTGCAAATGCCCTCGAGGCGCGTGAGCTGATAAAGGCGCGAGTGCTTGACAGCAGCGGGTATACCGCGCGGGAGGCAGCCGAGGAAATTGCCTCGGCAATTTCCTGTGACGTAGTGTCCTGCGTTGGAACGAAATTCGTACTTTACAAAGAATCGGTTAAGAAAAAAAGGATAGAGCTATGAGCTTCTCCGAGGAGAAAATAGAGTCGCTAAAGGAGAGAGTTAGGTCGGTTTTGTCACCGCGCCGCTTTCTTCACACCCTCGGAGTTGAGGCGGCAGCTGTAAAAATATCGGGCTTCTGTCTTCCTGAGGCGACCGACGAGTTACGTGCAGCGGCGCTTCTTCACGACGTTACGAAGGAGCTTAGCGTATCGGAACAGGCGGCTATTATGCAGTTGGCAGGCTTATCGATTTCCGATTTTCCCGCACCTGCCGTCCACCACTCGGTTACAGCACCTACCGTAATCCTGCGTGATTTTCCCGAATATGCTACGAAAAACGTGTTATCAGCCGTATATAATCACACGACCGCGGCGCCTGATATGTCACTTTTTGACGAGATACTGTTTGTGGCTGATTACGTTGAGGACGGTCGCACCTACTCCGCGTGCGTTGCGGTTAGAGAGAGCTTGTATGAAGCCTTCGTTAAAGCTAGTAACAGGGAAGAGTGCGTAGCACATTTGCACTGTGCAACGCTCGCGGCGCTTGATAATACTATTGCCGAAATTGCTCGCACGGGAAAACTTCTCGATGAGCGAACCGTAGCTGCTCGCAACGCCTTTCTTGAAAGGCAGCCCTAAGAATACCCAGAAAGGATTTTATAATGGAAAATATTAAGACCGACGAGCTTAAAAGTGTAAGCTCGGACACACTTGCCCGCGAGGCAACGAAGCTTCTTATAGAGAAGAAGGCGCTGGGCGTGCGACTATATAAGGTAACCGACGTTACGAGCATTACCGATTATTATCTGAACGTGACGGGTCGCTCTTCAACTCAAGTATCAGCGCTCGCAGACGAGCTTATGGGTAAGCTTTCTATGCGCGGAAAAGACGCATTGCGCGTTGAGGGTAAGCGCGGCGGCGCGTGGGTGCTTGTCGATTACGGCGAGCTTATCGTCAATGTGTTTGATAAGGAGTCGCGCGATTTTTACGATTTTGACAGGCTTTTGCCCGCCGATACAGAGATAGATATTTCCGACCTTGTCAGTGAGGTTGATAAAAAATTCGAACTTAACAAAGCAGAGGATATATAAATGCAGTACAATTACAAGGACATTGAAGCAAAATGGCAGAAAAAATGGGACGAGGCGCATGCATTTGAGGCAAAGCAGGATTTCACGCTTCCTAAATACTATTCGCTCGTTGAGTTCCCCTATCCCTCGGGGCAGGGGCTACACGTAGGACACCCGCGTCCTTACACGGCGCTTGACATCGTTTCGAGAAAGAAGCGTATGCAGGGCTACAACGTGCTCTTCCCGATGGGTTGGGACGCATTCGGTCTTCCTACCGAGAATTTTGCTATAAAGAACAAAATCCATCCTCGCACGGTTACTGAAAACAACGTCGCGAGATTCAAGTCACAGCTCAAGGCACTCGGTCTTTCCTTCGACTGGTCAAGAGAAATTAACACCACCGACCCCGAGTACTACAAATGGACACAGTGGATATTCATTCAGCTCTTCAAGAACGGGCTTGCCTACAAGAAGGAGATGGCGGTTAACTTCTGCACCTCTTGTAAGGTAGTCCTTGCAAACGAGGAGGTTGTAAACGGCGTTTGCGAGAGGTGTCAGTCCGCCGTTATCAGAAAGGTCAAGAGCCAGTGGATGCTCAAGATTACCGAGTATGCCGACAAGCTTATTTCGGGTCTCGATGGACTCGACTTCATTGAGCGTGTTAAAACACAGCAGATAAATTGGATCGGTAAATCAAAGGGCGCGGAAATCGACTTTGCAACCACCGCAGGCGATAAGCTGCGCGTATATACCACCAGATGTGACACACTCTTTGGCGCTACTTACATGGTTATCGCGCCCGAGCACGAGTATATTGATAAGTGGAAAAATCAGCTTGCAAATTTTGATGAGGTCGAGGAATATCGCGCACAGGCGGCAAGGAAATCCGACTTTGAGCGTACCGAGCTTGTAAAGGAGAAAACCGGCGTCGAGCTTAAGGGCGTACGCGCTATCAACCCCGCAACGGGCAAGGAGATTCCGATTTTCATCTCCGATTACGTCCTTGCAGGCTACGGCACGGGCGCTATTATGGCAGTGCCTGCCCACGACGAGCGCGACTGGGCGTTTGCTAAGAAATTCGGTCTGCCCATCATTGAGGTCGTTGCCGGCGGCAACGTAGAGGAGGCAGCCTTTACCGACGTTGAAACGGGAATTCTTTGTAATTCCGGTTTCCTTAACGGTCTTGAGGTAGCAGAGGCAAAGGCGAAGATGGTGGAGTTCCTCGAAAAAGAGGGAATTGGCGCGGAGCGCACGAATTTCAAGCTTCGCGACTGGGTATTTTCGCGTCAGAGATATTGGGGCGAGCCTATTCCGCTCGTTAACTGCGAAAAGTGCGGTTGGGTTGCGATTCCCGAGGAGGAGCTTCCCTTGACGCTCCCGGAGGTTGAGTCCTATGAGCCGACAGAAAACGGAGAGTCGCCCCTCTCTCTTATGACCGATTGGGTTAACTGCAAATGCCCGAAGTGCGGCGGAAAGGCTACCCGTGAGACCGATACTATGCCACAGTGGGCAGGCTCATCTTGGTATTTCCTGCGCTACTGTGACCCGCATAACGATAAGGCTCTTGCTTCTCCCGAGGCACTCAAGTATTGGATGCCTGTTGATTGGTACAACGGCGGCATGGAGCATACCACTCTCCATCTGCTTTATTCGAGATTCTGGTCTAAATTCCTTCACGATATAAACACGCTTCCTTACAGCGAGCCTTATTCCAAGCGCACAAGCCACGGTATGATTCTCGGTGAGAACGGCGAGAAAATGTCAAAATCTCGCGGTAACGTCGTAAATCCCGACGATATTGTCAGAGATTACGGTGCTGACACTATGCGCCTTTACGAGATGTTTATCGGCGACTTTGAGCAGGCGGCTCCGTGGAATCCCCAGTCCATCAAGGGTTGTAAGAGATTCCTTGAGAGATTCTTTAACCTCGTTGATATGGCAGAGGGTGATGGGGTTACCCCCGAGCTTGAAAAGCATATTCACAGGCTTATAAAGAAGGTGACCTCGGATATTGATTCGATGAAGTTCAACACTGCAATCGCCGCTATGATGGCTACCGTCAATACGATTTACGACGTAGGTAAGATTACAAAGAACGAGCTTGCAACTCTTGCTACCGTTCTCTCGCCCTTTGCTCCCCACGTTGCCGAGGAGGTTTATTCCTTGCTTGGCGGTAAGGGACTTGTGTCGCTTGCAAAGTGGCCTGAATACGATGAGGCGAAGTGCGTTGACGATTCGGTGGAGCTGCCCGTGCAGGTCAACGGAAAGGTGCGTACAGTCATAACCCTTCCCAAGGCAGCAACCAAGGACGAGATTCTCGCAGCCGTCAAGGCGGACGAGAAAATTATCTCCGCAATAGACGGAAAAACCGTCGTTAAGGAAATTGTCGTCCCCGGAAAAATTATCAATATCGTAGTTAAATAATGACAAGTGGCACGGCGGTAAAACGCCGTGCCACTTATTTATAAAAAAGTGTGAAAACTTTTGCAAAAGGTATTGACAAACTGTAAGTTTTGTGATATTATATAAAGGCTTTTGAAAGCATGCGAGTGTAGTTCAATGGTAGAATTCCAGCCTTCCAAGCTGGTCGCGTGGGTTCGATTCCCATCACTCGCTCCAATGCGCCCTTAGCTCAGTGGATAGAGTGCCCGGCTACGAAC
>JAZOSP010000063.1:0-3271 GCA_045657165.1 Eubacteriales bacterium
TTTTGATTTGCTGTAATGGTCGAGATAGGTCGGCCTCCGTGATAAGCCAAAACAAAAAAGCCAACCCGCGAGGAGTTGGTTTTTGTTTTGGCCTACCCGATAGGATTCGAACCTACGGCCTTCAGAGTCGGAGTCTGACGCGCTATCCAGCTGTGCCACGGGTAGATATTAAGTTCAGTAATTTGAAGGCAAGCCTTCAGAGTTTGCCGCTCGGGGCAAAATGCGGTGCTATCGCGTGGTGCAACACAAAGGAATAGTTACATCTCCTCGCATGGCAATATTGCGTCCTGCGCAATGCGGAGTCTGACGCGCCTCCTCCACCGTCGGATAGTCGTCGCCCGTCGCCTGCGCTCCTCGGCTCGCGCGACTCCTTCCTTTGGGCGGTTTCGCTTCGGCAAAAACAACAATCAGTTGTTTTTGTCTTGCTACCAGCTGTGCCACGGGTAGATATTATACATTATAGCAAAAAAACGTAAAAAATGCAATATTTAAGCTCGGAATTGTTATGAAAAATTTTTCTTGGCTTGAAAAAACCATTTCGCTATGCAAAACGCTCCTTAGACTTGGAAAGGAAAGTGCCCGAAAAAACCCACAAAAAAGTGCATTTTTTACTGCAAGAAAAGTACAAATAGAAATGAAACAATTGTAAAAAAGCATTGACTTTATTATAATAATATGCTATCATGGAAGTGAGGCAACAGTTCTTGTGTGCAATTTGCACAAAAACAAAGAACCCAAGTGTACGCTATCACCAAATTGCGGCTTTGAAATGCGGATGTGATGGGCATGAATAGCGAAAAAATTTTCAGAAAACGAAAAAAATTTCATCTCTTCGACAAGGCGAAAGGATGATGGGTAAGGAAGCGACAACCGCGCTTCGCAAGCTCTACGATTTCTATGTCAAGTCGTGGCTTAATTGACTCGCCTCGCTCTACGACCCCGAAATCGGATTTTTCTACCACGCAGACAGTGCGCGCGATAACGACGGCTTTTTGCCCGACTGCGAGAGCACCTGCCGGACGCTCGACGGTATCTTCGGAGCGCTGGGTGTTCTGAGAATCCGATGTGTAATAACGATGATTTTCTTAAATTCCGTGCCAAGATAGATTTGGCACACGACAATTTGGAGGCAAAATGAAATGGAAGAAAACAGGTATCAGCTGACCGCCGAGGAGCAGGCAGCGTGGGACGGTCGCTTCGACGAAGCGGAAAGAGTTATGGGCAAGCCTGCGGCAGACGCGCTTCGCAAGCTCTATGATTTTTACGGCGTTGATTGGCTCTGGTGGCTCGGCAGCCTTTACGACTGCGACAGCGGTTGTATCTATTACTCCAACGGTGCGCGCGACAACGAGGGACTGCTGACCGACGCAGAGAGCACCTGTCAGGCGCTTGGTATAATCGACTTCGCGGGCGCGCTGACTCGCTATAACGGCAGCTGGAAGGCGGCTCTTCCCGAGGAAACATGTAAGCGTATGCTCGCATATATGCAGTCGCTTCAAGACCCTGACGACGGCTATTTCTACCATCCCCAGTGGGGCAAGAAAATAGGCGCGGCGAGAAAGGGCAGAGATTACAGCCAGTGCCTCGAGCTTATCCACAGAATGGGCGGCAAGCCGCTTTATCCCACCGCGACCGAGCGCCTTGAGGCAATCTCAAAGGCGGCAGCCGAGGAAAAGAAGGAAGAAAAGGTCGAGAAAAAGGTCGAGGAAAAGCCTCTCTTTGCTTCACATCTTCTTTCAAAGGAGGCAATGCTTGAGTATCTTGAAAGGTTTGATATAAGACACGAATCTCACGGCATGGGTCACATCCTTGCCGCCCAAGGACCGCAGATAGTTGCCGCAGGTCTTGCAGACTTTGTGTGCGACTACATAGACTCAAAGCAGTTCCCCGACACGGGGCTTTGGGAGATTGGCGCAAACTACGCGTCACTCTCCGGCGTTATTAAAATGGGCTCGCTCTACAACATCCTCGGCAGACCCATCAAATACGGCTATAATATAATCGACAGCGCAATCGAGGTTATACTCTCCGACGAGGACCCGAAGCCTATAAATTACGTCTTTAACCCCATAGGCGGTCTTGGCACGGCGGTTAGCAGCGTAAGGAAAGCAAACGATGCCGCGATAGCGCGCGGCGAGGAGCCTCCCTACGATATGGTGCTCGTCAGACGCAAGATTTACGATAGACTCCCCGAGATGGTTGATAAGACCATTGAAAAGCTTTCGAAATTCAGAAAGCCCGACGGCTCGTTCTCATACCTGCAAAAAAGGTCGCTCGGACTCTCCCAGGGCGTTTACACCTCTCGCTCCGAGAACGAGGGCGACGTCAACGGCCTTGCCTGCGCTATGAGCTACATTCTCGGCTCTATGTTCGGCTTCCTCGGAATTGCGAGAATTCCCTTGTGCAACCCCGTGCATTTCGAGAAATTCCTCAATATGATAAGAGAGGCGAAGCCGATAAAGAAAATTCCTTATCCGCCCGAGTACGCAGAGGTTCAGGACTTCGAGGGCGGCGGCATGAGCCACAGATTCGCGGGCTCGTCGGGCGGCTTTGATATCACGCCTGACCCGTGTAACACCGAAAACACTACACTCAAGTGGTGGTCAGAGGAGGGAAAAACCGACCGTGTGAGATACGACGCAACCGACTTCCTTCGCACGCCTCCTGTGACTAAGATTACCGCCTTCACCTACGACGTTGACGTCCTGCTTCTTGAATATACCGAGGGCAGAGTGCTTGATATTGAGGTCTACGGAGGCGATAAGACCGCCGTGTCCGTGCCCGTTACGGTAAAGGGCGGCGAGGTGCACCTTGCTCCCGCAGATACCGCACCCGTGTGTGTCGGTCGGGCAGACGGCTGGGTACATATCAGATTTGAGTATTATCCCATAGACGAGAGCACGGCAAGGCTTAAGCTCTTCTCGGGTGATAAGTGCGTTGCCGAGAGCTGTGAGTTTATCGGTGATACACCTCTCAATTTTGCAAACGGCGCAGCCTTCGTCTCGGCAGAGCCGCGCATAGCGCTCCTCTTTGATAACCTTAAGTGCAGAATCTGCACCGACAAAGCCTACACTGCTTGACAGAGCCTCGGCTCACAAGATAAATGAAAAACAATTAAGAAAGGAAAACTACATGAAAAAGTTTCTAATCTCGATTTTCGTTGTGGCACTTTCGGCATTATGCCTCTTTTCGTGCTCGAGTGACGTGACGATTTATTCGAAGGCGGACAACGTAAAGTCATCGGTTATCATAGCCGACTTTCCGGAGGACG
>JAZOSP010000064.1:0-2772 GCA_045657165.1 Eubacteriales bacterium
TTTCACCGAGCTCATGGTTGAGACAGTGTCCAGATCATTACACCATTCGTGCAGGTCGGAACTTACCCGACAAGGAATTTCGCTACCTTAGGACCGTTATAGTTACGGCCGCCGTTTACTGGGGCTTCAATTCAATGCTTCCATTGCTGTGACATCTCCTCTTAACCTTCCAGCACCGGGCAGGTGTCAGGCTGTATACTTCATCTTTAAACTTTGCACAGCCCTGTGTTTTTGTTAAACAGTTGCCTGGACCTATTCTCTGCGCCCTGCCCTGAGACAGGGACCCCTTATCCCGAAGTTACGGGGTCAATTTGCCTAGTTCCTTAACCATGAATCTCTCGAGCGCCTTAGTATATTCTACCCGACCACGTGTGTCCGTTTACGGTACGGGCTTGCAATAGATATGCTTAGCGGGTTTTCTTGGGAGCCTGATTACCATCACTATCCGCTTGCCCGAGGGCTCGCGGTACTATCATGTTTCAGCATCTCAGGTGGATTTGCCTGCCTAAGATATACCTACGCACTTCAACGCACTATTCCGTCAGTGCGCGGATGTGTCACTTCTCCGTCGCCACATCGCTCTATTACAAGGTAACGGAATTTTTACCGTTTGTCCATCGGCCGCGCCTTACGGCTTTGCCTTAGGTCCCGACTTACCCTGATCCGATTAGCGTTGATCAGGAACCCTGGGTCTTTCGGCGGGAGGGTTTCTCGCCCTCCTTATCGTTACTTATACCTACATTTGCTTTTCTGGAACCTCCAAAATGACTCACGACACTTCTTCAACGGCGACCAGAATGCTCCCCTACCAATTAATATCAATATTAATTCCACAGCTTCGGCAACGAACTTATGCCCGATTATTATCCATGCAGGATCACTCGACTAGTGAGCTGTTACGCACTCTTTAAATGAATGGCTGCTTCCAAGCCAACATCCTAGCTGTCTAGGCAATCCCACCTCGTTATGGTCTTCAACTTAGCCCGTATTTGGGGGCCTTAGCTGGTGGTCTGAGTTGTTCCTCTCTCGGACATGGACCTTAGCACCCATGCCCTCACTCCCGGGGATCTTGCCGTGGCATTCGGAGTTTGTCAGGACTTGATAGGCGGTGAAGCCCTCGCATCCTATCAGTCGCTCTACCTCCACGGTAATAAGCCCGAGGCTGCACCTAAATGCATTTCGGGGAGTACGAGCTATCTCCAAGTTTGATTGGCCTTTCACTCCTACCCTCAGGTCATCCGAAAGCTTTTCAACGCTTACCGGTTCGGTCCTCCAGTCGGTGTTACCCGACCTTCAACCTGCCCAAGGGTAGATCACTTGGTTTCGCGTCTACCCACGCTAACTATATCGCCGTATTCCGACTCGCTTTCGCTCCGGCTACGTTACTGAATAACTTAACCTCGCTAACGTGGGTAACTCGTAGGTTCATTATGCAAAAGGCACGCTGTCACAGTACGAAACTGCTCCAACCGCTTGTAGGCACATAATTTCAGGGTCTATTTCACTCCTCTGTTCGAGGTTCTTTTCACCTTTCCCTCACGGTACTGGTTCACTATCGGTCTCTCGGTAGTATTTAGCCTTACGAGATGGTCCTCGCTAATTCACACAGGATTTCACGTGTCCCGCGCTACTCAGGTGCCGACTTGATTTAAATAAGATTTTCGATTACGGGACTATCACCCTCTACGGTTCCTATTTCCATCGGATTCTTCTAATCTTCTCTAATATCGTTGTTGCCGGTCCTATAACCCCAGATATTGCCGTAACAACTCTGGTTTGGGCTGTTCCGCGTTCGCTCGCCACTACTAGCAGAATCACTTTTGTTTTCTTTTCCTCCGGGTAATGAGATGTTTCAGTTCCCCGGGTTTGCTCTACGCTCTGCGCAGTAATGCAATCGCTTGCATTGGGTTACCCCATTCGGAAATCTGCGTATCAATGAGTATTTGCCTCTACACGCAGCTTATCGCAGCTTATCACGTCCTTCATCGCCTCCGAGAGCCAAGGCATCCTTTATGTGCCCTTGTCTCCTTTCCTTTTAATTTCGCCTTTCTATAATTTAACTCGTATCTTATACTCGTTAAATCGGTAAAAATATAACTAATTTACTCGTTACGTTTTTTCGATTTACTCGTTTGATAATTACGCTTTCGTTATTATCGCGCTTCCTTAATGTCAATGTGCTCCTTTTCACTCGTGAGACGAATCTCACTTATCGTGTGGAGAATAACGGATTCGAACCGTTGACCCCCTGCGTGCAAGGCAGGTGCTCTAGCCAGCTGAGCTAATCCCCCAAGGATGATTGATTTCTCAATCATTATAGATTGCAATAAACTTGAGTGTCGTTTCTAGCAGTTCTTGTCGTATCTTTAAAGTCATTGGAAGTGGGAATCTTCGATTACCTTTATGGTAATATCTTGCTCCAGAAAGGAGGTGTTCCAGCCGCACCTTCCGGTACGGCTACCTTGTTACGACTTAGCCCCAGTCACCAGTTTTACCCTAGGACGCTCCTTGCGGTTGCATACTTCAGGTACTCCCGGCTTCCATGGCTTGACGGGCGGTGTGTACAAGGCCCGGGAACGTATTCACCGCGCCGTGGCTGATGCGCGATTACTAGCGAATCCAGCTTCATGGAGTCGAGTTGCAGACTCCAATCCGAACTGAGATAGGTTTTCGGGTTCTGCTCTATGTCGCCATATGGCTTCCCGCTGTACCTACCATTGTAACACGTGTGTCGCCCCGGACGTAAGGGCCGTGCTGATTTGACGTCATCCC
>JAZOSP010000065.1:0-18700 GCA_045657165.1 Eubacteriales bacterium
CTCGTAATGCTTACCGGGGGTGTAAACAACCTCCATGGAGTTTAACCAGAGGCAGTCGTAATACTCCTGATAGCTTATACCGTAGTTAAGGTAGCTGACGGTCTCGTCGCCGTCCTCGTCGTAGTAAAACTGAATACGCACAAGGTCACGCACCCTGCCGCCGAAGGCAGCTTCAACAGGGTCGGCAGTGGCAGGGCCTTTATCGGCCCTTACAGGACCGTCTCCGACTCCACCGTCATCATCTTCCTCGGCCTTTTCAAGCGAATCACCGTCAACACCGCCCCAGAAGCTGTACACGGTAAGCACGTCGCCCTCTCCCTCGTACTGAAGGAGATAGTTCATGCCACCCTCGTGAACTATCTTATTTACCACCGTAACCTTTTCGAGAATAAGGTCACAAAGGCGTCTTGAGTCGTCACGAATCATCTCGAGAAGACCTTTATCGTTCTCGAAGAAATCAACCCACGCAAGCTCGTCGGGATTCTCTATAATCACGGTGTCGTCTGTGCCGCTGCCGCATGCGGTAACGTCCGAAACGCTCGAGCCTGTCGCATTTGCCGCGGCGGTGCCATTCATAGACATATTGAAGGAAAGGTCGGCGTTCTCGATTCTGTCAAAGGAGTACGCAAGCAGGTCGGCGTTTTCCATAACCACGGGGTCACCGTCTCCACCGTCGCCGCCGCCACCGCCGGGAGGGGGAGGCGGATCGCCGCAGGCGGTAAGGCCCACAAGCGTTGTCAGAGTAAGCAAAAGACAAACTAATTTTTTCATAACAGCCTCACTTGTATTTACAAATTCTCACGTTGCTAATAGCATTATAGCACGCATTGCTTCTTTTGTCAAATGAAATTCGAAAAACAACGCCAAAACGGCGCACGGGTCGGAAAAAGCAGGTGCGAAAGCAAAAAGCGCGATACTCCGTGCGGGAGTATCGCGCTGGACGACGGTTAGTTAATCGTCTTTTCCGAGTCTTTTATTCTTCATATCGTTAAGGGCGCTTTTCGCCGCCGTCTCTGCACGGTCGAGTGCCTCTTCCATGGTCTGCTTAACGTTATCAAGACCGGCGATTATGCTTTCCTCAAGAGCTGCAAGCTCGTCAAGCTCCGCCTCGGTAAGCCCGGACTCGAGCTCCGCCTCGAGGGTCTCTGCTCCGTTGTAAAGCTCGTCAGCTATCTCGCGAAGCTCATCGGAGGTAATGCTGTCATTCTCTACCATCTCCGTAAGACCTGCAACAGCCTCGTCAAGCGCAGCAAGCTGCCCTGCACCGACAAGCTGTCTTACTGCGGAAACAGCAGCTTCAAGTGCATCTACTACCGCCTCTATCTCGCTTGCATAATCCTTAGCAAGCTCGCTGACGGTTTCTTGTATATCGCTATCCAAGGAGTCAAGGAAGTCATCAAGCGCCTCCTCTGCCGCATCTCTGTCCTCCGCGGGAAGATTCTTGATGTAAACGTCGAGATATTCCTTGGTACTCTCAAGAGTTATCTTGCCGTCACCGTTTTTCATCTTATCAGCTTCTCCTGTGGGAAGACCGAGAGCCTCAACGATTTCCGCAACACGGGTCGCGTCAATCTCATAATCCTCCGCCTCTTCAAGCAGCTCTATCGCGTCTGCTATGCTTTCAATTCCGCTTGCCGCGCCAACGTATGCCTGATAAAAGGCTGCCTTGGGAAGCGAAAGAAGCTCACCCTCTCTCGTGAAATATGCTGTGTATTTTCCTGCGAGGGCAGCGGCTAAAGCCTTCTCGTAAACAGCAAGAGCTGCGGCACGTGCTTCCTTGAAGGTGTCGGTGCAATATTCCTCTATCTTCAGCGCGGCAGCATTTGCCTTTTCAATTAGAACCGACCTGTCAAGCTCAAGAGCTGCAAGAAGAGTGATTTCTCCACTCTCAGACGCCTTCAAGGCGAGCTTATAATCAGCCACGCTTGCCGAGGAAAGAAATTCGTTTTCGGGATATTGTGCACGCAGAGCCTCAAGCTCGCGAAGCAGGGTGTAAGCGCCCTCGGTACCAACCTCAAGATTGATACCCAGCTCCTCAGACTTAACGCTGACGCGGCCGCGTATCTTGTTAAGAAGCTCAGCGTCAAGGCTCTCATTTTCCGACGAAACGAGCGTTTCCATAACGCTGCCATCCTCGGTTATGTAACCCATCTCGCTTGCAAGCTCAACTATCTTATCCACGGCGCTCTCAATGCTAGCGCCCACTATTCCCTCCTCGCCGTACAGAAGCACCTGCCCGTCCTCATTATCACCGACAGCGGTAAGGACTACACCGTCCTCGTCAACGGTGAGCGATATCTCAGGGTTGATGTCGAGATTTACGTAGGAGGCTGCAGTGCCGTCACCTGCGGGGCCGGGGTCATTACAGGAAGCAAGCATGAATACCGAGCCTGCCAGCATGCACATAAGAGTTAAGGTAGCAATTATTTTTTTCATAGTAAAGTCCTTTCTTTTGCTTTCGTTCTGTATATTAAACGGATTAAGAGCCCATTTTGTTGCACTGAATTCATTTTCCTGAAATTTTACTGAGCCTTCAAGCTGTTCCAATAGTCCTCAAGAGAGCCGTACTCCGAAATTATCGAATTTACGAGGCTCTCGTACTCCTCCTCGCCGATTTCCTCGCGCTCTATGCCGTATGAGGGGAGATTTGCATTAATACGCTCGTCATATTTGTCATTCAGTGAGCCAAAATATTTCGACGCATACTCCTCTGCCGTATCGGGCAACTCGAGGAGCTCTGCAAAATTTGAAGTATCAATACCAAACGTCTCCATTATTTCGAGAACGTCGCCTAACTCCGAGAGAAAACCGCCGTCATCCGCATCGGGTATCAGTGCCTCGATGATTTCAAGGATACCTCTATCCCGAAGCTCCTCAAGAAGCCTCTCCCGTATACTCTCGCGGTCAATCGTACTCTCATAGCGCGCGGAAAGCTCATCAGATGTAAGCGAGCCTATTCCTCGCTCACCGAAAAGAGCTTCCGCTTTTTTTAGCTCATCAAGCAAGCCACCCGTTGCCCCGTCGGTTATCCCGTTTATTTCGGCGAACTTCTCCTCGCTTAAAATCTCGTCTAAGATTACTGCAAAAATTCCGTCACCTCTGAGGCGCTCGCCAAGGCTCGCCTTAACCTCGGAAATCAGCTGCTCGATCTCGCCGCCTCCAAATCCACTCACCTTAACCGCCCCACCACCGTCTACGTCAAGATATCCGAGTCTTGCCGTAAGGTTGACGAATTGCCACGCGGCAGACGCTATATCGCTACCTATAACCGATGACAGGAAATCCTCCCTCGAAACTATAAGATCTGCGTCGGCGTTTGCGGCACGCACCGCACTCACCCTCCCCTCTCCGTCAAGCATGAAGGTCACGCGCGGATTTACCTCAAGCGTCACCGCACTGGTGTAAGGCGGCTCGGTGGGCGAGAGAGCGTTTATTATAGGTAGGATTGCCACGGATATAACGAGGATTGCAAGCGCGCACGCTGCCACACCGACGCGTGCGGAAAAGAAGCTGAATATCCCACGTTTATGTGACACGGGGGGGGCGGTATTCTCACGCTCTGGTATCGGCATAGAGCGTATATTTTCACTAAGCTCGGGGATATCGCGGTCTAACTCCCCCTCCCAGCTTTTCCTAAAGCGCCTTAAAAAGCTCATTTGTCCACCTCCTTCATTCGTAGTCTTAGCTTGTCTATTGCTCGCTTATATTTTGATGTCACAGTGCCCACGGGCATACCGAGCGCGAGAGCTATTTCTCTGTGTTTATACCGCCATATCACATGAAGTGTTACGATTCTTGCCTCCTCTTCGGTGAGAGTACGCTCGATAACGTCGAGTATACCTCCGTCGTCTGGGTCGTAGCTCTCCTCGGGCAGAGCATCGATATCTATTATAGACCTTCTGCGCCTCAACTCGTCTACCGCATGATTTTTAGCTATCTCAAGTATCCAGCGCACACCCCCGCTGCCGTGTCGATAGCTGTGTATGCCACGCTTTATTTTCAGATAAGTGCTTTGCATAGCGTCCTCTGTGTCGTGACGGTTATGAAAATATGTATAGAGGAAGGAAAATACGCCACGCCTCGTTTCAAGGTATAGCGCCTCAAATGCTGCATTGTCCCCGTCGGACATCTTCACAAGCAGCCTGTCAATTCTGCTGTCCTTCATTTTTCGCCTCTTTTTTACCGCGTTTGTATATTAAACGATTCTCGCGGTATATTTGTTGCAATATGATACTAATATTTTATCACCTTTTGAATTTTTTCAAGTAAAATTAAAAAATCCATAGATTTTATTAAACGGAAAAGAGGAACAGCGCTTAGCTCGTTCCCCTTCATGAGATAATTAAGTTTTATGTATTTCTCCTTAAATCACTGATTAATGTGAATATTTCTTTACAATTTCGCGCATTTTGTCGAACTGCTTTTCCATATCGCTAACGAGCTTGAACTGGTTTCTCGCTCTGTCAAGGTTGTGCTTTTCGCGCGAAATCTTAAAGTACGTATCACCCGAGATATAGTCGGTAAGGAAGCGCATACCGCACTCGTAGGTCATCATAATAGCACCAACGGGAAGCATTTCAAGCTCGCCCTCGGTAAGACCGCCGCGAGCACCCTCGATGAAGCCCTTGACGTAGAGCTCGTAAAGGGAGATATCGAAATTAACCTTAGTTAAATCCGTCTCGTCCTCAAGCGCCGTCGTTGCGCCGAATCTTATCGAGTCACCGAAATCGTTGACCGAGTAGCCCGGCATAATGGTATCGAGGTCAACGACGCAAATAGGTCTGCCCGTCGTCTTATCAAAGAGTATGTTGTTGAGCTTTGTGTCGTTGTGCGTAACACGCAGTGGGAGCTTGCCCTCGGCGTGAGCGCGCTCGAGCGTACCTGCAAACTCGCGGCGCGCCTTGACAAACTCAATCTCATTTCGAACCTCGGCGCACCTGCCCTCTGTGTCGAGCTCTACCGCCTTCATAAACTTCTCAAAGCGGTCGGGGGTGTTATGGAAATTAGGTATGGTTTCATAAAGAGTATCAGCGGGATAATCGCGAAGCAGATGCTGGAAATTGCCAAAGGCAACGGCACTCTCGTAGAACTGCTCAGCTCTCTCGACCTTATCGTAGCTCATACTGCCCTCAATGAAGGTAAGAAGACGCCAGTACTCGCCCTGCCTGTCAACGTGATAGTTTTTGCCGTCGAGCGCCTTGATAACGCTGAGTGTTTCACGCTCGGGGTCGCCGCCCGTCTCGGATATCACACGGCGCAGATAATCGGTAACCTCGGTGTAATTATCCATAAGCCGCTCGGGGCATTTGAATACGTTCTTGTTGATTTTCTGAAGAATGTAGGCGTGAGTGCCGTCTGCGTCCTTCGTTTCAACGTATCTCGTGTCGTTTATATGACCGTTGCCGAAGGGCTTAGCAAGATAAAATTCACCCTTGACGTCAAAGCTCTCGACGATACGCTGCGTGCGAGCGTTAATGCTCGCCGCCTCGTCCTGCATGCCGAGGAGCGCGCCGCCGATGATACCGGCGTCGTTCATATACTTTGCGGCAGCCACCTTGGTTCTGCTGCCGTTTGTGCCAAACGACATACGGCGAAGCCTGTCGCGCAGGGGTCTCATCAGCCTCTCACCCTCGCCGGAGATACCTCCGCCGATACAAACGACGTCGGGCTGGAATATGTTTATAACGTTGGATACGCCTATTGCAAGGTAGTAGACGAAATCGTCGACAACCTCCGCTGCCGCCTCGTCGCCCTCTGCCATGGCTCTAAAGGGTATAATGCCGTTTACGCGGTTAATATCACCGTCGCACATCTTCCACATAAGGCTCTCGGGATAAAGGCTCATCATTCTCTTTGTTTCGGCAATGAGCGCCGTTGCAGAGCAATACGCCTCAAAGCAGCCGCGCTTACCGCACGGACAGCTTCTGCCGTCAGCGTCGAGTATGACGTGTCCTATCTCTGCCGCAAAGCCGTTAATGCCCTCCCAGATTTTGCCGTCAATGACTATGCCGCCGCCGACTCCCGTGCCGAGTGTCACGGCTACGAGCGAGCTTGCGTCAGAGCCGACACCCCAAAGTGCCTCGGCATACGCCGCAGTATTAGCGTCGTTGGCAATAAAGGTAGGTCTTCCCGAGAGGCGCCTCACAATATCGGCAAACGGCGCGTTCTTCCAGCCGAGGTTGCTCGCCATAACCACCTCGCCGTTTTTGACTATACCGGGGGTCGCAACCCCTATCCATTTTGCCTCGTCGAACGAGAGCCTCTCCCTTTCGCAAAGGTCGCGGCAAAGCCTTACGATATCCTCTGCTATCTCCTCGCAGGAGCGAGGCGCATTCGTCTTTATGCTTGCCTTTCTTACTATAGATCTCGATTTAAGATTTACTATTCCGACAGCGATATTAGTGCCGCCGAGGTCAACGCCTATGCAAAAGTTCATAGAGTCCTCCCGAAATTTACGTTAGCGCGCGAAAAGGGTTGTTCCCCGCGCACATATATAATTATATACCATCCGCTTGACAATTGCAAGGGAAAATAGTATAATATTTTTGAAAAAATAGTGCATTTGTTTTGACTGTCGCACCAACGCGCTCACCGCTTAGTATAAGCTCGTGGACCTCGAGCTATGGGAGATAAAAATGAAAATTTTACATACCTCAGACCTTCATATAGACTCACCTCTTACCTCTCGCCTCTCCCCTATGGCGGCGGCAACAAGGCGGCGCGAGCTGTCAGAGGGCCTTGCGCGCCTTATCGACAAGGCGCGTGAATCTTCTGCAAGGGCTGTTATAATCGCGGGCGACCTCTTTGACAGGGCGCTCGTGTCTGCACGTGTGCGGGAGGGGGTGCTCACGGCGATTTCCACCGCTGCCGACCTCGACTTTTACTATCTTGGCGGCAACCACGAGGGTCAAGCCCTCACACGCGGTGTCGGAGAGCTGCCGAAAAACCTCTTTATATTCGGCGAGGAATGGACTTATTTTAACACGGGGTCGGTTGTAATAGCCGGCAGAGCCGCGACCTGCGATGGTATGTTTGACACGCTCAGCCTGCCGCGTGACACAAAAAATATAGTAGTTTTACACGGCGAAATCCGTGCCGCCTCGGAGGAGCGAGGCGTGATAGGGATAAAAGAAGCGGCAGGACGGGGGATTGATTATCTCGCGCTCGGTCACTATCATAAGTACTCGTCATGCCCGATAGACGAGCGCGGTGTTGCGGTATATTCCGGCACACCCGAGGGTCGCGGCTTTGACGAGTGTGGGGATTGCGGCGCGGTAATTATCGATACCGACTCGCCGCCGCCATACCATACCTTTATAAAGACTGCGCGGAGAGCTCTGCACTCGGTGGAGATTGATATAAGCTCGGCACACACCGAGGCGGATATAAAACGGACGCTTTTTGAGAAGTTAGCGGCTATCCCCTCCTCCGACCTTGTGCGCGCAAGCCTCGTTGGGCGAGTCGGAGCAGACCTCTGGCGCGACACCGAGGCTATACGCGAGTCGACTATGGATAGATTTTTCCACTCAGAGCTTTGCGACGCGACGAGAATAAGGATAAGCCCCGAGGATTACGAGCTTGACAGCTCTCTTCGCGGCGAGCTTGTACGCTCGGTCATGGCCGATGAAACACTCACCGACTTGCAAAAGGAAAAAATTATTGCCTGCTCTCTTGCAGCCCTTGAGGGCGAGGCGTATTTCGGGGTGTGACTATGAGAATTATCAGCGGTTATATAGAAAATTTCGGCTGTCTTTCGAAAAAAAGCTTTGAGCTTAAGGACGGTCTTAACTCTATGCTATCGGACAACGGCACGGGCAAGAGCACTCTTGCCGCCTTTATCAAGGCTATGCTCTACGGCATAGGCGACACGAAAAAGACGAGCCTTTACGAAAACGACAGGCGGCGCTATATGCCGTGGGGCGGCGGCAGCTTCGGCGGCTCGCTAACGCTTGAGTGCGCGAGGGGGCGGTACAGAATAGAGCGCAGCTTTGGCAAAAGGCCCTCCGAGGACACCTATCACTTCTTTAATACCGTGACGGGCCGCGAGTGCTCGGATTTTAGTGAAAAGGTAGGCGAGGAGCTTTTCGGCGTTGACGCCGACGGCTTTGAGCGCACCGCTTTTCTTTCGGAGAAAAATCTTTCGCCTGACACGAGCAACCCGACGGTTGCGGCAAGGCTCTCAAGTCCCGCCGACACGCTTGCCGAGTCGGAGAGGCTTGACAAAGCACTCGAGGTTTTGGAGGAGCAAAGAAAATATTACGTCAAAAAGGGTGGCGGCGGTAAGATTGATTCGCTTCGCGCAAAAATCGGCGAGCTTTGCCGTGCTCTCGCGGCGCTTGAGCCGCTTGAGGAAAAGGCAAGAGGCGAGGAGGCGGCGCTTGAGGGGCTCTCGGAGAGGCTTGGGTCGCTTGATGGCGGTGTTGACAGCATAAGAAGCAAGCAAACAGAGCTTGTCGGCGGCAAACGAAGAGGCCGCACTGCAGTTACTCTCGCTCTTATTGCGGGGCTTGCCTTGTCAGCTGCACTTTTCCTATTAGGTGCGACAGTGAACGTCTTATTGTACCTGCCCGCCGCGGCGCTTGGCGCACTCTCTCTTATCCTGTTTTTCGTACGCACGCGGCGCGGAAGAGCAAGTGCGCGCTCGGACTTTGCGAGGCTCGACGGCGAGCGAGAGGGGCTTGACCTTTCGAGACGCGAGCTATACGAGGAGCGAGCAGAGCTTATCAGCCGTCACGAGAGGACGCTCGATTCGTTATCGCATGCCTATGAGCTGCGTACGAGCCTTGAGGAGCTGAAGCGCGAGCTATTACTTTGCGAGGGAGAGCTCGAAATTATAAGAGAAAGCTCGGAACGACTCAGAGCTGCGAACGAGAGTCTTGCCTCAAAGCACATAGGAAGGGCTGAGAAATATTTCAAAGGCTATCTTGAGAGGCTCACGGAGACGCCGAATCTGAACCTTGACACCTCACTGAAAATTACGAGAACCGAGGGCGGCACAACCCATCCGTACGAGGCGTACAGCCGCGCCCTTCGCGACCTTTACAGTCTTGCGGCAAGGCTTGCCGCAGCCGACGCGCTTTTCACGAACGAGACACCGTTTCTTATTCTCGACGACCCGTTTTGCGCATTTGACGATGGGCGTCTCGGTGCGGCACTAACTCTCGTACGCAATCTTGCGAAGGAAAGGCAGATTATATATTTCACTGCCTCACGCTCGAGGCTTCCCTGACCTTTTTCGCCATTTTTCTATCACCGCGCGACTATTTGTCATATAATGACACTGTAGGCACAAATTGCCTACCGCGAAAAGCAAAGGAGATAAAAAATGGCAACCTTTTACAATCAGGCGACGCTCCTGTTCGGCGGTCAGCGAATCAACTCTAACACCACTGCGGCAGAGATAGTCGACGCCGCGAGCATGTCGAAAACCGCGGTTTCCGCAAGCTATGCCGCAGGCGACGCTGTGGCTTACGTCATCAGCATTCCGAACGACGGTGCGACAGCGCTGACAAACCTCACGCTCACCGACGATCTCGGCACCTACACCATAGCAGGCGGCATGGCGGTCACGCCACTTGAATACGTGCCGGACACATTAAAATATTACGTTGACGGAGTGCTTCTGCCCTCACCCACGGTGACGGCGGAGGACGGCACTCTCACCGTCACGGGGATTTCGGTTCCCTCGGGAAGTGTGGCAATGCTGATATACGAGGCGAGGGCTAACGAGTTCGCACCCCTCGCCCCGGGCTCTGTTATAACCAACACCGCGACTCTTACGGGCGAGGGACTTTGCAACACCGTCAGCGATACGGCGGCAGTACCCGTACTCGAGGCGCCCGAGCTTTCCATCACCAAGACGGCAAGCCCCGAGGTGGTCACGGGCTGCGGTGAGATAACCTACAGCTTCATCATTCAGAATACGGGCAACACCGCCGCCGTCGCAACCGACGACCTCATCGTAACCGACGTCTTTGACCCCGCACTCTCGGATATTACAGTCGCCATTGACGGTGCTACTGTCGCCGAGGGCACGGCCTACACCTACGACGAGGCAACCGGCAGCTTTACGACGCTCCCGGGCGCTATAACCGTCCCTGCCGCGACCTACGCGCAGGACCCCACGACCGGTGTTATAACCGTGACGCCAGGTGTAACCGTCCTCACCGTCAGCGGAACGCTTTAACAACGGGTCTCCTCACTGAGAGGAGACCTTACATATTTTTGTAAAAAGCTATTGCTTTTCCGCATAATTTGTGCTATACTATCCTCATAAATAACAGAGTAGGAAGATATGCGTTCAGTGCCGTGTGGACGGGGAGTTGTCATACGGACGAAAAGGTGCTATGCACCTGCGATATATCATCCGCATCCCACTGTTACCGAGGTAATACCGCATAGCGGCTTTTTCGATACCCCATGGTGCAGAGAGGTAAATCTGTGAAATGGAGGTATTTTTTTATGAAAAAAGATTTTGAAAAAAACGGCGTGAGAGCTCTCACGCTTGCCGCAATGCTTATCGCTATGAGCGTTGTAATCGGCATTTTCTGCAAGAGTGTTTTGAATTTCGGCGGCGGGCTGTTTCGGATTACCTTTGAGAATTTCCCGATAATTCTCTCGGGCATACTGTTCGGGCCCGTCGTCGGCGGAGTCGTCGGCGTCGGCTCTGACCTTATCAGCTATCTTCTGTCGGGGCAGACCTACCCACCAAATCTCGTGGTCACGCTCGGGGCTGCCGCGGTCGGCGTAATATCCGGGCTTGTTTCACGGTTTATTATTAAAAAACGCGGCACGGGTCAGGTCATTTTAGCAGGCGCGACAGCGCACGCCGTTGGCTCGATGATAATAAAGCCGATAGGTCTTTACGCCTTTTACGGACTTGCGGTGCTTTGGCGCATACCGCTTTACCTTGTAATTGCGCCGCTTGAGATACTGATACTTGCGCTCCTCTTCAAGAACGGAACGTTCAGACGTCTGACCGACGACATAGGAATAAGGGAGAGATAAAAATGACCTACGACGAGGCACTTGAATATATACACGGCATATCATGGAGCTTTTGCAAGCCGGGGCTTGAGCGCATAAGCGAGCTTTGCGAAAGGCTCGGTCACCCGGAAAGAAGGTTAAAATTCATACACGTTGCCGGCACTAACGGCAAGGGCTCAACCTCATCTATGCTCGACTCGGTTTTACGCTGCGCGGGCTACAAGGTCGGTCTTTACACCTCGCCATACATCTACCGCTTTAACGAGCGAATGCGGGTTAACGGCGAAAGTATTTCCGACGAGGCGCTTGCAAGGATTACCGAGACAGTGCGCCCTATCGCCGACTCAATGGCGGACAAGCCCACCGAGTTTGAGCTTATCACGGCTATCGCCTTTCTTTACTTTTTAGAGGAGGCGTGCGACGTCGTGGTGCTCGAGGCGGGAATGGGCGGCAGGCTCGACTCAACCAACGTGATACGCGAGCCGCTTCTCTCAGTTATTACGGGAATTGCGCTTGACCACACAGCCTTTCTTGGTGACACGGTAGAAAAGATTGCCGCGGAGAAGGCAGGGATTATAAAGGACCTCGCCCCCGTTCTCTTCGGCGGCGAGGATGGCGACGCCGAGGCGGTTATAAGAGATACGGCAGAGAGGCTTGGCTCGCCATACGCGAGAGTCTTGCACGGGGAACTCGAAATCACGCACGCAGACCTTTTCGGCACGCACTTTTCCTATCGCGGCGAAAAATACGCGCTCTCCCTGCTCGGTCTTTATCAGCCCAAAAATGCTGCTACCGTTATTGAGGCGGTAGAGCTTCTGCGCAAGATGGGACTTGAGATATCCGACGCGGTGCTTCACGAGGGGCTTCGCGGTGCGCGCTGGTGCGGAAGATTTGAGATAATAATGCGCGAGCCGACCGTTATCTTTGACGGCGCGCACAACCCCGAGGGAATAGCGTCGGCGGTAGAGAGTATAAAGCATTATCTTGGTGAGGAGCGCGTTTACGTTTTCTCAGGGGTGCTTCGCGACAAGGACTACTCGTATATCGCAAGCCGCATATCAGAGGTTGCCTCTCGCGCCTACACGATAACGCCCGACAACCCACGAGCCCTAACGGCTGAGGAGTATGCAAGTGAGCTTCAACGGTGCGGAGTGGAGGCGCTGCACTACAGTGGTATAGGCGAGGCGCTCGCCGCGGCGATAGCAGATGCAAAAAAAGACGGGCGCGTGCTTGTATGCCTTGGCTCGCTTTACACCTACGTTGACGTTATGAACTATATTGAAAACACAAGCCGGAAAGGATAAACACTATGCCCTATATTGAAACGAAAACCACAAGAAAAATAGGAAAAGCCGAGGCGGCAGAGCTGCGTGAGAGGCTCGGCAAGGCAATAGAGCTCATACCCGGGAAAACCGACAAGTGGCTCATGCTCTCATTCCGCGGCGAGCTTGATATGGCGTTTGCGGGAGTAGATGGAGACGCGGCAATGATTGAGGTGGATATCCTCGGTCACGCCGATGACTCGTCGTATGCGGCTCTCACCGCTAAAATATGCGAGATAATGTCCGACGTCCTCGCACTTCCAAAGGACAGAATTTACGTAAAATACACTGAGTTTGACCGCTGGGGTTGGAACGGAATAAACTTATAAACGCGATAAATATCAATATTAGTTTACATTTTTTGACATTTGGAAGGACTGTGCACACAAGCGCAGTCCTTTTCGTTTCATCCTGCATACCGTATCTTTCATCCGTCAATAATAGAAAAAACGAAAAAGGGAGATAGATATGAGTGATAAAATAACAGGTCTGTATGCAAGAGAGATACTCGACTCGCGCGGCAACCCGACTGTTGAGGCGACGGTAGTGCTTGAGGACGGTACGAGGGGCGTGGCGTCTGTTCCCTCAGGAGCTTCGACGGGGGCGCACGAGGCACACGAGAGGCGTGACGGCGGCTCACGCTACGGCGGTCGCGGCGTTCTCTCTGCCATAGGGGCAGTACGAGGAGAAATATCGTCAAAAATTATAGGCATGAGTGCGAGCGAGGGCGCGAAGATTGACGGCGCGCTTATAGCTCTCGACGGCACGGGTAGCAAATCAAGGCTCGGGGCAAACGCGACCCTTGCGGTATCTCTCGCGGTAGCACGTGCTGCCGCGCAGAGCTTGGGCGTCGAGCTTTACGAATACCTCGGAGGCAAAAGGCAGAAGGCTCTGCCCGTGCCTATGCTCAACATTCTGAACGGCGGCGCTCACGCCTCAAACAACGTGGAGATACAGGAATTTATGATAGCACCCGTGGGGATAGAGGATTTTAGTGAGGCTATGCGTGCTGCGGCAGAAATATATGCGGCACTCGGTACACTCCTTAAGCGCGAGGGCTACTCTCGCACGGTGGGAGATGAGGGCGGCTATGCGCCAAGCCTTAAAAGCGACGAGGAGGCAATCGAGCTTATCGTCGAGGCAATAGCCCTCGCGGGCTACGGCACAGACAAAATCAAGCTTGCTCTCGACGTTGCCTCAAGCGAGTGGACTGTCGGTGAAAAGTATATTATGACTAAAAGCGGGCGCGAGTACTTCCCTGACGAGTTAATTTCCTACTACTCGGCGCTGATAAGTAAGTACCCTATATTTTCAATTGAGGACGGACTCGGAGAGGACGATTTTGCGGGCTGGCGTCGGCTTACCGAGGCAATAGGCGACAAAATTATGCTCGTCGGCGACGACCTTTTCGTTACGAGTGAGGCAAGACTGCGCGCAGGGATTGAGCGCGGACTCGGCAACGCCATACTGATAAAGCCGAATCAGATAGGCACACTGACAGAAACGCTATCGGTAATCGAGAGAGCTGTGGGCGAGGGCTACTCTCACGTAGTATCTCATCGCTCGGGAGAGACGTGCGATGCCTTTATCGCAGACCTCGCAGTAGCGACAGGCGCGCCCTTTATCAAGGCAGGTGCACCCGCGAGGGGCGAGAGAGTTGCGAAATACAACAGACTCCTTGAAATTTACGAAAAGCTGAAATAAAAAAATGCTATTGCCTCGCATGAGGCAATAGCATTTTTTACACGGGTCATCCTTTCCCGCTATTTTCCGTCATTCAATTATTTATCCGTCTCGTCAGGCGACCGTATGCGCGCCTGTAAAGAATTATGGACACCGAGGTGGTGATAAGGTCGGAGATAAGCTGTGTCCAGACTATACCGTAAAGGCCGAAGAAATGGTTCATTAAGAAGAGCAAGGGTATATTAACGATTCCCTGACGCATAGAGGAAAGTATTAAGGATTCCTTGCCCATTCCCATCGCCTGGAAGGTGAAGTTCATCTGGAAATTCAGAATCATAAGCGGCACGGCTATGCATAGGATACGGAGAAAATCTATACCGAGTGGCACTGCCGTATCGGTGTTTATGAAGATACGGATAAGCGGCTCGGCAAAGAACTCAAAGCCGACGAGGCAAACTATGGCAAACAGTATTCCTGCGGTGCGCGCCGCATCGGAGAATGCCTTCATTCGCTTATAATTGCCTGCAGCGTAGTTGTAGGCAACGAGGGGCATCATACCCTGGCAAAGACCCATGCCAACGTTCATCGGGAGCATATCTATCTTCTTTGCCACGCCTATCGCGGCAACCGCAGAGTCGGTGTAGCCCGAGGCGAGCTTGTTCATAACCGTGTTTGAGAGGCAGGCAAAGAGCGTGCCTATCGCTGAGGGAAAGCCTACCGCAAAGACAGCGCCGATGTGCGCCCTTGTGGGGATAACCTTTGTCGGTGATATCGAAAGGACGGTCTTGCGCCTTATAAGGAAGAATATAACGAGGAAATAGACGAGCACTGCGACATTTGAGATAAGCGTTGCAATAGCCGCGCCCGCAACCTCGTTACCCGGCTCGAGTATCACGAACATGAAGAGAGGGTCAAGCAAAATATTTAACACGCCCCCCGCCCCAAGTCCTATGCTCGCCTGCTTTGCGTAGCCAACGCTGCGAAGGAGGTGCGACATAGTAACGGACACGGTTGAGGGCACGGCACCGATGACAACGACCCAGAAGGCGTAGTCGGCGGCAAATCCTATGCTCGAGTCGGTTGCGCCGATAAGGCGGAGCAGCGGCTCCATAAAGACGAGCGTGAGAACAGAATATACCGCTCCCGCGAGGATTGAGCCGTAAAACGAGAATGACGACACGCGCGCGGCGTCAGCCTCGCGCCTCTCACCGAGAAGCCTCGATATCAGGCTTCCACCGCCAACGCCGAAGAGGTTAGACAGGCACGCCATGGCAAACACGAGCACGAAGGAGAGCGAGGCTGCCGCAATCTTCGAGTCGTCGTTTGTCGTGCCGATAAAGAAGGTGTCGGCAAGGTTATATATCATAGTTATAAGCTGGCTTATTATAGTCGGCACAGCGAGCGTCGCAAGTGCCTTTCCTACCGGAGCTTTTTCAAATAATTCTCTTTCCTTCTGCATTTTTCACCATTCCTCAATATTTTCCGTACCTAACTATTTTACCACCAAAGTCGGCGAAAGTCAATAAAAAGCCGTCTTTATTTTATTTATGTTGCTTTACCCCGACTTTTATGATAAAATGAATAGGAAGGAACGGTAAAAAAGATGAAGATTATTGCAAAAATACATAACGATTTTAAGGAAAAGTTCGGAATACCGAGGCAATCGGGGCGTGTCGAGGGGCTACTCTCGCGGATAGTCTTTGAGCCCGAGTACAGGGTAAAGGAGGCGTTTCGAGGCATTGAGGGCTACTCGCACCTTTGGCTGATATGGCATTTCTCCGAGGCGGAGCGTGATGGGTGGTCGCCGACCGTCAGACCGCCGCGCCTTGGCGGTAATAGGCGCATGGGTGTTTTCGCAACACGCTCGCCGTATAGACCCAACCCGATAGGGCTATCCTCGGTAAAGCTCGTAGGCATTGAAAACGACCAGAAGCTCGGCCCCGTGTTAATTGTTTCGGGAGCTGACATGCTTGACGGCACGCCGATTTATGACGTAAAGCCCTACCTTGCCTATACCGACTCGCACCCCGACGCAAAAGGCGGCTTTGCCGACCCCGTGCGCGATTATTCACTGAAAGTCGACTTTCCCGAGGCGCTTATTGAAAGGATTGAGATTGACAAGAGAGAGCCGCTTATAAAGCTGCTCTCTGACGACCCGCGCCCCTCGTATCAGGACGACCCCGAAAGAGTTTACGGAATGACCTTTGGGGAGCACGAGATATTTTTCAAGGTGTCGGGTAAAACGCTGACGGTCACCAAAATCAAATAAAAGAAAATGGCAACTCGGAAGAGTTGCCATTTTCTTTGGAGGGGACGAGATTTTGATATAGATTTGTGAGGTGTGAGCGACGGTGTAGTTACCTACTCCGAGCGAGCATACTCGCAAATATATACAAAATATCTAACCCTTTTAATACTCTGCATTTCCTACCGTTCTCGGATAAGGTAGCACGTCGCGGATATTCGACACGCCCGTGAGGTACATAATAATTCTCTCAAAGCCGAGTCCAAAGCCCGCATGCTTTGTGCCGCCGTACTTGCGGAGGTTTAGATACCACCAATAGTCCTCCTCCTTGAGTCCGAGCTCTGCCATACGCGCGGTAAGAACGTCAAGCCTTTCCTCTCTTTGCGAGCCGCCGATAATCTCACCGACACCGGGAACGAGAAGGTCCATGGCGGCAACAGTCTTGCCGTCGTCGTTGAGGCGCATATAGAACGCCTTGATGTCCTTCGGGTAGTCGATAAGGAAGATGGGCTTCTTATAAACCTGCTCGGTGAGGTATCTCTCGTGCTCGGTCTGAAGGTCGACGCCCCAATATACAGGATACTTGAAGCTCTCACCCGATTTAAGAAGCACGTCAATTGCCTCGGTGTAGGTAACCTTTGCATAGTCTGCGTCGCGGAGTGCTGTGAGTCTGTCAAGAAGGGTCTTGTCAACGAACTTGTTGAAGAACTCAAGCTCCTCAGTGCAGTTGTCCATTACGTGATTTATGATATATTTTATCATGTCCCACGCAAGCGCCATGTCGTCATTAAGGTCTGCAAAGGCAATCTCAGGCTCAATCATCCAAAACTCTGCCGCGTGGCGCGCGGTGTTCGAGTTCTCAGCGCGGAAGGTAGGACCGAAGGTGTAGATGTTGCCGAACGCCATAGCGTAGGTCTCGCCCTCAAGCTGACCGGAAACCGTGAGGTTGGCGCTCTTGCCGAAGAAGTCCTTTGAGTAGTCAACGCTGCCGTCCTCAAGTTTCGGAGGGTTTTCCATATCAAGCGTTGTAACTCTGAACATCTCGCCCGCCCCCTCACAGTCCGAAGCGGTGATGATGGGAGTATGCACGTAAACGAAGCCACGGTTGTGGAAGAAGGAGTGAATTGCGTACGCCACCTCACTTCTCACTCTGAAAACCGCTGAGAAAAGGTTTGTTCTCGGGCGCAGGTACGCCTGCTCGCGGAGGAACTCTACCGTGTGGCGCTTGGGCTGCAAGGGATAATCGGGGGTTGACGCGCCCTCCACCTTGATTTCGGTAGCCTTTAATTCAAAGGGCTGCTTTGCCTCGGGGGTGAGGGTGAGCACACCGGTCACCACAAGGGCGGCGCCCACGTTCATCGCGGCAATCTCATCATAGTTATTTATAACCTCGCGCTCAAAAACGACCTGCACGCTCTTAAAATACGAGCCGTCGTTAAGGTCGATAAAGCCGAACGCCTTGGAATCTCTGAGGTTTCTGACCCAGCCGCCGACGGTTACCGTCTTGCCGCCAAAGGCGTCGGGTGCTTTGTAAATTTCACGTATAAGCTTTCTTTCCATAATTTTCTCTCCATAGAGGGTTATTGCTATAATGTATTATTGTACCACATATTTCGGTAAAGTTCAAGAGTTTTGAGGATTTTTTTCGGCTCCAGTGAAAATATATCCCTCGACCTTTCCCGACGTTTCCCTGTTTTAAGTAAAAAACAAACAAGATGGCTACTGCACGCAGTAGCCATCTTGTTATTACTTACTTGAGCTCGCCTAAAATCTCGGCTGCCGACTCGACAATTCTCTCAGCAACGCCTACCTTGAAGGGAGAGGAGCCTGCCTCGTAGCCGCCCTCCTCGTATGCCTCGGTGTTCGGGAAATATCCAACCTTTGCATTAGTGTTACAGGTCGGGAAAATGAGGTCCCAACCGGGAAGCTCCTTAATCGACTTGCCTATCGCCATAAAGGGCTCACCGGGGATACCGAAGAAGGCTACGTTACCTATCTTTACCGCGCTGAAGTGGAGTGGGAAGGTGTCGGGACCGTTTTCAAGTCTAACCTTTCTTGCCGCCTCGGCAACAACGGTGGTAAGCATCATACCCGTGTAGGGTATCTCGTCGTCGCGTCCTGCCTTATGTAAATCATTGTACTTATGCGCAAGAGGCATCTCCTCGGGGGTGGGCTTATTAGAGGGAACTTCAACGTCGCGCTGAATGTAATCTATCGAGTCAACCTCGGTGTACGCAACCTTATCGTAAACCTGCATAACAGCACCGGCAACAACCTGACCCATATGGCGCGCGTGGCCGTAGCCGCGCGATACGTCGTCGAAGTCTATGAACATATCGTTAAGGTCGCCGCCCTTCGGGTGCACGTTTACGTGGTTGATGTCGCCCTGCGCTCCGTTGAAGAATATGCAGCGAGTGTTATCAATAGCCTTCTCAACAATACGTCTTGTAAAGCCGGGCCAGTC
>JAZOSP010000066.1:0-1319 GCA_045657165.1 Eubacteriales bacterium
GTTAATTCCCTTAAGGGACTTGCGCGCATTACGCGAACGCTCGGAATTATCATAGTTGTAAAGCATGCAGCATATTTCAATCCTTCGACCGGCGTTATTCGCGGCATTCGTTACAAACGCGTACGCGCGATCGGCCAGATCGGCAGGCTTTTTGCAGTTCGGATTGGCTCCGTAATACGACATAATCTTGCCGTAAAGATCATCGGCGTTACGCCAGAACTTAACGGCTTTATCAGGCCCACCGGTTTCCTCTTGAGAAAGGGTCGTGGCGATTTTTGCGGCCGCGCGGGGGTCAACCTTGGAATACTCGTCCAAAAGTTTCCAAGCCTCGGCATAGTTGAAGCGCCATTTTGCAAGGCTGATGAGATAAACCTTGAAACTCCATTGGGTTCTTGCGCGGCGCTTGGGATCTGCGTCCACGACCGATGCGACGGCGTCACGAACAACCTGCTCGGCCTCGAACCACTTCTCCTCGCCGGCGTAATACTCGACCAATGCCCACACGAATTCAACCTTCTGGGCTTGAGTTACGCCTTTTACGTTATAAAGGTTGCGATAGGCGTACTTGGGAATCTCATGACGGAGATTAGGATCCCAAAGTTTAAGTTTCTGCCAAGGCGAGCGCTTACAGGCCTTTACGATATGTTGATCAATAACCGCACAGAAGCTGGCGTTTGCGGCAATGTCGGGACGCTCGCGAAGTTTGTCAAGCTTGGCGATCAATTCAACATACGGTATCGTAGGCCAGCTGTAGTTGCCGACCTCAGCCTTCATTATGTCATAAATGGTAGGGGCCTTAGCTTTGGCTGCGGGCTTTGAAGCCGCGTTCGCGGCGCTTTTAGCCGGTGCAACCGTCTTTGAATCGACATCAGACGACGGCGACTGAATTAAAGAGCAGCCAGCGATGAAGGCAGCGGAAATACAAAACGGAACAAGTTTTTTCATCTCAAAACTCCTTTTACAAATCATTATTTAGAGAACTTGGCGAGTTTTTCGATATACGAAATCATCTCTAACCTAAGCGTTGTCAAATCCATATCGTCACCGTCAGTGTCAGCGAGAAGCTTAAGAGCCTTTCTGGCCGTATAGCGCGCGTCAACGTTGGAGGAGCGCGACAAAGGCTTAGCAAGCTGAAGAAGCTTGGTCGCATATCTGATATCGTCCAAACCTTCGCGGAAACCTTCCCACGAAAGAGTATCGATGCATCCGGAGCCGCAACCGTAGACGAACATCATAGGACGGTAGAGTTCAGGACGAATATCGTTCCATCCCTGAAGGTGGTGCGCGTAGTTGTAGTTGCAGCTGAAACCCGCGCGATA
>JAZOSP010000067.1:0-99794 GCA_045657165.1 Eubacteriales bacterium
GGCAGGACAGAACGTGTAATCGTCAATTTCCCCTACAGTAATCCAGCGAATATCGTGATGCTCCAGTTTTTTAGGTGTTCCTTCGGCAATGGCTGCATCAAACAACGTTAAACGTACCGTCAAGTCCGGATATTTATGAACCACTTCCATAAAAATGTCACCAACCGAACCCGACACATCCAGCTCTTCCCGACACTCCCGAACCAAAGCCTGTTCCTTTGTTTCTCCCGGCTCTACCTTACCACCAACGAACTCCCAAAAGGAGACCTCTCGCCTTGTGTGCCGGGCGTTGGCAGATCATGAATTTATCGTTTTTCCATATAAGAGCTGCTACAACTTCTACCATAATTAAATCTCTACTATCCCTATACTCTTCAAATATGCGTATGTCTCATCATAAAAAGCCGGATCGCGAGTAATATCCTCTTCGTTCCCTTTGGGCACATAAATAATAAATCCCTGGCGAGAACGAGTTAGTAGCACACGATAAGAATTCTTCAAATAATCGCGTTCTATCTCACTATTAATCTTCTTCCAAGACGAACCCTCGAATTTATTGTATGTAAACGCTCCATGATTAAATCTATAGTCACCTTCCCAGGCTACAACAGAGTAATCAATTTCCAATCCCTGTATTTTAAACTCGGAAACAGCTACCTCCATGAAGTACGAGGAGTTTACATCGTCTTTGCTTTCCAAGAACCACTTCTCTACCTCGATATCCTTCGGAACAATAACTCCATCTGCTCTTAAGCGCTTAGCACCAGAGCTTGCAATGATGCCATATCGCTCAGTTCCAAGGCTAACATCCTTCACCCATTGCTTCGCTTTCGACAAATCACGAGTTATGAGAATGGGATATTTCATGCTACCGTCAGCATTCAGTTCAGTGATTTGAGCATATAAGCGTCTCGCTTCATCCAAATCAACATCTATAACAGCCTTAGCAAACGCAGATACAAGCTCGCTTCTAAAGCTTCTCATAGAAACCGACAAGTGAAGCTCGCTTCTCTTGTGTAGCTCTACATTAGATAGAAGCTTGTCTACCGAGCTGTCACCAACATATTCTCTATCGGTCATTCGGTCTGAACAAAAGACTTTCCAGTCTGTGAAACAGGTGTTCAACGCGTTGAACCATTCACTAATTCCGGCTTCACCATCGTGAATCTCTTGACCACCACCAACTAAGCAAACAATAGTTGCCCAATCTTGATGGCGATTCATATATTCAATAAGACATTCGGGCTCAGACATATTGAAATGCGGCTGTCCTTTTTTCGTGCGCATAAACTTAGAAAGTTGCTCCTTCTTCCATGCGCGCTGAGCTTCGTCAAAAATCGCGATTTTATCGATAGGCGCAGGATGTCCTTCTAGCAAGGAATCGTCTCTAAAGGTATGTATCATCTGAATGAAGCTTTTAGTTTCAGATCGAATTTCTGCCTTCGTTAAATCGAAATCACACCCATCACAATCGACCTTACGATTTTTCTTCTTACAATCAGCACAATGCTGTTTTCTTTTCTCGTTTTGGTCGTTTGTTAACGCTTCCTGAAGAACCGTAACAAGAGGTTCATTACCCGAAAGAAATATTGCATGCTCTTCATCACCCTCTTTGAATCGATGACGACGGTTCGCAATATTCAATCCTACCAATGTCTTGCCTGCTCCGGGAACACCGGTTACAAAGCAAATAGATTTCCAACCGTTTCTTTTACTATTCTCAATGATCTCATCGATGCATGCTGTCGTAACAGCAATGTCGTTGTCATCGCTTTCCTTGTGGGATATCTCACGCACATCATGACCTGTATATAACGCCTGTGCCGCCTCAATAATCGTAGGCGTAGGCTTGTACGAGGAATTAATCCAAGCGTTAGCGTCAATCTCTTTGTTATCATAAAACACATCTGAAATTCTTTTTATTTCCGACGCGAGATTATACTCGTTGCAACGCATTGGCGATGCTGTATGATTCCTCAATTCAATATTGTTGGAGACAGTAGGCGCCGCAGTACACACTAGAATTGGAAACAAATCGGTTTCGTGACTCGCTTCATGGAAATTATGCAAATCAACTGCATAGTCGACAGCCTGATCCTCAGCATTCTTAGGATATTCATCCTCAAAAACCTTGAATTCAAGAATGAATACCTGTCCCTTTCTAATAATGACAACGTCAACTCTTTTCCCCATTCGAGGAATGGTATATTCAAAAGCAATTTGTCCATCACCTAACTCACGCATAACTTGTTTCAAAATGCGTATTTCTTCATTCCATGCAATGTTCTGCTGAGCAGTTAAATCAAACTGCATAGAATGCTGGACTATTTCATCACGTATTTCTGACTCTGGTGCTTTTAAAAACTCATCGCAGTTAGCGTAATAATAAGCTCTATGTATTACATTCTTATCGACTGATTCGATTGGCATACCATTCCCCTAAATTATGTTTATTTATCTAACAACTTGGACAGCTTTTCCGCGATTGCTTTAGCCATAATCGGCGGCACTGCATTTCCTACTTGTTGATACTGTTTATCCTTCGAACCACAGAAAACGAAACTATCTGGAAACGTTTGTAAACGTGCAGCTTCTCTAACGCTTATTGCCCTGTTTTGAGTGGGGTGAACCCACATGGATTTTCTAACGTTCACAACAGTTCCACTTGGTTCGTCATAGTTCAATCGAAGATAAATTGTATTTTGTGTTCTTGTTACATCTGTGTATGTGTTCGTTTTCAACTCTTCCGATAATGCATGGAAATTTTGACCTTGTTTTAAAGCCTTGAATCGCTCCATCGCAACGTCAGTAGTTTTGGTTATTACATGGTTGTAAAGAGTAGAGCTGTCTCTAAGAATTGTTGCAAGTTCTCCAACTGACTTATGCTTAAGCTGTATACCTACATCTGCTGCTACATCTGTTATAGCATCAACATCCTCAAGATCTTCAATAGCATCTCTTACGGTGTAATATTCATCTTCGTCAAATTTTCCTTTAGGTAACGCAACTTTGGGAGAGATGTTCTTTTTTATGCCTATTGCAACAAACCTCATACGTTTTTGTGGCGCTCCGTAATCCGCAGCACAAAGAACATCACTACTAATCACATATCCATGTTTTTTTGACTCCAGAATACACTTCAAATAATCATATACTGCATATGATTTGATAATCGCGTTGATATCTGTAGCTGTTTCATATTTTTCTACTACTATATTGTTGTCATATATCTCTTTCGCTTTGCTTAGCATTCGTTGGAACATAATTGCTTTTGAGATGGAAGTTTTGATAGATTCACTATCACTGCCATTTTCAAAGTAATGAACAATAGCAGAAAATGCCTCAGAATCAGCTTTTAATATAAAATCGTCCGAGTTATTAATGTGATGCTTAGAAAACTCAAGAAGACTCTTTTTGTGTTTTTTCAATGCTTCAACTAATTTGATAGGATTTTTTGTAGCCTTATATATCACGTTCAATTCAGCATAATGCTTCTCATCCCAAAGGTACTGTAGTACGGACTCTTTACTTTTGATTATACTAAGCACCCCGTCAAAAACAAATTCAGATTCCAAAAGACACAGCGATGTCTCTTTTACAGGAATACTATAGTTTTTAACGATTGTAACATCTTCTTCGGTTAAATAAAACCGATGAACGTCAGATTTCAACATGCTAACGTTTTCCATTACAAAAGCTTTCGGACTAAGCTCTAATATAGCACGGATATATTGTCTAACAAGCATGTTGTTCTGACTAATTGCTGTATTCTTTTGTCTATTCGCATTTGAAAAACCTTGACAAGGCGGACCACCAATAACCACGTCTATGCTTCCGTACTTACTTTTTATTGCAGAATAGTCCGCATCGCAAACATTACCCAGAACTTCAACATTGTGATGATTTTTCTTGTAAGTGTCTTGCATATCTGGATTGTTTTCAAAAGCAACTTTTATTTCATATTTTCCTGTTTGCATAAATCCAAGGCTTAAACCGCCCGCACCCGCAAACAAATCAATTACAGAGTATTTGCTCATTCGCCCTCTCCTTTATTCTTTGAAACCATTTGCTTTTGCTTCCTCTAAAAGAGCGAGCAACTGTAAACTTTGATATGCACTTGGAAATTGTGTAGGAATCTTCATAGCGTATGTCATAGCTTTAAGCTGATCCGGACCTATGCGAACTTTTTTTGACATTACAAACTCATTAACCTTTTTCCAAAAATCAGCACCTAACTCCAAGACTTTTGCTTGCGCTTCAACATCCGAATATAGTTTCTGTTCTTTTTTCGCTTCTTTTTCAACAGACTTTGAATCTTCTTTGCTAATTAAAACCTTTTCAAATTCTGAAGAAAGTTTTAAGGAACATTTTTTAACCTCTTCCCAACAAGCTTCGCGCTTACACCACTGAGTAACGTTAATCGTACCTCTGTGAGGATCAGTAATTGTTTCAAATACAAATTTTGTAATTCTAACTAATTCGTTTGTTACAACATCTGGAACTTGCTGCCTGTTCCAAATAAGTTGCAAATCCAAATCCATATTTTTAAACTGCGAAACAATGATTCGATGAAGCAATGCTATGGAATATGTAACAATGTTTGCTCTATAGCCCTGTTCAAACCACGGCTGATGCGAAACCACCCACTCTGTGTGTTTGAACAGTATCGCTAAGGCGATAGAGTCCTTAAAATACTTATCGTTATATCGTGTATCCGACTTATTCCACCCATCATCAATTATTTCTGCAAATTTCATAAAGTTGGTTTGTGCACCCTTACTTACAACATGAGGCAAACCAGCCCACGAATCTCTGTATTTCGCCAGATCAGTCTTTGTTATAACCTGTTTCTTCGGATTTTGCGCAGTGAACTTATCCTTCTGAGATTTAGTCATATGCATCTGCGCCTGCAAATACTGTCCACGCGCTCTTTCATAAAACCATTTCGTCTCATACTGAGCGCCTCCAGACGCAGGGGCAAATATTCTCCTGGAAATTTGCTCCATACGAATGTGGAACGGATGTGTTGCGAAGAAATCTGCATCGCTAACCTTGTTTTGACTGTTAGACGATCGAGAAATGTTGCGGATGAGCTCGCTTGATTTATCGGCATTAGAATCCACTTCCGTAAGCTTCATCTGAACATAAATCTGTCCCAAATCAGCACCGTCTTTATATCGCGCATTAGATAACGAGGCGGTAGTTTGTCCGCCGTTTATAATCTGAAAATCTTTTGCATACGTGATAAAACGTCCATCTGGGGTGGATTCAATGTGAAGATCCATTGCTGTTGCAGATACTCCATTATTGTAAGCGAAGAAATTCTGAGGAATGCGAAGTATGGTCTCTCTTATTTTTTTGTTAACCGCAACTTTTGTAGATAAGAACGATCTAACATTTCCTTCGAGTAATTGGCTTCCGTAAGCATCATAGACGTCTGCCAATGTCTTGCCCGGGATAATGCACAGATAGCTTTTATAATCCTCGCTATTCGCGCTACTCGCTTCCAGACAAGGTATTCCTTTTCCATCTGTATATGCCTTAAAATCAATTTCTATATCCTGTCTACCTAAATCCGAAAAACATACGCGATAAATTCTATCTATATCCCATATCTGGCACTCCACAGGTATTCCATTGTAAGCTTTGGCATCTATTTCGCTTATTCTATTGCTCATGAAGCCATCGGTAAGTAATAGCAATCTGAATTTACGAATGCGATCTTTATGAAGAACAAGGGATTCGATCAAATCGGCTGCAGGAGTGCTTGGTTCGATCTCTCTCCGTAGCTTCCCCTCATAAACTTCTTCAACAAAATATAATACTCGGTCAAAAAGTGTTTGAGCATACGTTTTGGTTATTGTTTCTCGATCTTCGTCGCCAGTGTAATCTGCTATAATCAGATTGAATGTTAGGTCAAATTCATCCAGTACGTAACCATCCACACGTATTTTCCTGCTGTTCTTACCAGTCCCTATATAGAATGCCGGTGTGAAATCTGACAACACTTCGGCATTAATTAAATAGCTTGTTGCAATATTTACAAAAGCGGCATTTGAACCAGAGCCTTCTGTTGCTGCTGTTGCTTTTATTTCTTCCAAAAAATCTTTGTGAAAATCACGTACGTCCATTTTATCTCCTTAAATTTTAAAACGGTCAATCGTTAAAAGATCTAATTCGTATTTTGCGTTATGTACTTCGGGAGGAACATTACCTCTGGTCAACTTAGGGAATCCATCCTTTACACTGTACACTCTTTTTTCCGAAATCCTGTATCTCATTTCTTTATAGCGTTCACTATCCTTTAAATAGTATCCACACATGGCTAATTTACAAAGGAATAAATCTGTTGCACCAATGGGTAACAGTTTTTTTACGTCGTCAACAACTTCCGGAAGAGATAGTGTTTGTACTCCATTTGAAGTAGTCTTGTCCATAAAATAGACAACAAGATGACCGTTATCATTTCTGTCGAGTTGTTGTAACGAAGAAATTACAACAGTAGTTGAAGCTATTGTTGTCGCCTTAATTTCATTCCAGCTATTTTCGCAGATAAAATCCTGATCGCTACCCTCGGGGCCAACCCACGAATTTAAAGCCTTTATAGAACCTTCAGAAACCATCAATTCTTTAAGAAATAATAATTCTCCAATAAGTCCTTTTTGTGCCGAAGGTGAAAGCAATCCCTCACCTCTTTTTTGAAGCAAACGCATCCAACTATTAAAGCGTGACAATATTGTTGCAATCGGATCCAGATTGTTTTGAGAACAATCTATTAAATCCCAACATAGCTTGACAAAAAGTTCATTTAATGAAGGATAGTTTAACAAAAAACGAAGCGCGTATTTGCCGTTATCCATCTCCACGCAACTGGAATTTATTGCTTTAGAAGAAGCAGTTTTTTCCACCTTTCCGGTATCCAAAACCATGAAACACATTTGCTCGCCATAATATCCAATGTGAAAAGACAATGGATGATCTCCTGAAACTAGTAAGAATCCTCCGGTATTTGGCGATATACTATCCCATTTTCTCTGCAGTTCATTTATTGTCATATTCGTCATCATCCTCGTCTGTGATGTCTACCCAGTTCTTTAATTCATTGACATTAACCATATAATTTGCTTTTCTTTCAAGTCCGTCTTTCGGGAATCCCAGACCAAGCGCAAACAAGATATCGGGGTCCTCCGGCGTACGCGTACCTGTCGTATTCTTAAGGATATGTATAAGTGCCAGTGGTCGACGATCTTTAATCAAGTACGTCCGATCGTTAATTTTTTCATTGTTTGCTTTGCTTTTTGCACGCAAATCATCGATTGTATCTTTAGACAATCCAATTTTTGAGCAACCACCCGTACCAACTCGAACGTGATGTCCGTTGACTCGTATAAGATTTGTAATCGGCTTGTCCCACTCCAACTGTCTGCCTTCCGGTTTTATAGACAAAACACGATCTATTAAATCAACATCTACTTCCGATTCCTCTGAGCCCTGTGGTATAGCGACATCCCAAAAATCAAGGACCTTTTCGTCTTCAGAAATATAATCCGCTAACGCAATTGGTTGGAAATTCAAGTTCCATGGATGCGTTGAGAATCCACGAACTAAATCTATAATTGCTTTTTTAGGTACACCTTTCCAAATATGAGCCTTTGTATTAACATCATACTCGTAATGTATGCCCTCATATGCCGAAAGACCTTGAATAAATGAACGACACAAATCTTCGTTCTGCTTCAACGTTTGCTTATCACCTCTAAGACGAGGTGTTTCAAGCATACGTCCTGAAACAGTTATAGGTCGGGAAACGGAAGTTGCTGTACGCATCTTGTTTCTTGCAGTTATAAGAAGCGCACCGGGTGCCTGACGTACTTTTAATCCAAATTCCTCGGGTGTTTGGTTTTGACGTTTCATTTTGCGCAATTCGTCTTTCAATTCGTTTACTGCATCGGTTATATATCCATACCAGTCAATTGCTTCCTCGCCCATCCAAACCTTGAACAAATCATCATAATTAGGACGATATCCAAACCATCTGCCCATCTGCAAAAGAGTATCATACATCATCGTATTACGATAAAAATAGCTAACGCACAACCCTTCTAGAGTCAGACCTCTAGACAAACTATTTCCACCAACTGCAATAACACGCATACCAATGTTTTTATACTCGTAATAATTGAGAGAAGATGCTCCGTGTTGCTGGTTAACTGAACGTACTTCTATACGCTTCGCTGCCTTGTACAAGTATTCTTCAAGAAGAACGTGCCATTCAACCCCTGCGAGATCTTCAAGTTCATATTTTTCCCAAACTTCATGAAGCATAGAAATACTTGTGATTTTCATTGCTTTTTCTAAAGGCAATGAAGAATAGTTTTCCAAATCTGCTTTTATTTGATCTAAAAATTCATCTATCAAATCAGCTGTTCTATTTTGAACTAATGTAAACCTGCTAACGTTTACCAGCATAGATCTATGCTCGGTCGTATCTTTTCTATAATCGCAAATAGCTGTCGTAATCACAAAATAGCGAATCGCTTCTTTCATGCTATATGGAATATCATATAATTCGTCGGCTAAATCTTTTTTATGTTTGAATACAAAGAAATCGTCCTGTTCGTCATTATAAATCGGTATTATCGCTTTGCCATAAACACCTTCGCATCGTGTGACGGCGTTTCCATTCTCCCAGTTATCGGCGTCGCCATTACCAAAGATTTTATCTGCGCCAATGTATAACTCTGGTGTAGGCAATACCGTCAAAAAGTCTTTAGGAAACAGATTTTTGGTTGCTTCATCAGTTTCCGATTCCGGATTAATAAAAATATTAGCAAAAGGCGTTGCTGTAATACCTAAATATGAAGCCTGCCTAAAGCAATTCAATATATCCCTAATTGCTTTATTAATAGCTGTGGGATCTCTTTCTTCGGAATTGGTATTCACAGAAGCATTATCAGCCTCATCATCTATGAGCAGAAGAGGCAGATCTATTAGACCGTTTTCATAATCTGCGTTATTTTCCATTAACCATTTGTAGAGATTATTAAGAACACTTTTGTTCTTTTTTACAACGAACAAAGCCGTTCCATTTAACGTCCTCAAACTAAGCCCCAACGCACGAAGCGTAGTCTTGTTGAAATCAGTTGCAACAGATGTAAAACACGCAATTCGTTTATCGGGATTGCTTGGAGGTATTTTGCCAACACCTACAGGTTTATTCTTTATCTCGTGATCCGCTTTCTTGTCGAGAGTATATTTACTCTCTACTCCCACAAACTCCGCATCCAGACGTTCTTGAGTCTGAACTCGAAGGTTTTCCATCATACCTGCAAGAACAATAATAACACGATATCCCGCATCCGAAGCTTTGTTACAAATAGCAGTATATGTTGCAGTTTTTCCCGACTGAACATCTCCAAGAAGCAAACCTCTTCGTTGGAACGGACGTTTGTGATCTTTGGGATTTCCCAAATCATCCATTACATCGCTCGATGTTTTATTCAAACGATTAACAACATCAACGCCCCAATGTTTTACAACCTTAAGGTAGGTTTTGTATCTTTCCCAATAAAAACCATCATTCTCTTGAACGTGATACCAAGACTGATGCTCAGCATCTCTGCCACGCAACGTAACAGCAAAACCAATAGTATGCAAAATGTTTGTGGCTAACGTTTTCTTAATCTGTACAAAATCATCATCGCTGACGGGATACAATACATTGAAAGCTTTGCGCATAACCTCGGCTTCTTCATTAATTTGCTCCAACGTAGGTAAAGAATCCCCATATTTTCTATTAATTGTTGCAGTTACCGTATCAACAATATAATGCATATTTTCAGTCATTGAATTCACCTTTTTCTTTCGCGTGGTCTATTTCTTCACTATACGCACAGAATGGCTCAGCTAGTTTTAGCGCTTCTATAGTAGAGTAGCGCTCTTCAATGCTCGCCTGTTGCATCACTATAGTTTTTACAAGTTCAATTATTTCTTTTGAAGCCATATCACTATCATTTGCTAGTTTTTCGTCATTAGTTAAATCAATATAAAGAGAGTTCAAAGGCAAAGACATGCTTATCTGCTTCAAGAGAACATCCAGTTTCGAACGTATACCTGGATATTCTTGAACAATATCTTCTATCATAGGATAATCCGGATTGATTTCATAAAAAATACCACCGTCACGAGAAACCATTCTGTTCCACATATGAATAACGTCATCTCTCGTTTCTTTTTTTCCGCGGTATGTCCAAGTCCGTTTGCTACCTTCAGAAATTTTTTCAATGATTACACCTAGATTTTGCTTTACATCCTCTGGAGGTGTTGCTGTTGATTTTTTAATATCTAGCGTCCATAAATCATCAAGCGAGTTAGGTATATCAACTTGCACTCGAGCTAATTTCGACAAATCTCCCTGGCGCATCAAACGAAACCATGTGCCCCAAACCAGAAGTCGCTTATTTCTATACACATAAAACCCTTGTTGCTTCCTTAATCCTTCTTTTCCACCCAGATCCTTAAGTTCTTTTTGAGTCAACTTAGAAACATGTGGCAAAATATAAGGCTTAACTTTTACTTTTGCACCTCTAACAACAATTGTTTCTTCATCCATAAGTTGCGTGCTTTTTTTAATCAAAAACGGATCTTGTGGAACGATGCTCATATCATTCATACGAATATCCAACTTTTTTAACCCAGTTTCACCGCTTAAATAACGATGAAACACCAAGGAAAGATGTTCTCGTATCAAAGACATTTTCCTTGTGAAAGCTTCAGCTATATCATTTTCTCCAACCGCGAATTTATCCAACTCTTGCCAAATAACCAACGTTCCATTTTCTAAAGACGTTAATTTGGAATAACTAGGGTAACTATTGAAATCCGAATTTTCAAGAATGATAAGAGACCACGACTCTGCATGCTTCACGTGATCCAGATTCCATTGAGCACCCGAAACTCGACCGTTTTGCTTCGTAATCACGGTTAAAACTCTACATTGAGACAAAGATGCAGTCTTCATTCCAAGTCCGTATCTACCCAAATCATCTTCATCTCTTTCATCCAATGGATCTCTGCTACCATACTGCATGGCGGTTATAAGTTTTTCTTCAGTCATGCCATGTCCATCGTCAAGTATCGATATATAAGACTCGCCTATCGGAAAGAAATCAATATCTACTCGTCCCGCTTTTGCAGCTACACTATTATCAACAATATCAGCAATCGCAGCTTCTATGGAGTAGCCAATAGCACGAGTGGATTCCATAAGAGTCGGCGCATACGGGGGCATATCTTGGCATCTCATATATTTTCTCCTTAGCTATAAATCAGTATTTGTTAGGAACAATCTCTACAATGTCATCCATCGTACATTCAAGTGCAGTGCATATTTTCACGAGCACATCACTCGATATAGTCGCACCATCTTTCTTCATCTTAGCGATGGTCGCAGGACTAACACCTGCCTTGGCAGCAAGTTCCTTGCTCTTCATTTCACGATCAATGAGTAATTTAAAAAGTTTCTTATAGCTGGCAGCCATATTTCACCTCATAAAAATAAAAGTTTTTATACATATACTATTTTACTACTTTAATCGACAAATTGCAAGAGTTTTTGCAGAACAAATTACACGATCGCTAAATTTCTTATACTTGCGTAAATTGTGGCGTTCCTATCAATGATATAGGAACTAATATATCCGTTCCGATGGAAATGATTGAAGCAAAAACCTCTCTTCTTTGTTTAGTGCTGATCAAATTTTTCTCCATTAGGCAGGGGCGTTGCTTTTGTATTTCGAGACTGATATTTGTGTTATGTGTAATGGCAGTATCGGCTTCATTTTAAATTGGTAATTTATATGTTCCTTTTTCTACTTTCATTTGTTATTGATAACCTAAATTAACATAAGTGTATTTTAAATGTCGAAATTTGTTTGAAAAGTGTATCATTTTTATAATAATAATTATTGAAAAGTGTAAAAATATGTGTTATAATATTATTGAAAACTGTATTATTGGAGGAGAAATCTATGCTTTTTAGAAAAATCGAAAGGTTCATCAGAGAATATTTGACTTCAGACAGCAACAAAATCTTAGTGATTGACGGTGCACGTCAGATTGGTAAATCATATATCATCCGCGAAGTTGGAAAAGATCTTTACAAAGAAAACTACATTGAAATAAACTTCGTCGAAGATAAGCAGGGGCCTCAGCTTTTTAAAAACATAAACACTATTGAAGATTTTTACTTCACGCTTAGCACTATCGCTGGCGAAAAAATGAAAGGCAAAGAAAACACCTTAGTATTTATCGATGAGATTCAAGTATATCCTCAGTTTATCACTCTGCTGAAATTTTTAAAACAAGATAATAAATATACGTATATTGCATCTGGTTCTCTCTTGGGAGTTACTCTCTCCAACATAGGATCTATTCCTATTGGATCAATGGAAATCAAGAGAATGTATCAGCTTGATTTCGAAGAGTTTTTGATTGCCAACGGATTTTCAAAAGAAGCAATCAAAATTCTTGAAAACAAATTTTTAGCAAGAGAAACTCTTGACGAAGCAATGCACGACAAGTTGCTGGATTTGTTTAAGAAATATTTAATTGTCGGCGGACTTCCTGATGCCGTAAATGAATTTTTAAAAACAAGAAACGTTGTTGCTATACGCAAAATCCAAGAAGACATAAAAACATTTTATGGAGAGGATGCGTCTCAATACGATATTGAGAACAAATTAAAAATCAAGCGTATATACGATTATATTCCATCGGTTATGCAGAACACCAAAAAACGCATCGTGGCAAAAGATATAGAAGGCATCGTCGGAAAACGCTTTGCAAACTATGTTAATGAATTTGACTACTTGATTTCTTCCGGAATAGCACTCGAGGTTAAAGCTATTTCCAATCCCGTTTTTCCTTTAATTCAATCAGCAGATAAAAACCTTCTCAAACTTTATATGAACGACGTAGGTTTGCTCTCCGGTATTTTGTATAACAATAACGCAAAACCGATTCTTGAAGACGTGCGATCAGTTAACCTTGGTGCTCTTTACGAAACAGCAGTGGCAGGCCAACTTAAAGCTCTCGGCCATAAACTCTTTTATTACGATAACAGAAATAATGGTGAAGTTGATTTTATGATTGACGATTACGATAATCTTGCGGTTCTTCCTGTAGAAGTAAAAAGCGGAAGAGATTACACCACTCACAGTGCGCTGAATCATTTTATCACCAATGATAACTATCCCGTTAAAGCCGGATATGTTTTATCAAATGAAAGAGAAATTAAAACCGTAGGCAAAATCACGTACTTCCCTATATATTTCGTAATGTTTCTTAAACCAATATCAAGCGCTGATGAGGTCTTGATATAAAATCATATTTTATGCCTTGAAACAAAGAAAAGCCGATGAAGATTGTATGGTTCTTCATCGGCTTTTCTTTGTTTTGTGCTGACCATTTTTCGAGTAGCAGACGCTTTTTAAACTATAGCTTTTCTTCTTTCAAAGGCTATATGTTTTTTGAAAGAAAGCAGAAAAACACCTTTGCAAAACCGCTCTAAATGTTTACATAACGGAGCGCATCTTTTGTCTGTAATAACGCTGTTTCTTACTAAAACAACTAATCTACATTTTTCCTTTATACCTCTAATTTTGACACCAACGAATTCTGTAATATACGGAAATAACGGAAAATTTACTACAAAACAACACATTTTACTAGAAAATATGGAAAATTTGCAACGCAAAGTTTACAAAATACGCTTATCGGTCCGTTGGGGTGGTAGAGGCCGCAAGTTCAAGTCTTGTCACTCAGACCAAAAATCCGCGAGAGCGGAACACAATAGGTTGATTAAATCAATCGTATTATCACTATATTTAGTGGTTTTATGGTTATTTAGTCAACCTTTTTTGTTTTCTCTTTCGGGGCGAGTTGCAAAAAAAGTTGCAAAACCCTACATCGAAGGAATAATGACAAACTTTTTTGCAGATTTTGCCCAAAATCCTAACGCATTTTCAAAAAGCGCGGTTCTAAAAAAGAAAAATAGTCTCCTTGTCTTGATTGATTTTTGAAACATTCCTTAAAGGTTTTCGGTAAACACCGCAAAGGGGGGAGTTGTCGGTTACGGTACTATAAGGGGAAACCGCAACGGTGAGTACATTATATAGTACGGTGAACGGTCAAGTCTATACAGACGGAAACGGGTTGCGGTGTTTGCTACTCTTACTGAGGGTACACCCACGCACACCGACAAACCACGCTATAAAAGCGGAAACCACAAAAATCACATTCCCCCATACGGAAAGAAAGGACACAGAAAATGAACACTACGAAAAGCAAAGCACACACGGGACGAGAACGCATAGAACGAAACATAGCAAGAGACAGAAAAACGGGGCATTATCTTGTCACGAAATATTGCGGTTACAATGACAAGGGTATTCAAAGAACAACCGTCACTTGTCAAACCCTCAAAGAGGCGCGATACATAAGAGAAACACACGAAATCGAACGCAAAAAGTACGGAATGACAAGTTCTAATACACAAATTACCGTAGCAGAATGTATAGAACAGTATATCGCAGAAAAAAACCTTGCAGAAACAACCAAAGACAATTATAATACGCGCCTAAAGAGAATAGTCAAACACCCTCTCGGCAAGAAAAAACTTGTTTCCGTAAAAAAGATTGACATAACGCGCTATATGGGCGAAATAGAACGAGAGGGACTTTTGAACAATAGAAGCATAAACGGGGATAGGCGCTTATTACAAACGATTTTTAATTACGCAATAGATTGCGGTTACGTTTCACAAAATGTTGTTAACACCGTTCCCAAAATGCAAGAGGAAACATTTGAAGGTACGGCATTAACCAAGGAAGAAGTACAAACCCTAATGCAAGCAATAGACGATTGCCAAGACAAACGCCTAAAAGTTATTGTTTGTCTCGGTGCTCTACAAGGTATGCGCAGAGGTGAAATTTTAGGGTTGAAATGGGAAGATATAACTACGGGGGCAGACGGTTCAAGAATATCTATACAACGGGAGAGAGTACCCGTAATAGGAGCAACAATCATTGAAAAAAGTCCTAAAACAAAAAACAGTCGCAGAACAATTCCCTTGCAATCTCAAACACAACGAGCGTTGGAAGAATACCGCTCAACACAAGCAGAATTAGGAATTACGGGAGAATACATAGTATTGTCAAACAAAGGATTGCCTATAAGTCCTACACGAATAAACAATATGTTCAATCAATTTCTCAAACAAGCAGGATTGCAACACATACGGCTGCACGACCTACGACACACTTGTTGCACGCTACTGATTGAACACAATGCGGGTTTTCCCGTAGTATCTAAATATTTAGGTCACTCATCATCACGCACTACGGAAAGAGTTTATACACATTTGCGCGATAGTGTGACAGATAACACCGTAAGCATATTTACGGATATTTTCGGGGATATGTAACGCCCACTTCCCGACAGAACCGCCAAACGTGCAATCTCAAAACCATTGACTATAAGGAAACTTTGCAAGGGGCAAATAAAACCGTTTGGTAAAATAGGCGTATATAGACACCGCTACCCGTCCCCACATTCCCACCACTACAAGGAAACTATAAGCAAAACACGGGTTGGCGGTGATACGAAAAAAGGGATTTTCCCGAAAAAGGCACAACAGAAAGGAGAGCGCAAAAATGACACACACCGCAGAGTTACACATAGCAATCACCCCCGAAGAACACCGCGCACTAATCGAGCGAAAAGACAAACGGTGGGAGCGCGACAGTGACGGCAATCTGCATTGTCATATCCGCACGTTAGAACCCTACGGAATAACCGATATCAAACCAAAGAAAGCAAAAACACGGAACGGTTTTCCCTATTATTTTTGTATTGTTATAATCAATTTACAACGCATTGTAAACAACGGAAAGCGCACAATAGAAACATATCATAACGAGAGGGATTTTGAACCCTTATCAATAAACTTTGCTAAATTTATTTCATCGGTTCTCCCTCTCCGCACTGACTTAAACGAGTGGAGTTTACAAAGAATAGATTATAATATTGACTTGAAGCTAACACCCCGTGAGGTTGAGCAATATATAACCCTCTTACAACGTGGGGGCAAAAATCATAGTTGGCACGTTCACGAATTTGCAGACGAGGAAAAGAACCGCAAGGAAAGCAAACACGGACACCGAAAGAAAACACACCCTACGGGGAGCGTACTATTCGACAATAAACAATACTCTGTAAATATCTATAACAAGCACTTGGAGCGGTTAAAGGTTCAAGAGGAACGAGGGAAAACCGACACCGCAGAATTAAAGGCAAGCGAGGGGGTGCTACGGATAGAAATTCAAGTCAAAAAGAATAAGTTAAACGCCATAAAAAGAAATATCAAAAGCGACTTTGATTTTGACGGAAAACCCATTGAATATTTTGCACGTTATGATGTGGCAGTCCCTATTGTTATGAGGGCATTGGAAGATATAACGGGTAGAGCCGATTATAGCACCTTTGAGACCGCCAAAAAACGCGTTTTGAGCGGTGTAAAGACCAAGAGAACACAAACGGCTATCGTTGATTTTCTGCGCCTTGTAACGCACACAAAGAGCCTTTGGAGAGCCAAGGAATTGTTTGAGGGTGATATAAAGGCAGAAACGATTTTAGAGCATTTGAAGCGGTTAAACATTAACCCCGTAACAATACCCGTATCATTCAACCGTGATATTATGGATAATCTTTTTGATATTGTCGCAGTGCAATTTGCAGAGGAACGAGAACGCGCCACAGTAACAGTATAGAACCCTACAAGTTCTAAAATATAAATAGAGATACGAAAAACGGGCATTTTAGGAGCAAAAAAACATTGAAAGTTCCCACTATAAGGGGTGTTTCTTGAAATCGTTTTAGAGATTAAAAAATTCTCTTGTGAAATTAAGAAAATCGCTTCTTTTTCCTCTGTTTTTGCCAAAAATCCGAAAGGAACGCTAAATAACAAGCAAAATATTAAGAAAATCACCACTACAAGGGGAGTTTTCGAGAATGTATAGAGAAAGGGAAAATCTTATGAAAAAATCGGCTTTAATGGTACAATGTGAAGCAAGTAACAAATACAATCCGTACATATTATCGCGCTATCTAACGAGAGAGACAGACGGAACGGTTATTGTTGACCGCACAAAAGCCACACAAAACAAGGACGATGAGCGTTTATTTTTGGTGGTTCTTAATCGTGAATATTTATGGAGATATAGGGACTTTGAACACGTTACAATGTATTTTGAAATAGACGGCAAAACGGTTGTCGGTGGAGTATATAACACTCGTACAAAAGAACGTGAAACACAGTGCGTTATTGCTACGGAGATTGGCGAAGGTAAAGCATACGATTGGCTTTGTTATTCATACAATGCCGACACCTTGAACAAAATTATAGGGGCAATACAGAACGCGCCACAGAGGGCAAAATAAAGCCGTTAGAGCGCGTTTGAGGATTTATCGAGGCACAGAGCAAGACAATAAGAACGCCTTTTGTGAGGCATTTGAGAGGGCATTTCAGCCCTCTCTTTTTTCGTCCTTTAACTCTGCCTTGTATTTATAAAAACTGTTACGGGATATTCCTGCGAGCTTGATACATTCCGCATCGGATAGTGTACCGCCAAAATCTTTGGAATGTGTACGGATAATCTCTTTTGCTGACACGCTTTTTTTAGTGGTGAGTTTTACCCCCGTTTTGCCACCGATTTGTTTACCGTTCAAACGAGCCGTAACAATTCCCTCTCGGGTTCTTTGGTGTAAATCCTCAACCTCCTTCTCTGCTTGTTCAAATGCAAGGCGTATTTGCTCTTTTGCGAGTTCTAACAAATACTTATTGATACCCTCTAAAATGTAGTCAACCGCTGTTCCCGTCATTGGTACGGAATTCTGTATTGCCCTTTTATATGTTTGAGTGTTTATTTGCGGTTCTTTAAGAAATACAAGGTCTATATTACGATTGTATAACATTTCATATACCGCAAAACCCTCATCGGCATTTCTTGACATACGGGAAACGGAGTCAAAAATAATGGTGTCTCCCTCTTTTACATTTTTCATCAATCTATCCCAAGAGGGGCGCGTGAGTGTTGTTCCCGTGTATTCGTCTTGTAGAATAACCGCAGAGGGATATTCACTTTTAATATTACGGATTTGTCTTTCAATATTCTGTTTCTTTGTTGATACTCTTGCATAACCATATTGTTTCATTTTTCGTTCTCCCTTGTCTTAAATCGAACCTTCGTTCGTTTTGGTACTGTAATTATAGCACAACGAAAACGGTTTGTCAATAGGTTTTGGTACATTTTTTCAAAAGGTTCGTTTTGGTACTGTCGAGGGGGGTATTTTACAATCTCAAAAATAACCGCAAACAACAATCGCACCGTGTCACTCTCTTTCACTCTCACGGGGAGAAATCCCGAAATCCATATTGACATTTACGGGGTTTTGATGTATAATATGAGCACCACACATTTTTGAATATATGCCCATTTCAAGGGGGAATACTGCCTTTTGGTAAAAACGTATTCTCTCACCCTTTGACGTGGGCAAAAATGTGTGGTAACATTGAGAGGTATGTTTTTCGGTGTGTCTCTCAATGGGGCACACTTTTTTATTTGATAAATAGGGGGTAAACTATGAATAATAACGAAAAAGATAATTTGCCTAAATGCTCAAAATGCGGAAACACAGTATTTTCCAACACTTGCCCATACTGCCATACGCAAGTAATTGAGGACAAAAGAAGCACACAAAAGAAGAAAGAACACCCACTCAAAACTATTCTTTTAATTGCGTGGGTAATCATTCTTATAACGGGTATTGTTCTATTTATACCTATGCTTATTTCTCCCTCGCTTGTCCTTGCTGGAATAGAGATATTCTGCATTATATTTGGTTTTATTCCCCTGATTTTTATGTGTCTCAAATCGGCTACACCGCAGGATTGGGAAAACTTGAAAAAAGGTGCTCAAACACCGCCAAAAATCCAACCGCTTACAAAAGACGGAACGGAAATTCATTGTCCGACTTGTGGTTCTACGGATATCGAAAGAGTATCACTTACTACAAAAGCCGTAAACATTTGGGCGTTTGGTTTGCTCGGCAATAAACGCAACAAACAGTTCAAGTGCAAAAACTGTAAATATATGTGGTAACATCTATTACTTATGGGATTGACAATATCGAAATCACGTGATATAATAATAACGCGAGTTGCAAAAAAGTTGCAAACGCACATCTCCCCCACTATAAGGAAACTATCTTAATCAACCTTTTTGAGTGTAAAAATCAAAACATTCCACTATATGGAGACTATATAAACACAGTGATTTGTGTTCAAGTCTTGTCACTCAGACCATATCGAGTGTTCATAATCCACTTGAGTTGTTGGCTCCCTTTATTTTTTGGAGTCAAGGTTTTATAGCTTAAAAGCTCAGTTTTTAAGCCGTATAAAAAGAGTAGCGGCGAGATTTCTCTCGCCGCTACTCTTACTTCGTATAGCCTTATACCTCACCGTAAATGCGTTTCATATTGGCGAAGGATACACGAGTACCGTACTCGCACTCCTCCATACCCTCATACTCAAGATAAATATCTCCGTCGAAGGTAGACGTCTTTATCGTGCGCATAATATCCCAAATGTCGATATCGCCCTGGGCAAGTATTGAGCCGCGCAGGAAGCTGCCGTTTACCGAGCGGAACCACGAATCCTCGCAGTTGAACTCCTCTGCTCCGCCGGGATCGCGGTGCGCTGGGCGAAGATAAAAGTCCTTCATATGTATTGTTTTAGCGAACTGTATCATTTTCTTTGCGGCGATTTCTGGAATATCGTCAACGCAGGCGTAATTGCCCACGTCCAGCTGGTGACCGAAATTGTCGCGCTTGACACTTGTCAAAATCTGACGGACCCTTTCCGAACCGTTTGCATGGAAGCCGTGATTTTCAAGAAGTACCGTCACGCCAAGCGGCTTTGCGTAATCGCAGATAGCCTCGTAGGTGCTGACAATAAGCGGCATTTCCTCTTGGAATTTTTCCATAGTATTCTCAGACATGGGCCTCGCGAACGCGGCTGAGTCGACACGGATAGTAGGAATCTCCATATCCGAAACTACGTCGATATGCTTTTTTACGCGTATCATAGCATTCTTATATGCCTCGTCGTCAAGCATAAGGAAGTTAGCATTGAGCGAATAGTTGCCGATCGGAACGCCGCGCATTTTGCTCGCTTCTTTGAAATCCTTTTTCAGCTCCGGCGTTTCGGCAAGGTTAAAGCCGAACGGAACGAGCTCAACAACCTCAGCGCCCATATCGCATATCTTATCAAACGCAGCCATAGGAGAAAGCTCTCCCGTTCGAATTTTTCTTGATACGCCGTAAATTGATATACCAAATCTTCTCATTTTATTTCTCCTTCTCAAAAACCGCTATTTTGCAAATAATTATTTGCTTTTTAGCCCATTTTTAAAAGGCTGAATCAAGTTTTACAAATTGATTCAGCCTTTGTTTTTGTCAATTACTCTGCGGAATCATTCGACGCCGCCTCTTCGATAGCCGTCTCAGCAAGCCCTACATAATAATCGTAAGCATCGCCGAAATCGCCATCAAAGACGGTCGCATCGTTGCCTGTAAGATTTACAGCCTTGAGTTCTGCGAGACATTGCTCGACATCGGCAAGAGCTTCCTCGCCAATATTTTCATAGAGAATAAGCGCCATCTCAAGTGCTATCAGCTTGTTAGCCGCATCTGCCACTGTCGCGGAGTAGTCCTCGTCAAGGAATTCCGCAAGAGCCTGATAGTAAAGCCCCATCTCACCCTCGAAGTAATATAAGAAGATGAACTGAGCGTCTGCACTGAGCCCACGGAAGTGATTGAGCACGTCAAGCACCTTGTCCTTGTCGTAAACGTCGACATCGGCATCAGTAGACCACATAAGTGCCCAAAGAAGGTCGTAATTCTTAAGAAGGAACTCATCGAGAGTCGATTCAAAGTAATAATCGTAAGCGCTCTGACCTGAGAGTATCGTGTTTAGTGCGCTCACGTAAACCGTACGGTAGTTGGATACCATATAGTCGTAGGTCCAATAAACGGTAGTGGAGGGATCGTCGTCAACCCAATCGGGATTGGTCCACTTGTCAAGCTCCTTGTTCGAGTAAAGCTCCTCGTAGAAGTAGATTTTCTTTATATTATCCGGAGCTTCCATGATTTGGTTTACTACCATCTCAAGCTTCTCATATGCGCTGAAGAAGAGACTGTAGAAGTTATATCCACTCTGAATGAGCGTGTAGGAAAGGTCAAGTGCTACAACCGCCTCTCTCATTTCCTCAAACTCATCTGCCCACTCTCCAAGGTCAACATCCGGCTCCTCGGGAATCTCGGGCCTGTCGGCATAGGGTGCGCCCAGCTCTACGTACTTATCGTATATGTAGCCGAGATACAGGTCGAACGCGTCCTTATCATCCTGACTCATCGCGTTGCCGCTACAAAGAGTCTCTATAAGCCCCATCTTTTCGGTGAAGGTGGTGTACCAATCAACGTTTGTGAAGCGCTGTGCATACGCCTCGGTTGCAACCATAAGAGCGACGTAAAGTGCCTTTGCCTCCTCGCCCTCAAATTTGCTCTCGTAATACTCCTTGAGTATATCAGCGAACAAGGACGAGAAGCCCTCGTATTCACCCGAAGCATCGAAGGAATAAGGAGGAATGCTCATAGCATAATAAACGTTGATAGCGCCAAGGAAGTTGAACTGCTGAGTCGGGCTAAGGCTTATATAAAGCGCAAGCATTGCCTCAACGTCTTCGGAGTATGCGGCGGAATTCTTATATGAATCGTCCTCATCATTATAGCGCTTATCGATTATCTCCATATACTTATCCATAAGAGCGTGATAAGTATCGTTTCCGAGCAGTCCGCCCGAGAAGTGGTAATAACCGCCCTCGGCAGTGCGAATGTACTCAAGTATTTTATCAAAGGTATAGAGCTCACCTTCGGTGCTTAGTCCGAGCATTCCGTTAAGAGGAATACCGTAGAAGAGCGTCTTTATCATCTCGTTGCCGTTTTTAACTACATCGTCGGCAAGCTGACACGCCTTATAATAGCAGTAGAAGAACTGAGAGGTATCTGCAACCGCGTATTGGCTTATCATGTTAATCTGATCCATAGCCATTGCTACGTAGGTGAACAGCTCGTCAAGCTCGGCAGGAAGGCGTATGTTTGCAAGACTAATCAAGGACGCGGCGTCCTCTATACCGAAGTAATACTCGTAGAGGAAGTCAAAGGCATCATCCTCTGCTCTCCACATAGAAACGTAATAGAAGAGCTCGGTGTAAACGTAATTATAATAATCGCTGTTTACGATACAGTCAAAGATGTCTGCCACCTCATCAGCGTAGGTATTAATACCCTCGGTCGCCCAGTCCTCGGGAACGAGATCCATAAGAGCATCGAGTTCGAGCATATACTCAAAGATATCGATAATCTCCGCGTAGAGCTCAGGGTCGAGAATCGGCTGATCGCCAAACAGAACGTCGGGAATAATCTCCTCAGTCGCAAACGCCTCTGTAAGAGCAATCAAAATATCCGAGTATTCATAAACAGGTCTGTCATACACCTTAAGACCGTCAATTGCCGCTTCAAGAGCCGCCTCGCTCTCACAGACAAAAGCGAACGAGCCGTACTCGTCAATTCTGAAGGCTGCGTCAAACTCAGCGAAATCCACATACCAAAGGTCGTATGCATAAACCATAGCCGCACGGGCAGTATTCATCGTGTCCGTACGTGAGATGAGCGCCTTCTCGGCAGGCGACATATCAAGATATAGCTCCATCATATAAATTGCCGTGTCGCCCTGCGCCTTTGTTATGTCGGGAGTCTCCTCACCGGTAAAGTCGAGATTCTTAAAAAGAGAAGCGTTCTTTTTGAAGAGAGATATATCGGTGTAGGTTATTTCTATCTCATAGGAGTCACTTACACCGTCTCTGTACTCTACGTAAATTGTTTGCTCAAGAGGGGTGGTTCTATGCGCCTCCGTTGCTGCCGTAAGATCAAAGCCCTCGGTCATATCTGCGGTAATCTCAACCACCTTTTCAAGCTTGCCGCCATTACCCTTAAGGGTAAACTTGCCGCCCGCAACGTTAATTTCGGTGTCGTGGCTGTTGTACGCAACCTTGTTCGGGCTCGTGAAGTCGACGCTCTCTATTTCATGAACGTTTACGTCAAAGCTTGCGCTGTAATTATCACTGCCGTTAACATAGGTGGCGGTAAGGGTCTTTTTTCCTGTCGTATCGGAATTAAAGCCTGTAATAGAAACCTTATCGCTGCCAAAAATCACAGTGTAGTTGCTACCGTCATCTCTGGTTATCTTGACACGGCCGACGCTAAGATCAAGCGAGTCGCCCTCAAGATAATCGGTCGCGTAATCAATCACCTGCATTCTGGGAACGACGGTGACGGTAAGCTCGACGGTCTTTCCCCCGTATGTAAGAGTTACCTGCTGCTCTCCCGCCTTATCCTTATCATAGCCGGAAACGCTGACTCCTTCGTCATCCATCTCGAGCTCTCTTACTCCGTCGCCCTCTTTTACAAGAAGCACACCGCCCGAGAGATCAAGCTCTTGACCGAGCACATATACCTGCTGAGGCATAGTGTCCTCTTTGAGAGAAAGCTCAATTTCGGGACCGCACGAAGCTAATCCAAGAGCCAAAGCGGCTGACAGGAGCATCAAAAACAAAAAGCTGCTTAATTTTTTCATTTTTTTAATTCTCCAATCATTAATTTATTCCTCGGTCCAAATGGCGTAAAGCTTTCTGCCATCCTCAGCCTCGGAAAGATTTTCAGACGTGTAAAGCGCCGTTGTGGTGGTTGAGTTAGAGCCCCAACCATCAAATGTGTATCCCTCTCTTATCGGATCGGAAAGAGAGTTCGACGAATTAAGATTTTTTATATCTGCTTTCTCTATGTAAAGCACATAATCGTTATCCTCGGAAAGCGTGCAGCCGAATACCACGGGGCGATAGGAGGAGTTCCAATACTTATCCCATCCCTCGGGCGCCGCATCAAGGTCAGTATAGACCGTAAGAGACGAGCAGCCGTAAAAGGCATGCTTCTCGATAATTTCTATCTCGCTTCCCAAAACCACAGAGGTAAGCCCCTTGCAGTTTCTGAATGCCTGCTTGCCTATAGATGACACAGAGGCAGGAATAATGAGAGTGTCAAGCTCCATGCAGCCGTAGAAGGCGTAGCTACCGACGCTCTCAACGCTTGCACCGATTTTAAGCGACGAGAGAGCCTCGCACTTGTAAAAGGCGTGATTCCCTATAGTCTTGGTGCTGTCGGGAATGACCACCGATACAAGCTTTTCACATTTGTAAAACGCCTTGTCGCCTATAGTCTCGACAGAAGAACCGATTACGAGCTCGACAAGACCGGAGCACTTATAAAATGCCTTCTCGCCTATCGTTTCAACACCGTCGCCTATGTCGACGCGTACGAGAGACGCAAAGCCGTAAAACGCATTGCTTCCGATTGATTTTACGTTGTCGCCAATAATTAATGAATCAACACCGTGAATCACGGTTTCCAGCTCAACCTTTTCCTGATAGCCGCAACCGTAGAAGGCAAAATCTCCGATTGACTCAACACTCGCGGGAATTGTGAATACGTCGCTTGCCGTATCGTCTTCCGCAGAAACGGCGTTGGTTGCGCACTTATAAAATGCCGAGCGCCCTATGCTACGAAGCGCAGGGGGGAGAGCAAAAAGCTTAAGGCTCGAGCAACGGTAGAAGGTATAGTCCTCAATAACCTCAAGTGTGTCGGGAAGCGCTATCCGCTTAAGCCCCGAGCAATCGTAGAATGCCGCACGTCCTATGATTTTTACCGACGATGGAAGCTCTATACTCTCTAAGGTCGCGCAATTATAAAATGCATAGTTTGCTACGCCAACCGTGCCCTCGGCTATCTCGATTTCGGTATTCAGCGTTTCGAGATATCCTACTACCCAATTACCTGCGTAAACTACTCCGTCCTCGGAGGAATTGCCAAGCCCCGAGTCCTTGAACGCATAGGAGCCTACCGTCTTTACCGATTCGGGAATCTCAATGCTCTCAAGCATTGCACACTCTTGGAAGGCATTGTTGCCTATAGTCTTAAGACTGCTGAATTCAATCTTTGCGTCGACCGAATCAAACGAGCCGAGAATAACTACGGAAAGGTCAGTGCAAGCGATAAACGCCTGCTCGCCTATTTTCTCAACACCGCTTCCGATAACGATGTTGTTTATTTTCGATTTTGCAAAGGCTGCGTCTCCGATAATTTTAACACTGTCAGGGAGTCTTACGGAAAACAGCTTGCTGTTATTAACAAGCGCAAAGCTTGCTATTCCTATCGTATCGGCTCTCAGCACAAGCTCCGTGGCAGTGCTGTCCTTGAGTCCGACAAACCATTTGCCAACGTAAACCTCGTTTTCGGTGGGGTTAAGCTCCCAAATTCCGGTGCTATGGAATGCACCCATACCGATAGCCTCAATTCCCGAGCCCAGGGTTATGTCAACGAGAGCCTCGCACTCATAAAACGCGCCCTCTCCGACCGTCTTAACACTGTCGGGAATGACAATCTCGGTTATTTCGGGATTCGCTGAAAAGGCGTAATCGCCGATAACCTCAATGCCGTTTGAAAATACGACCTCGGCAAGCTTTTCGCATTTTGCGAAGGCGTACTGATCAATGGATAAAAGGCTCGCGGGAAGCTCAAGTGAGGTGAGCGACTTGCAGTCGGTAAACGCCATGCTTCCGATAGACTCAAGGCGGCTTCCAAAGCTAACCGACGAGAGCTCTCCGCAATATGCGAATGCATTTGCGGGTATCTCGGTCAGCCCCTCGGGGAAGACAACCTCACCCGAGAGCAGACGGCAGCTTGCAAATGCGTTAACGCCAAGCGAAGTGAGCCCCGAGGGAAGTGTAACCTCCGTAAGATAAGAGCAGTTCGCGAAAGCGTATTGACCGATATTTTTAACGTTCTTGCCAAAGGTTATGCCGGTAACGTCGCTTTTGTTAAAGAAGGCCTTGTTGCCGATAGAGGTAACGGGAAGTCCTCGATAGGTGTCGGGGATGACTATGCTTCCCGTAGCAATTCCCTTGCCTGTTACCTCATACGCGGTTCCGCCATCGATAAGAGTAAATACCATGCCGGGCTCGCGCTCTCTTATGAAGGTTATTTCCTCAGACCATGCGGAATCGTTACTTACGTCAGTCTTTCCGTTTGCCTTGACCTTTATTTTGTAAGTGCCCTCGGCAAGATGGGAAAGAGAATATGTGTTTTTACTTGCTATGTATTCCTCGGCTTCATCGCCGTCCATCTGAATACTGATTGTGTAAAGACGTGCGTCCTTGACCTCATTCCATTTGAGGGTGAGAGTCGTCATCTCGACGGTGGGCTTGCCCGTGTTTGTAAGGTCGGGAAAACTCTCGCACGAGGTTATCATAAGCAAGCAACAAATTATAAAACTTAAAACGATGAAGAAACGAGTTTTTTTCATCTGCCGCTCCTTTCAGGTTGCTTCAAAATACGATTCATTATTTTTGAGATTCTCTCTCCGCTTTTCTTTGCTTGTATTCCCTTACCAGCTCGTGAGGCCACTTGAATTTGAACTTACGAACCGCAATATCGAGAAGAACGAATATTATCGCGAGAATCAAGAAGACTATGCGCGGATCAACTTCCTTCTTGAGGGTTTTTGAAAAGCTCTCAAAAACGGTAGCGGGATCCTCTACCTCCATTCCCTTGCCGTCAAGCGCGAGAATCGACAAAAGCTCCGCGCCAAGCGGTATTCTTTCGGGGAAATAATTATACTCCTCGGAATAGGAGAACGTTTTATAAAGCACCTGCTCTGATAAAAGAGCGCCCGCGGCGTCAAGCTTTTTGATTTTGATTTCGTAAAGGCCGGGGTCCTTTATCACAAAGGTATAGCGCCTTTTAGGCTCTGCAACCTTAACCGCAACTCCGTCCTCAAGAACCGATATCAGCGATTCCGATAAGGGCGTTACCTCAACTACGACGTTCTCGTTTTCGAGGGCGCCGTGAATACTCAGCTGAGTCGTATAGTTGTCGGTCTTGATAACGTATTCAAGATCGTTAACTCTGACGTCTTCCATCGGGAAAATGCAGTTAATAATATTCGAGATGATGGTCTGACCTACCGAATCACTCATAAACTTATCCGACCATATTCCGCTAAGGTCGCACATAAAGCTTCCGACGTTACCCTTGCCGTATTGCCACTGTGCGTATATCGGAACGTACTTGCCCATAAGCGGAACAGCCGCACCGTTTTTGGCAACGGTTCCGTAATAACCTGTGAGCGGTGGAATGTCAGCCTGCTCAATTCCCGCAAGAACACTCGTGCGGTCATTGATTGTAGGAATAAATTCCTCGCCGTAGGCTATCTCGGCAATCGCCTCAAGTGCAAGGTCGGTCTGCATATACTCGGGAATCTTCTGGAATTCGCCGTCGGGGATATTGTAGAACTTTCCGCCGCCCTCGGTTGCCGTATTGTTCATCTTCTCCTTGAGAGATGCGTCAATGCTTCCAACCGTGATAATGGACATTGTGATACCGTCCTTGACGTTATCCTGAATGTATGGCAGATAGGTTTCGTAGGAATCTCCGGGGTTACCGTCGGTTACCATAATAATGTGCTTGCGTTCAACGTTTTCTATGACAGAAAGCGCTCTGCCCGCGCGCATTATCGCGTCGGAGAAGATAGTACCGCCGCTTGCCGTGGTGTCACTTTCGATATCCTTTATCGTCTGGCGTATCGTATCCCTCTGAGAAACGGGAAGAATCGAAAGCTCCTCGCTCGCTCTCGTCTGGAAGGTCATAACACCGCAGAAATCGCGGTCGTTTAGCGAGTCAAGACAAGCCTCAGCACCCTGTACGGCTGCCGGCAGCTTACCCATGCTCATAGACGCTGACGTGTCCACAACTATCATTACGGCAATCGGGGGCGTGTAATCTATCGCATTGATAGGCAGCATCTGCTTAAAGTAGGTTGAATTCGCTATATCATTTCTGTTATATGCGTGAGGAACGAGAGTACCGCCAACGGTGTCGTTCGGGCCACCGACGGTGAAAAGACCGCCGCCGAGATTATAAACGTACTCGTTTAGCGCTTCCTCAAAGCCCGCAGGCATATCGCTGTACGCCACGTTAACGAGAATAACCTGCTCAAAGTCAACCAGCTCCTCGACGGATTTGGGAATTGCGGCAAGGTCCTCGTCAAGGCTGAGCGAGGTTACGTTATAGGTTACGTCAAGAAGCTCGGCAAGCCTCTTGCCCTCGTCCTCTTTTCTTTCAATAAGAAGAATATTCTCAAACGCCTCAAGGTTTATGAAGGTACGATATGAATTGTTCTGCAAAACGGTATCGTTTGGGGTCGAAATCTCGAAGGAAAACTCGTGCATTCCCCTCTCCTCGATAACAAGCCCCAAGGAAAGCGTTTCCTCCTCCTTGTTAACCATCGTGACCGTCTCGCCGATAAGCTCGCCGTTATCGTATGCCCTGATAACCACAGCCTGCTGCTCGGTGCCGAGATTGCTCTTGATGGTCATCTCGGTTATGAATTCCTCGCCGAGAATAATGCCCTGCTCAGGAGTTTTTACGTTAACTATCTGCATTTCGCCGTGGCTTTCATTGGGGAAATGCACCGTGTCAACCTTAATTCCCTCAGCCGCAACGGCTTTGATTACCGAAACCGCGGCATTGTCGGTTTCGATTCCGTCGGAAAGTATAACTATCTTCGCCGTTTGCTTGTTTGTAAACAGCGTGCTCGCATACTTGATAGCCGACGCAATATCCGTTGCCGTCGTATCCGGGTCGTCAGACTCCATATACTGCTCAAACGCTCCCGACGTGTTATGCGAGAGCTCAACGACGTACTTCTGGTCGTATCCGAATTTAACGATTCCAAGCTTGTAGTCGTTATCGCATATGTTGATGACAGAGCCGACGAATTCTTCCTTGCTTTGATCCTCGCCCGTGCCGCTGTCGGTCGAGTCAACGAGAAGTATCACCTCGTTTTCAAGATTCGGCAGCTCGTAGGAGAAGGTTATTCCCGCAAGAAGATTTATCGCAAGCACCATCGCAATCATATGGAACGCCATTGACAGAATTCTGTTCCTCGTGCGGCGGTACTTCTTAGCCGCTCTGAAATAGGGTAAAAGCGTCAGTAAAGCCGCCGGTATCAACAGCAGCAAAAGCCACGGATGGCTGAAATTTATTCTGAAATTAGTCATCTTGCCATGCTCCTGTTAATAATTCTTTTTGGATTGAAGAATCCATTCAATAAACATCAGCGACACGAGCGCGATAGCAAAGTAGAAGAGCAGATCCAGATATTCAATCTCGGTTACCGCCTCTACGCTGGCAATCGGCAGCTGATCAATCTGCTTCGTTATATTGCTCTCCTCGTTAGGTATGCTAACGAAGAAGTTCTCTATAACAATGCTCTCTCCATCCATAAGCTTTTGCGTAACGGTATACGTGCCGGGCTGGCTTGCCACCATCTCACCGGTCTTATTCTCAAAAACCGTCTCCTCGCCGTTGCCCGACACCTTAAGCTCCGTGCCTCTTGCAGTAAGCTCGACCGTATCGCCTATCTCAAAGGCGTTCGAGTCAAGGGTCGTCGGAATGTAGTAGTTGAACATATTGTACATAAGGAAGGAGAAATCAGGCATTGCTATAAGGTTGGAGTAGTTGAGGTCGAACGCCCAAACAACAACCTTTGCCGTGTCCTCGTTCTTCGCGAGTATCATCGGTCTGCCGTTATAATACGCAAGCTCCTCGTAGCCGTCGCTGGATACGATGTCGGTGTATTTTGCAATAGTAATTCTCGACGAATTTACGTAATTTGTAAGCTCGTGAGGCGTTCCCGACGCAAGCGTCGAGTTACTGTTTACCTGGTAGCTTCCGCCGAGCATTATTCCGGAGCCCTCAGGAGCCTTCTGCGGGTCAACGAGCAGCACCAGACCGTCAGTAGGAATAACGTCGGGCATGCGGTGCTCGAAAATGTAGAAGTCAAAGCCCTCGGTCTCTGCCTTCTCGTCTGCCTTGAGCTCCTTGAACTCGATAGTCCAATCGTCCCTCATAGACTGGCGGATAGTACGTATTACGCCGCCAAAATAGTTGTTGGGCACCGAGCTCGCGTACTGAACTCTAATAGTCTGCTTCTGTCCGCCGTACAGGAAGAACGAGTTGTCATCGCTGAACGAATCCGAGACAGAAACGTAAACTTCAATATAATCAAAGGAATAAAGAGGCGCGCCGCCGAAATCGTCGGTGGTAAAGGTAATGGTCTTCTCCTCATCAGAGGGATCGAAGAACTCGGTCTTTTCAAAGGTTGAGGCAAATGCCGTAGCACTCGCTCCGTTTCCGTTTGCGCCGTGAACCTTACAGTAAACAGTCAGCTGCTCGGTTCTGCCGTAGCAGCCAAGGTTGATAGATATCTCGTAATGGTTGCTGTTATTATATTCTGCCTCACAGCCGAGAACCGCAGCGTTCCACTCGGTCTCGTCGGCAACGTTCTCGACGAAAATACCGTTATCCTCGATGTATTCGGTCGCGGTGTAGAAGTATATCTGTGCCTCGTAATTGTAGCGAAGCACCTCCTCTGCGAGGGCAACTGCGCCCTCTACGTCGGCAGAGCCGTAGGTGCAAGCACCGCCGTCTGCGAGAAGGGAGTCAAACGCCGCGTACACGTCATCGGAGCTGTCCGCTCCAAGACGCTGAACCATAAACTCGGGAGTATCGCTCGCAAGAATGAGCGATACGTTACCGCCGTTCTCGAGCGTATCCTCCGCGAGAAGCCTCGCCTCGCCAACCGCACGCTCAAAGCGAGTGCTCTGTGCATTCGAGACAAGCATGCTTGCCGAGGCGTCTATAATTATTATTCTCTCGCCCTCGTCGCCGGTTTTCTCCTCAGCGATAACGGGCTGCGCAAGCAAAAGCGCGCAGATGGTGAGTATCAAAAGCTGACACAAAAACACCAGCACGTTATTCAGCTTGTTTATCGGTATGCGCCGCTTTTTATATTTTAAGCTTAATTTCCAGATATAGGTACTGGAAATCATTTTCTGTTGGTAATTAGGCTTGATTATGTAAATAATTATTAGCACAATCACGCTAATTAAGCCTAAAAACCCTAAAGGTGCAAGCCAACTCATTCTATGATACCAACCTTAAGCAATTCTTTGAAGAGCACCTTCTCGATAGGCTGATCGGTGCTGACCGTAACGAATGCGGCGCCGCGAGAATTGGAAAACTGTCTCAGATCCTCAACCAATGCGTGCATTGCCATCTCGTACGCTCTTTGCGATGCGCGGTCAATCTTCATTTTCATATTCCTCATGTCGGCAACGTCGACCGACTCAGAGTCTATGAGGTTGACTCGTCCGGTATACAAGGGGTCGCGCTCCTCGGGCGTCATAATCTGCACGAGAAGGACCTGTCTTTTCTTATAGCAAAGATAATCTACCGCCTTTTTCCATTCACTGTCGGTGAAGAAATCGGAAATAATGACGGTAAGTCCGTCGTTGTTGCCGGGGTTCGGAGAATTTATTATCGACGCGCGAAGATCGCTGTCTCCGTCAAATTCAAGGCCCTCAAGAGTGCTTATAGCGTCAAAAAACGCCCTCTTTCCAACTATAGTGCCGAACGGATCCTCCGCCTTATCTTCTTTTATGAGCTTATAAGATACCTTGTCCATATTATGTACGCACAGATAGCCGAGGGCTGCCGCGATACCTACCGTATAAGCCGCCTTCGCAGGGTTATTCTTACCCATAGAAGCCGAGCAGTCGATGAATATCTGCGTATGCATCTGTCTCTCGTCGGTGAAAAGCTTTAGGAAGAACTTTTCAAATCGGCTATAGAGATTCCAGTCGATACGGCGGATGTCATCGCCAAGCATATATTCGCGGTAATCGGCAAACTCGACCGTCTGTCCGTAGGTTTTAACAAGATGCTTACCGCCGAAAAAGCCCGCGAGATCTGCGCGAAGCTCCAGCGACAGCGTTTCTAAACGACTGAAAAACTCATCGTTTAAGTAAGAACCCTTCATTATTTTCTCCCAAATAATTTACGCTTCTTTTCGGTAGTTTCCTCGTTTGCCGTGACGCTCTCGACCTGCTCTGCCGCGTCCTTCGCCTTCGGCTTCTCGTCTGCGAGCTTGCCCTTGCCCATAAGCTCGTCAATAATCATCTTAACTATCTCGTCTGCGGAAATGCGTTCTGCAACAGCCTCGAAGGTAAGCTTCATTCTGTGTCTGAGGACGGGGTATGCAAGCTCGTTTACGTCACTGTAGGAAACGTTGTATCTGCCGTTCATGAGAGCCTTTACCTTTGCCGCGGAGATAAGCGCCTGACCTGCACGGGGCGACGCTCCGAGACGGACGTACTTCTTTGCAGCCTCGCTTGCACACTCGCTGTCGGGGTGAGTCGCGGAGCAAAGACGCATAGCGTATCTCATAACCTCCTCGGCTACGGGAATCTGATTTGCGGTAGCGCGCATTTCAAGAAGGTCGCTTCCGTTACAAGCAGCGTCTGCAACCTCTGCCATCGTCTTCTGAGTCATATTAACTATGTCCATAAGCTCGTCAAGAGAGGGGTTCTTAACGATAATCTTGAACATAAAGCGGTCCATCTGCGCCTCGGGAAGAGGATAAGTACCGTCCTGCTCGACGGGGTTCTGAGTTGCAAGCACGAAGAAGGGCTCCTCAAGCTTTCTTGACACGCCCATTACCGTAACCGTGTGCTCCTGCATTGCCTCGAGAAGCGCCGACTGAGTCTTGGGGGTAGCACGGTTAATCTCGTCGGCGAGAATGATGTTAGAGAAGATGGGACCTGGCTGGAACTGGAAGGTGGAGTTGCCGTTGTCGTCCTTAACGATGATGTTAGTACCCGTTACGTCGGCGGGCATAAGGTCGGGGGTGAACTGTATTCTCGAGAAGGGGAGGTCGAATACTCGGCCGAGAGAGCGCACAAGGCGGGTCTTGCCAACTCCGGGCACACCCTCAAGAAGCACGTTACCGCCAGCAATCATCGCGATAACCGCGCCCTCGATAACCTCCTTCTGACCTATGACGTCTCTGCCAATCTGCTCAAAAATGTTTTTGCACTGCTCGCTGAATTTCTTGATGTTCTGTTCTGTTACCATTATCTTTCTACCTTTATATTAATTAATTTTTTATATACTGTTATAATAAGTCTCGAAGAATTCGCGAAGCTCGGGAGGTATCTCTCCGTTTTGCTCGAAAATCTCAAGTGCCATCTGATAATACATATCAAGGTAATCTCTGTAATAGGTTTTTCCGTCGATAAATTGGTTTGAGTCCTCCCATTTACCGCCCGCGCCGACGCCTTGGCCGTCGCCCTTACCTTCGCCCTCGTCCTCGGTAGAGCCTTGACCGCCGTCGCTGTCGCCGTCGGAGCCCGAGCCGTCGCCCTTGTCGCCCGCGTCACCGTTTTGCTCGCTGTCAGCGGCTGCCTCTCCGCCTGCGGGAAGGTCGTCTGCCTTGTCGCCCTCTTCGCCGCCTTGAGGTCCGCCCTCGGCGTCCTCGCCGTCCTCACCGTCTCCGTCTATAATTTCTTCAAATATAGCGAAAATCACGCGCTCCTCGGTTATGTTTCTATCGATTCGCTCGGTGGTTTCAAGACCGTCGTCCCAGCCGATGAACATCCAGCCGTCCTCCGCTACCGCAACGACGGGCGTCGCGTCCTCACCGGGCGCTACGAGCTGGTCTGTTTCGCCCTCGATTTCACCGCCCTCGTCACCCTCAACAAGATAGGTAACGGGAATGTAATTAAGAAGCGGGTCGTCAGGCAAAATAACCTCGGGTCCGGGAGGAATTATATCATTCTCTGCAAGTCCCACGACGGTAGTCATCGTCGAGCCCAAAACCGCTGCAGCAACGGTCATGGCAACGACAAGCCTGCCAATCCTTATTCTTATCCGTCTGTTCTCTACCGACTTAAGGTGCTCTCTTGCATTCTCTCGCTGGAGATTTGCTATGTATGAGTCCTCCCTCTCGAGCTCGAGCATAGTAATCATACGCTCCTCAAGTCCGAGGCGGTCGACTCTCGCGGCAACCTCACGCTCCGTGGGCTTGAATTTAAGGAAATAGAGCAACATCGTGCTGATAACGGCAACTCCTATTCCGACTCCTATCGCAAACCAAACTCCACCGAAGTCGAAGAGCCACGCGAATGCGGCAGCGAGGAAGTTAGCCCCAAATCCGATAGCAAGACCGACAAGACCTGCTTTTATAAGCCCCTCGAGAACGAGTCTATGATAATGCTTTTTGAATAATCTTTTTCCGTTCATATTTCTCTGTCTTTCATTCTTATTTTCACACAGCATTTCGTGCAAAATCGAACGCAATATACTTAGGCACGAGCATATTGCGCTCTGTCTTGAACGAAATCTCTCTTTGGGCAGCGGGGCGCGCAAGGCGCCCCCGCCGAGCAAGCCGTAGCCGATTTTCAGGCTGCGGCTTGCCGCCCTTTTGGGTATTCGTGTTTCTTAATAAAGGATGATTAAAAATCAGCTAACCTTGGTAAGAGTAACTTCAATAGTTCCGGTTTGATAGGAACTCCAATAACCTACACCAATGTAATAGGTTCCTGCTTCGGTGAAGGTGTAATTATAATTCTCCTCGTAACCGCCGCCATCATATTTATTCTTAATCACGTTCTGATCTTCATCATAAATCCAAATAGCGTGGTCGCGGCTTGGACCTTCGATATGCTTAGTCGTAATGTTCCAAACCTCACCGGCATCAACGGTTACAACCAAGTAAACCTGACCGCCTTCGGTTTCCACAACACCAACGTACTGTCCGCCGGAAACACCCTCAAAGGCGAAGTCCATCGACTTACCTCTCATCTGCTCCTCAATCCACTCTGCTTCGGTGAGCCACTTAGCATAAAGAGTGGTCTTGGTAGCGCTGTAATAGCTGCCGGAAAGTGCCGCGCCCTCGAACTCAGCGTTGTCGTACCAGCCTACGAAGTACATATCGGTTCTCTCGGGAGTGGGAAGAGTGATGGTCATAGAGGTTGTAATATCATCGTATACAGTACCGCCGTTGGACTCGAAGACGTAGGTATGCTCCTCACCGTCCCAGCCGAGGATGAATGCACAGTCACAATTCCAGCCGCTCGACCAGGAAACGGTAGCGCTCTCAACGAGAATGGTAAGATTCTCACAGTCCTCAAATACGTCGTCGCCCATATAGACCTCGCCGACACCTGCGGGGATAATTACGTTCTCAAGAGTCGTATTACCCGCAAATGCAGAGTCATAGAAGCCGTCAACGCCCTCGGGGATGGTGATTGCCGTATCGTCACCGATATAAGCAAGAAGATAGGTATCACCCTCATAATCGAAGAGAACGAAGTCGCCATCGGTAGTCAGTATGGTAGCGCCCTCGGTGGGTGTATACAGGTTAAGAGCGTAGGAAACAACGTAACCGTAATCACCGTAATCGTCAAGCGTTATGGAAAGAGACGACTCGTTATATACCTCAACGAGCTTATAGCAACCGTAGAAGGCGTCGTAGCCGATTTCCTTAAGGTCTCTCGGGAGATTTACCGTATGGAGCTGATAGCAGTACATAAATGCGTACTCGCCGATATAGGTGAGTCTGTTAGGAAGAACTACCTCGTAGAGATTATCGCACCCACGGAACGCCTCATCCTCGATTACGAGAGGATCGGTGTCGCCTGCCTCAAAGATAACCTTGCGAAGGTAATCGTTACCGCTGAACAGACCCTCGGGTATAACGGTTATTTCCTTGGGGATAGTGATAACGCTGTCGGTCTTATTCGCGGGGTAAAGAACGAAGCCTGTCATATCCGCGGTGTAAAGAACGCCGTCAACTGCCGCGAAGTGCGAGCTGCCGCGCTCAACCTCGAAGGCGGATACACAGCCGTCGAAGCAGTTCGAGCCAATGGTCGAAACGGTTGCGGGAATAGTTACGGTCTCAAGCGCGTAGCAATATGCGAACATATAGCCGGGGAGCTCGGTTGCTCTCGTGTTGAGCACAACGGTAGCAAGCGACGAGCAGCTACGGAATGCCTCGAAGCCGAGCTGTGTCGTAGCAGCAGGGATAAGTATGCTGCTGAGCGACGTGCACTCCTCAAATGCAGACTCACCGATAGTGATTACCGACGAGGGAATCACGAAGTCGTCAAGAGCCGTGCACTGATAGAAGGTGAAGTTACCGATCTTTGTGCAAGCGGTACCGTCCTCAAAGATAACCGTAGTCAGCGACTCACAGCACTTGAATGCGCCGAAGCTGTAGCTATCTTCAAGATCCTTATCAGCAAGTTCCTTAACGCTTGCGGGAATGGTAATGGTCTCAATTCCCGTATAAGCGAAGGTGCCCTCGGGAATAGCCTCGAGCCTTGAGCCGGGAGCAAAGGTAACTATCTTAAGGTTAGCACATCCGCTGCCATCTCTGTTAGAGTTATTGCTGAAGGTGTTTTTACCAATGGTCCTGAGGCTTGCGGGGAAATGAACCTCAACAAGCGAGTCACAGTCGGTAAACGTCTTGTCGCCGAGAGAGAGGAGTCCCTCGCCGAAGGTCACGCTCTCAAGAGAGTAGCAGCCGTAGAATGCGGCACTGCCTATGCTGACTATGCCGTCGGGAAGAGTTACGCTGACAAGATCGGTGCTATAGAATGCCATCTCACCAATAGCAGCGAGGTTAATATTCTCGGCGAATTCAATCTCTGCAAGAGCCGAATTGTAGAACGCCTGCTCACCGATCTCGGCAAGTCTTGCGGGAAGCTCTATGCCCGTGAGAGCAGAGTTGTTATAGAATACCTTGTTTCCTATAACCAGCGCATTATCGCTGTCGTCAAGAGTCACGGTGCTAAGTCTCGAGCAGCCGCTGAACGCCTCGTTATCGATAAGGATAACGCTGCCGGGAACGTTAACGCTCTCAAGATAGGTACAGCCCTGGAAGGCAGCCTTGCCAATCTCAAGGAGTCCCTCGGGAAGGGTTACGCTGACAAGCTCGGTGTTACCCTTGAATGCACCGTCTGCAATGTACTTAACGCCGTCGGGTACAGTGTAGGAGGTGGCGTCAAGAGTTGCGGGATAGTAAATAAGCTTTGTACCGTCGGCGCTGAACATTACGCCACCAACGAGTATGAAGCCTGCGTCAGTACCCGAGCCAATATTAATGGTCGAGAGATTGGGGCAGTTATTAACTACCGAGCTGTCAAAGCCGACAAGCCCAGCAGGAAGGCTGAGAATTGCAAGCTCGGAGCAGCCGCTGAATACGTTTTTACCAAGAGTCTTTAAGTTGTTGGGAAGAGTCATTTCTATGATGGTATCACACTCAGCGAACGCCTCGTCTCCGATAGTCATATCATTCTCACCGCCAACGAAGGTAACAGCCTCGAGAGCTGCACAGCCATAGAAGGCTCTATCGTGAATTTTGGTTACTGTTGCGGGAACGCTGACCGTGCCCTCCATAGCCGAGGGGCAGAGTACGAGCTCGGTCATATCGGCGGTGTAAAGCACGCCGCCAACGCTCGCATAGTATCCGTCAGTACCGCTTACGGTAACAGACTTAAGCGCGTCGGTTTCGTTGAATACGCCGCTTGCAAGAGGAGGAATAACCTCACCCGTGTAGCTGGTGTAAGGAGCAAGCCTTGCGGGAAGCTCGATGGTCTCAAGAAGTCGGCAGGTATCAAATGCACCCTCACCTATCGTGAGCTCGCCCGTGCCGCCATCCTCAAAGATAACGGTGGTAAGAGAGTCGTAGAGGAAGTAGAATGCATACTTACCGATACCGAGACGGTCGTAGGTAATACCGGTGTCGGGGTCAAGTACGGGGTCAAGGTTGCGAACCGACTTCGGGATGGTGATGGATACGAGATTTGCGTACTGGAACGCATAATCGCCTATCGTCGCAAGGCGGCTGTTCGTACCGAAGGATACGGTAAGATTGCCGGACCAAAGGCTTGAACCTGCATTATAGAAGGAGTACTCGCCTATCTCTACAAGACGCTCGGGAAGCGTCACGGTCTCAAGGTATCTGCACTGATAGAACACGTGACCGCGGTCGGTCTGCGTGATGGGAACGTCGTTCTGAAGGTAGGTATAGGTGAAGTTAGAGCCGAGAACGAGGTCGTCTGTGCCGCCCTCCTCAAAGGTAACGGTTTCAAGATATCCGCAGTTAGCGAATGCGTATGCGCCTATCTTGCTTACAGTCTTGGGAATGGTTATCGCCTCAAGATACGAGCAATAGTAGAAGGCATAGTTACCTATCGTCTCAAGAGTGCTCTCGGGAGCAAAGGCAAATCCACCGTAATAGCTGGGATAATAGCCGAGATAATCGCACTCGAAGAACGCGTAATCGTCAATAACCTTAACCGACGCGGGAACGGTGAAGGAATAGAGACCGTTGCCCGAGAAGGCATACTTACCGATGTACTCGAGAACAGAGCCCTCGGCATCTATCTCTACGTCTACGTAGGCGTAGTTATCTTCGCCCTCAGCGAAGCAGTAGTCACCGATGGTCTTAACGGTTGCGGGAATAACGACAGGATCCGCGCTCCAAGAGCCGAATTCCGCATCGTAGAACGCATAAGCACCGAGAGTTTCTATACCGCTGTTAAGAACGATACCGTAATAGAACTCGGAGCGTGCAAACGCATATTCACCGATAGTCTTGGTGTGCTGAGGAAGCTCAATCTCGTAAAATTCAGCGCCCTCAAACGCACTCTTGCCTATGGTAAGAGAATCTGCGAAGGTCTCGCCAACGAAGTATATATCGTCGATGCTCGTATCTCTAAATGCATCGTCGCCGATAACCTCGATGGTGTTGGGGATATTAATAGTGCTAAGAGAGGAGTTGCCTCTGAAGACACCGTTCGCAATAACCTTTACGGTTGCGGGAACAGTGTATTCTCCGGTCTTTCCGCCGGGGAAGAAGAGAAGCTCGGTCTTATCCTTGTTGAAGAGAACGCCATCCTCAGCGGTGAAGTACTCGCTGGCGGGGTCAACAACAACCTCAGTAAGAGAGGTACAGCCGTTGAAGATACCGGGTATCTCAGAAACGTTTGCAGGGAGCTCTACTCTCGTAAGAGCGGTACAGTTGTTGAACACGTTCTCGCCGAAGGTAAGAGCCTTGTTGCTTGCGTTAATGGTTATGGAAGCGAGAGTCGAGCAGCCGCTGAATGCGGAAGCTCCGACGTGGGTTACCGTTGCGGGAAGCTCGAAGCTCGTAAGAGCCGCACAGCCTGCAAACGCGTTATCCGAAAGGGTAACGAGACGGCTGTTCTTGATTCCTACCTCGGAAAGAGCCGTGCACGCGCTGAATGCGTACTTGCCGATAGTGAGGTCGGTGAGAGCGCCGCTTGCAAAGCTTACCGACTCGAGGTTTTCAAGGCCGTAGAAGGCAGCCTCGCCAACGAGGGTTACGGTGTTTGGTATAGACACCTCGGTAAGAGTCTCGCAGGCTGCGAAGGCACCGGGAGCTATCGTCTGAGTTCCTGCGGGAACTGCGAAGCTGCCGTCCTCGGCAGCAATAGCTGCGGGAACGTAAACGAGAGTTCTGCCGTCAGCGCTGTAAAGAACACCGTTAACCGACTTGTATGCCGCGTTGCCGGTTGCAACCGTTATAGAAGAGAGAGCGGTGCAGCCTGCAAATGCGTCCTCAGCGGTATCAAGCTTAACTGCGCCATCTACGATAGCGTACTTCTGAAGCTTAATGCCGGTAAGTCTTGCGGGGAGAGTTATCTTCTCAAGAGAGGTACAGCCAACGAAGGCTCTGTCGCCAATCGCGAGAGGCTGCTCGCCGCTTGCAGTGCTAAATACAACGGAAAGAAGATTTTGTGCGTTTGCAAATGCTTCCCTGCCGATTCTGGTTACGCTCGCGGGGATAACGACCTTGGTTATCGAGGAGCCTGCAAATGCATTTTCGGGAATTTCAGTAATTCCCTCGGGAATGTTATAGGTGCCCGTCTTTGCCGTGGGCATGAAGAAGAGCCGCGGCTGTGCCGTCTGTGCGGTGCCGTTATCGAAGAGCACGCCGTCCTGTGACCAGAAGCGAGCGCTCACGCCGTCAACCGCGTATACGTTGATTGCCTCAAGAGCCGTGCAACCGGCGAAGGGAGAAATCTGAGAGATCTGCTCAATAGTAGCGGGAAGGTTGATAGTCTTAAGGTTCGTGCAGTTATAGAATGCATTACCTGCTATCATAGCTACGGGAAGGCCCTTGTAGGTTGCGGGAATATTTACCTCTGTTACGAGAGATATTCTGTCACCTGCGGAAACCATATAAGCGTCCTTGCCGTTTACCTTGGTCAAGGTGAACGAAAGCGAGGGATCTGCCCAGAAGGCGTACATTTTTCCGCCGCCGATGGTGTCCCAAGGAGCAAGGCTGTTACCGTCCTGGTCGGTGTACTGAATACCCATACCGTAGGGTGCGCTGAACCAACCGCCGAAGGCTATCGTTGCGTCGTTTGCGGTGGGAACCTCAAGCTGGTAGTGTCCGTTATAGGGAACCTTACCGACAAGAGCCGTGCCCGTGCCGCCGTTGCCGTACTCGTAGGTTATCTCATACTCGTTTGCTATGTAGCTTGCGTAGAGAACCATCGAGCCCGAGCCGGTGAAGAACTCATCGGTGTAAGCCTTACCGTTGCTCTCTGCGCCGCCGGGTACGTTGTACCAATCAACGAAGGTGTAGCCGGGCTTTACAGCGGTGGGAAGGTCCATCCTGTCGCCTACAGCCTTATACACAACGATTATCTCGCTGCCGCCCAGAGTATCGAAGGTTACTGCGTGAGCATATACCTCGCAGGATACCCACTCGGAGCGAATCTTGCCGTCAGCAAAGCGAACCTTAACGGTGTTGAGACCCGCCTTGGTAAGAGCAACTCTTGCCGAGTTAACGTTGCCTGCAACGGTGATGATATCGCCGTCGTTTACCTGAATCTCGAAGTTAGCTACGCCGATAACGGGAGCCCACGTGAGAGTACTCTCGGAGTAGTTCACAAGGTTGCCCATAGCGTAGTAGCGCGCGCTTACGGTATCAGTCCAAGCAGAGGAGTTGCTGCCGTCGACCGCGCGAACGGTGATACGGTACTCGGTGCCCTCAACGTAGTTAAGGAGAGAAGCCATATCGAAGCTATCGGTCATAACCTCGTAGGTTTCATTATTAATCTTAATTTCGTACTTATCAGCCGCTTCAACCTCGCCCCAGCTGATAACCGTTCCGTTAACAGTGAGTCCTGTGGGAGTCTGAAGTGCCGTCTTTTCGTAAGCGAATTCGCTGGCTGCGGGAGAAATATATCCGTCGGTTACGGGATATACCTTTACAACAATACCGCCTGCGAGAGGAGCACACTCCTTGAGGCTTACGAAGTTTGCGGTTCCGTTATTAACGAAGCCGTGGTTGTGGCTCTCGTCGCCGCACTTAACGGATACCATATAACGCTCTGCGTTTGCTACCTCATTCCAGATTACGGACTGAGTTGCCTCGTCAAAGCGAAGTCCCTCGACCGCGCTAAGCTCTCTCTTATAGACAAACTCGTCAGAGGTAGAGGAAGCGAAGCCGGTAGCGGTAGCCGTTACGGTGACCTTAATACCGTCAGCGGTCATCGGACAGTTGCTTATGTTGAAGAATCTGTTCGAGCCGTTATCGAAGCTCGTGTGGTTGTGGTCGGGGTTACCGCAGACAACGGTAACGTAGTACTTCTCTGCATTTTCAACGGTGTTGAAGATGAGCATAGTACCGCCGTCAACCTTGAAGCCGTCTACCTTCGCAAGAGCATTGTGATTGTAGGTGACCTCAACCGAGGAGTTATCCTGCTCGCCGGAATTGGCTACTGCAGTTACTCTTACGGTGTAGATTGCAGCCTCAAGCTGCTCAAAGGAAATCTCGTGCAGGTTAGCGCTCGTGCTCTGCTCGTAAACTACCTCTCCGTCGGGAGCTATGATAGAAACTACGTAGGACCTTGCGCCTGCTATTGAATTCCAACTGACGAGAGTAGAGGTTACCTCTACTACGGGGTCGGGAAGCTGGGTATCAACAGCAATCTTTTCCCACTTTGCATACGCAGTTACGTTAGCGGAAATGGGAGCGCTGAAATTGAATACCTCGCTGTACTGTGCATCGGCATACCAACCGATGAAGTCGTAGCCCGTACGCGTGGGAGCTGTGGGCTCCGTAGCGAGCTTACCGTTAACAACGGTCTGGTTGTCAACTGCGCTGCCGCCGTTTTCCTCAAAGGAAACGGTGTAGTTGATTTTCTTGAGCAAGCGCATATTTGCGCCGTCATACTCAAGGGTAATGACAGTGTCGGCGTACGTAGCCGAGACGTTTTCCTTACCCTCGGCGTTGAAATCAAGAACAAGTAAGCCGTCTGTCAACGTGTAGGAGCCGGATTCGGTGCTGTTACCGTCAACAACGGTAAACGTATTTCCCGTGCTGAGTATAAGCGAGAACTCATCGTCCCCATCAGCATAGGAATAAACACCTATTTCCGGGAACTCCGGAGCGGGACCGGGATCATTACAGCTGACTGCCATGATGCTAAAGAGAGCAAGCACCATTATCAGCAGAGCTGAAATGATTTTTCTTTTCGTGTTCATGCTGAACCTCCTTATTTATTGTCTTTTTCAAGACGAATTAACTAAAAATGTCTTGGCGTAACGCTATGTGTTACGCTGTGCCGAGGGCATATCTGCCTCGGCGGGGTCTTTGCTTATCAGATAAGAAGAAGATACATCAGCAAAGCGGCAATGCCGAACGCGCCGACAACCATGAGAAGCATAGGACCGTACACGCAAAACGCCGCTTTTATCATAGCCGCGCGCTCCTTGCCCGTAATAGCGGGCATGCTTCTTCTTTTTTTGTCGAGCTCCTCTTTTTCCTCGGGTGTTTTACCCTCAAGGGCTGCCATTGAATATACGGTCTCGCCCCTGTCCTCAAGATAAACTGTCTTTGGTTTCTTCTTTTTCTTCACGCCATGCTCCTTCCGCACACATATGGCAGGCAACGAAATGTCCGTCGCTTACCTCCGTCATTGGCGGAGCCTCGTCACGGCATTTGTCCGTGCAGTACTTACATCTGGTATGGAACTTACAGCCCTTAGGCGGATTTGCGGGGCTTGGAAGCTCGCCCTCGAGAGCGACAGGCTCTGACTTTTTGTGAGGATTTGCAACCGGAACTGCGGAGAAGAGCGCCTGTGTGTAAGGGTGCTTTGCACTCTTGCATATATCTGCGGTAGAGCCCATCTCAACTATGTTTCCAAGATACATAACCGCGATATTATCGGAAATGTACTTTACGACCGACAGGTCGTGCGAGATGAAGAGATAAGACATTCCCTCCTCGCGCTGAAGCTTCTTAAGCAGATTTATTATCTGTGCCTGAATGGATACGTCAAGCGCAGATACGGGCTCGTCGCACACAACGAGCTTCGGCTTTACTGCGAGCGCTCGCGCGATACATATTCTCTGGCGCTGACCGCCCGAGAATTCGTGAGGATAGCGGTCGTAGTAGTGCTCCTGCAAACCGCACCTCTTCATTACTGTACGAACGTAATCCCTAACCTCGCCTGACGGAACTATGTTATGTACTCTGACCGCTTCGCTGATTATCTCGCCGACGGTCATTCTCGGCGGCAGCGAGGAATAGGGGTCTTGGAATATGAGCTGAAGCTCAGTGCGAAGGTCGCGAAGCTCTCTTTTCGAGATTTTCGCAAGGTCGCGGCTCGTGCGATTTCCCTCTCCGTTATCCGACGTGTAGACGGCTTTGCCGTCGGTAAAATCGTAAAGACGGAGTATGGTTCTTCCGAGTGTGGTCTTTCCGCAGCCCGACTCGCCTACTATACCGAGCGTTTTTCCGCGCTCAAGCTTAAAGGATACGCCGTCAACCGCGCGAAGATACGCGAGCGCCTTTCCCATAAAGTTTTTCTTCACGGGGAAGTACTGCTTGAGTCCGTCAACCTCGAGTATGTAATCCTTTTCTTGCTTATTCGGGGTGATATTATTCTCTTTCATTACGAATCTCCCCTCTCCTCGTCATACAGGTGACAGAACACGCTGTGCGTCTCGGTGATTTTTATCTCCTTCGGGTAGGTGCCTGCGCATTTACCGCATTTTCTGTCACACCTGCCCTTGAAAAGACATTCATCGGGAATGTTTATCGGGTTAGGAACGTTACCGGGTATGCTGTAAAGCTCCTCCGTAGCGTCCGAGGCAAGCGAAGGCTTTGCCTTCTGTATGCCTATAGTGTAGGGATGCATGGGATTGTCGAAAATTTCGTACACCGTTCCCTTTTCGACTATCTTGCCCGCATACATTACGACCACGTAATCCGCCATCTCCGCAACGACACCGAGGTCGTGGGTGATAAGCATTACCGAGGCTCCGCACTCCTTTTGCACCTTACCGAGTAGCTTGAGTATCTGGCTCTGTATGGTTACATCGAGCGCCGTGGTGGGCTCGTCGGCAATGATGAGCTTGGGATTGCCCGTAAGAGCAATAGCTATCATTACTCTCTGTCTCATACCGCCCGAGAGCTGGTGAGGATAGTAATTTACAATAGTTTCAGGCATAGGAATGCCAACCATAGTTAGCATATCGATGGCTTTTTTATGTGCTTCCTCTTTAGTAGCTTCGGGATTGTGGAGATAGAAAACCTCCTCAATCTGATAGCCTACGGTAAAGACGGGGTTAAGGCTCGTCATAGGCTCTTGGAATATCATAGATATGTCCTTACCTCTTATGCGGCACATATCAAGGGTCGGCATTTTCGTAATGTCGTAGCAAAGCTTTTCGCCCTTGTCATTTGTGCCGAGCTCGTCGGAATTGAAGCGTATCTCGCCTCCAACAACCTGACCCTGAGGAGCCTGGACGAGCTGCATTATGGAAAGGCTTGTTACGCTCTTACCGCAGCCCGACTCGCCAACGAGTCCTATGACCGAATCCTTCGGTACGTCGAAGGATATTTTATTTACAGAACGGACGACTCCGTTATCGGTGAAGAAGCAGGTCTCGAGATTCTCTATCTCAAGGATATTGTCGGGAGACTTCATAACCGTCGTAAACTGCTCGACGGTCAGCTTCTCGCGCTTCTTCTTCTCAAGCCGCTTCATCTCGCGCAAATTGCTCTTGATTATCTCGCGGCTTTCCTTTAATGTCATTATGTTCGGATTCTTGGGGTGCTTACTCATCATTCTCACCTCCTCGATTTGGGGTCCATAGCGTCGCGCAGACCGTCGCCTATGAAGTTAAAGGCGAGAACCGCAATAACGATAAGGATACCTGCAGGCACCCAAAGCGTGGGATAGGATGCCATTGTTACGGGATCTGTTGACGAGGATATCATAGTTCCCCAAGCGGCGTACGGAAGCGGAATACCGAGTCCGAGATAGCTGAGCGTTGACTCGTAAAGAATTATGCTTCCGAGACCGAGTGTCATCGATACGATAAGCTGAGGCATGATATTCGGAACGAGGTGCTTGAAAATTCTTCTCCATACGGGAATACCCATAACCTCGCAGGCAACGATGAATTCCTGCTCTCTGAGGTAGAGTATCTGTCCTCTTACCATACGGGCAGTGCCGCTCCAGCCGAATATCGTGAGTATCGCCATCAGATAATATATTCGCATTCCCGCCTCTATTTCCCACGAGTCAATGACGACCGAGGCGATAAGGAGAATCGGGAGTGTGGGAATACAGTTGAGTATATCGACTATTCTCATTATGAGCTGGTCAACCTTTCCGCCGAAATAGCCGGATATGCCGCCCATAATAATTCCTATAAGTGTTTCAAGAATAACGACTACAAAGCCGAGCGTAAGAGAAACTCTTCCGCCGTACATAAGTCTTACGAGAACGTCCATTCCCTTCTCATCGGTTCCGAGAGGGTGAGAGGGAGACATGGGAGCGTAGGAATTTACTCCAACCTGCTCCTCGACGAACTGAATTATCTCGTAAACGTTGCCCGAGGCGTCGGTCGTGGTTATGCCCTCAAGCGTTATTGTGGCACGCTTGACTGTCGGGGTGTGGTCGGTTTCGGTTTCCTCCCACTGGTAGCCAAACATATGCATAACGGGAGGACCGGCGAAGGCAAACACGAAGAGTGCCAGGAGCATTACAACACCGACGAGCGAAAGGTGGGAACGGAAGAATCTTCTCGCAACCATCATCGCCGGCGACAGCTCCTTATAGTGAACCTCCTCTACCTCTTCGGATACAGTAGCGGGGGTTATTTTATTGTCCATTGTTTCGTCCATAAAAATCTCCAATCGCTAAGATCCGCTTACTTAGACAGCTTGACTCTCGGGTCAACAACTGCATACATAAGGTCTGATAAAAGAGTGCCTATTACCGTCAGAACGGCAAGGAACATATTGTAGCCCATAATAAACGGTATATCTCCCTGTTGGAGCGCCTTGTAAGCAAGACGTCCGATACCGTCGATGGCGAACACCTCCTCGGTAATCATCGCGCCGCCAAACAGCGACGGGAGAATACCCGCAAGAAGCGTCATAAGAGGTATCATCGTGTTACGGAACGCATGCACGTAAATAACCTTCTTCTCAGAAAGTCCCTTAGAGCGTGCGGTACGGATATAGTCGGAGTTGAGAACCTCGAGCATATTCGTTCTGGTGTAACGCATAAGTCCGCCTATGGAAAGCACGACGAGCACTATCATAGGAAGAACGAGGTGATGAAGCATATCAAGCAGGTACGCAATTCCCGTGCTCGACGAGCCACCCGTTACAAGTCCGAACGCGGGGAACCAACCAAGCCAGCTCGAGAATACTTTTATAAGCAGTGCCGCAAAGAAGAACGACGGCAGCGATATACCTATCATCGTTATGATGGTTACCGCGTAGTCGGCAACCGAATACTGATGTGTCGCGCTGGTTATTCCGAGAGGAATGGATATCGCGAACTGGAACACGAGAGCAACGAGTGAGATAGCAAAGGATATCCACATGTGCTCTGCTATAACGGTTCCGACGGGCTGCTGATACAGGAACGAGTCGCCAAGATCTCCTCTCAGCATATTGCCGAGCCATGCGAAGTATCCCGTAAGAACCGCAACGAACTTGTCCCAAACCGTTGCAACGCGGTAGCTTGCCGCGGCACTGTATTCTGAGGACACCTCCTGAAAGGCAATTCCGTTTGCATCGGCGGTGTAACGGCCCGACGCCTTAGTCACGGGGACCTCCGCGCTCTTATCAAGAACGCGGAAGCTGCCGTCATCATTCATTTCAAGATAAAGATTATCCCTGTTTGCCGTGTACGTGCCGGCGTAAAATTCAGCGTACGTAATATAATTTTGCTGCAAATCAGTGTATTTTTCTTGCTTTGCGTCCTTGCTGAAGATTATATCCGCGTATTCGCCCTCGCCCATTTCAATGCTGAGATAGGCGTCCGGCATATAAAGACCGTATCTCTTTTTGAATTCATCAAGCTGCTCGTGCGTTATCGTTCCCTGCTGTATCTGAGATGAAAACTTCGTTTCAAGGTAATCGGTCGGCATAAGCCTTACAAGGAAATAGATGATAACCGACACACCGAGCAGGATAACTACGGAAAGAGCAAGTCTTTTCAGTATATATTTGAACATTTATATTTCCCTCGGCAAAAAGATTAGTTACCGGTTTCGTTAAGGCTTACTTCCCAGATTCTGCTAAGAGGACCGTTGTAGGGAGTAAGCTCACTCGCGGGTGTAAGCGAATTCGGATCAATGATGTTGGTATTATAAGCGAACAGGTCGCTTCTCTGATAGGTGGGAAGCTCAACGGCAAGCTCCATTACGAGGTCAAGAGCCTGTGCATAATACTGTTCTCTCTTATCCGTATCAAGGGTTTCTCTTGCAAGATCTATAATCTCCGAGAGCTCCTTTACGAGTCTAAGCTCCTCATCGTACTTTCCACCTGCATTGGTACGAATTGCACGGTAGCCCCAGTTTGCAGTAGAGCCTGCGGTCGAGTCGATATGATATACCTGATACATATCGGGGTCAACGCCTGCGCCCCAAGCTGCCGCCCATACGGTAAGGTCGCCGTTGTTGAGCTTCTTAAGAGCGTTGATGTCGGTCTTGACCTCAATGTCAAAGCCGTGAGCGTTGAGTATTTCAGCTGCTCTCTTGAGCGACTGATATGCGGGGTGGTCGGTGGTGTCACCTGCAATGGTGAATACGTACTTGCAAACGTCATTTCCCTTCTGGTAAACTCCCTTGGAGTTCTTAGTGTATCCGGCTTCCTTAACGAGCTCCTCGCAGTAATCGCCGGTCTCGTCGAACTCATAGAACTGACCATTCTCGTCAGCCTCGTGGGGATATGCCCACGACGCCTTGGTCATAGGACGGGTTATGCTGTCGGAATAGCCGAAGTAGTAATCAACAGCGTAGTCTGTGTTGATTGCGTGCATTATAGCTCTTCTTACGTAAATGTTCGGAACCTTCTCTGCGTTGATACCGATATAACCGTAGCCGTTAGTCATAACGGCAGTGCTTGCAAAGCCTTCGCCTCTCTTAGCGTCAACGCTGTCTATATTCTCCTGCTTACAAGCGGGCTCAACGAAGTGAACGTCGCCCGAATAAAGAGCCTCAAGCATAAGGTTGGTGGATACGACCTGGTAGTTTACGTACTTAATATTTACGTCGAACATAAAGTAATCGTTGCGCTCGAAGTAAACGACGTTGTCTGCCTTAAAGGTGCCTGCCTTAACGTTCGAGGAATCACCGCTACGGGTGGTTGCCTTGTAAGGACCTGCGCCTACGGGCACGCCTATCTTATCGGGATTCTTGATTACGTTATCCATGAACTCAATGCTACCAAACTCAACGCCGAAGTTGGTTTCATAGTTGAACTTTTCTATCTGAGCTTCGTTCGAGTAGTAGTACATAGGAGCTACGGTGAACGCGAAGTTCCATATTGCCTTGGGGTCAACCTTGTCGATGGTTATCTCAAGAACCTCGTGGGTGTCGTTGGTTACAGCACCGTTTTCATCAAGTGTGGGAACTGCGTACTCCTTATTGTTAACGGTTACGCTCTCAGTGCGGTTCGCATAGCGGATACCCGAAATACTCGTAACCTTGTTTTCAACTCCCTCGAAGTATTTATGCTGCTCAAGGAAGGAGAAATAAGTAAGAAGCTCGTTAGCAGTGTTCCATGCGGTTATAACGACGTCAACCTTATTGGGGAAATACTCGTTATATATAGCGTCGATAGCCTGCTGCTCGGTCCAGTTCTTGCTTCCCTCGCCAAGAGCGTAATCAAACGCATACTCGTCCTCGTCCCAGGTGATATAGCCCTCGTTGAAGAAGAATGCCTCGGTGTCGGTGGTAAGGTGAACCTTATTGCCGCTTTTATCGGTGTATACAATGTCCTCCGCAGTGCCGCGGCTGTTATTATAGTCGGTCTTGAGCTCCTCGCGGAAATACTTGTCTGCAAGCGCATAGTCGTCAACGATAGTTGCGTACTTCTCGTCTATCTCCTTGCGCTCGTTCATCATATTCGTAAGCTCGGTAAGCATCTTGTCGGATGAAAGGCTACCACTGTTTTTGTTAGCATCCTTAATATCGACAAGGCACTCGTAGAGTCTGAGCACACGGTCTGATGCAAGAGCGTTAAAGGTCTCTGCAAAGGCGTCCTGCTCATTCTCGTCCATGGTCTGAGTACGGTACTCCTTAAGACCGAGGATTTCAGTGGAATATATGGTTGAGCTGCCGTAATACGCGGGGTCAAGATATACGTAAAGGTTGAACAGAACGTCTCTCATCGTAAGAGGCGTGCCGTTGCTGAATTTAAGGTCGTTCTTAAGAACGAAGAGGTAGGTGGTGCTTACAGGCTGATCGTTATCGTCATACTCGGTTTTTGCCTGGTAGTCGAGAACGACGCACGCCTCGTTTTCACCGTAGGCAACCTTGCCGTCCTTGTCGGAGGAAAGCATGCCTATCTGAGTCATGCCTACTATAGATCCGTCGGATGCAGAGGATGAATAGAATGGGTTGAACACGCCGTCAAGCTCGGATGTTGAAAGAACGAGACGCGTGCTTTCGTTGTCTATCGTTTCGCCGCCGCAGCCAACGAGCACCGTCAGCGAGCCGAGCAGCATTGCTACGGTTAGCAGAAGCGAAATGATTCTACTTGCTTTTTTCATTTCCAAAGATTTCTCCTTTATATTTACGATTGTTTATTTACAGTAATATCTGCGGTGAAGTTCGTTTCTCCGACAAGAGGCGTCCTTTCACCCTCTCTTTGATAGCGAACCTCATTGACACAAGGAAGCTCACCGTTATAATTTGTTGAAAGAGTTCCGGAAACCGCAACGTTTGAAACCACAGCACCGTCGTGAGCGTCGACCGCAAGCGCCGCAACCTTTGCCTCAAGGCTTGACACCTGGGCGTTAACGTTAAACGTAAACGATACGTCCTCGAACGAAACGTTTCTTATCTCGGCGTTCTCGCCAAGGCTCGCGAATATTGCACACGAGGGCTTGAAGGTCGTTCCTTTCTGATTTACAGTAAAGTTCGTAATTTTATATCCGTTACCCTCGAATATCTTATCGAAGGTATCAGAAACGTAGAATTCCTCTCCGCCGCAATCAATATTGGCAGTCAGATATACGTTGCCGCTTTTGACGGCGCTCTTCAGCTTTTCGTAGCTGTCAACGAGCTTCCACTCGCCGACTATATACTCAACGTACACGGGGATATCCAGGTCGGAGTCACCGCCCGGGTGGGTTGTTTCGAAATCCCACGGCACAGAGCACTCGGGGTCGCTGAAATAGCCCATGACCGTGTGGCCGTCGCGCTTGTTCGCATGCTTGAGCCAATCCTCAAACTCATCTCCCGCGGACACCTTGTAGCTACCGAGGGTGACCTTATCGTCTCCGTCCATATAGTTAACCGAGAAGGAATATTTTATCTGCACCTCCCAGCCTGCATACAGAGTGAGAGTCTCGGCGTTAAAGGGTGTCGAAAAATCCCACTTGCTCGATGGGGTGCATTCCTCGTCGGTATACCAGCCCGTAAAGTCGTATCCGCTGCGAGATATCGAATAGTTCGGGAAGGTGGTAGGGTCCTTTATGTAGGTGCCGGGATAATAAGCAAAATTAATCTTGCCGTCCGTGCTGGAGGTGCCGTAATTCAGCCTTCCGCCGTTTATCTCGAAGGTAACGATATTCTTTCCATCAAGATCGTTCGCGCCGCCCGCGCACCCTGACAAAAGTAACGTCAGGGTGACGGCGAGGGCTGTCAATATCATATAGATTAGATGCTTTCTTTTCATTTTAATCTTCCTTTTCGCCCGTATCAGAGTCTTCATCTGAGCTTTCCACCTCAGATACCGTATCGATACTGTAAGCGGTAACTCTCAGAGCTCTTCTTTTCTTAAGGAATATTACAACTCCAACGCAAACGGCAGCTGCGACGATAACCGAAGCCGACACGATAATAACCACGAGCCATACGTCGCCGCCATCCTCGGGCGGATTTTCTACCGGAGGCTCCTCGGGGAAGTGCTCGGCATAGGTCTTCGAGAAGTCAAGCTCCTTACCCATAGCAGTGGAGAGCTCGCCTGTCTTGGTCTCAAGCCTTGTCGCATTTTCAACGTCCGCGCGCTCTGCCTCGGTGAGCGCAAGGTATGCACCTCTTGCGTCCTTAACGAGATTGAAGGAGTACTCGGAGTTATCCATATCAAAGAGATGTGCAATCATATTCTCTACAACGCTGACGTTGTACTCGCTGCGAGCCGTCTTGAATTTCTCAACGTACGAGCTGTCGACAAACGCCATCTCGTCAGTCTTTCCGTCAAGTGCGTTGTAAGCGTTTATTGCCGCGTTGATAAGAGCCTCGTCAAAGCGGTCGAGAGTCTGGGGCAGCTTTTTTACCGCCTCGATGAATGCAAGTGCATAAGGTCCTGTTACAGTGCCGGAATTCTCGCTCTCGGAGGCAAGGAAGTATGCTTTGTAAATCTTGGAATCGTAGCCGCTGTTGTTGACGGGAAGAACGTAGGTCAGATCCATTGCGCCCTCAGAGGTCACGAGATCCTTGAAGTTGCTGTAGCAGTAGGGAGTAGCTACGGCATCGTGCATTCTGTAATAATAGTCGTACTTATAGAGCTTATCAAATCCGGGATATTTTTCAACCGTATCGGGGGTTATTCCCTCCTCGTCAACTCCTGTCATCGTTCCCTCAAGAACGGGAGCGTAGTAGGATTTGAAGACTACGGTCTTAAGATTTTCGCACATATAGAACGCATGGTTGCCTATATACTTGAGCGACTCGGGAAGAATAACCTTTTCAAGGTTCTTGTTGCCGAGAACCGCGCAGTATCCGATTCTCGCCGTGCCATCGGCAACGGTGAATTCCTCGTCAGCCTTTGCGGTAGGATAGGAAACGAGAATATATCCTACGGGAGCTACCGTGTAAAGCACGCCGTCGTCTATCATAACGTTAGCGTACTCCTTGTCGGTAACCTCCTCGCTTCCAACGGTTGTGAAGAACTCGGTAAACTTCTCACAGCCCTCGAATATGCTGACACCAACGGTCTCGAGCGATTCGAAGATTTCAAATCTCTCTATTGCGGTGTAAGCAAAGGCATAATCGCAAATCTCAACGAGCTTCGGAGCGTAGAAGCTTGCAAGCTTCTCACAGCCCGCAAATGCCTGCTCGCCAACGTATGTAAGCTCGGGAGCGTATACAGACTCAATATAATTGTCGAAATAATCCGTGCTCTCAACGAATGCCTGCTCGCCAACGTACTCTGCGCTTGTCAAAATGAGCTCAGCGGGAAGCGGTACGCCCAAAAGCGCCTGAGAACCGAAGCGAACTATGCCCGAAAGGTCAAGGTCCGCAAGTGAAACGCAGCCCTGGAATGCGAAATCGGGAAGCACCTCAAGCCCCTCGGAGAGCGTTGCGGTTTCAAGAGCCGTGCAATTCATAAAGGCTCCGACACCAATCTCCGTCACGCCGGACAGATCAATGGCTTCGAGCTTAACGCAGCAGTAGAACGCGCCCTCTCCAACCTTGGTAAGCTTGGGAGCGTATATCGTCTTGATAGCCGCGCCCTGCTCAGCACCCTCGGTATAGGGAGAGAAGGCGTAGTCGCCGATTATCTCAAGATTTGCCGCGCTGAAGGAATCAAGCGCATAGCAATCCGCGAAGCAGGCGTTGCCGAGCTCGGTGACACCGGGAGCATTAACCGACCTAAGCGCCGTGCAGCCGTAGAAGGCAAAATCGCCGAGCTTGCCGACCACGTCAGCAAAATCAAACGTTACAAGGCCGGTGCAGCCTAAGAACGCGCCCTCACCGACGGTCACGTTGCCGCCGCGCAGTTCTACCTCTGTGACGGGTGTCAGTGAGAATGCATACTCGCCTACCGTCGCCTTAGCACCGATTACAACCGTCTCAAGATAAGGAGCCTCGTAGAATGCGCCTTCACCGATAATAACGCCCTCGAGCGCAAGATTTACAGAGGTTATTCCGCTGCTCTCGAACGCAAATTCGCCAACTTTCTTTACCTTATTAAGATTAATAGAGTCGAGCGAGGCAGTGCTTGAAAAGGCGTATGCACCGATAGTTATTTCTCTGTCGGGCAGGGTTACACTCTCAAGATTCGTGCAGTACGCGAAGGCACCGGTGCCTATGCTCTCAAGAAGAGAGCCGTTCTCAAAGTTAACCGAAAGAAGCTTGGTATTTGAGGAGAATGCTCCGGCAGCAATTTCCTTAACTCCTGCGGGAACGGTGAAGCTCGTCGCATTCGAGCCGGGGAGAAGGAGCATAAGACGGCTTCCGTCCTTGCTGTAAATAGCGTCGCCTACAAGCTTATAATTGCTCGATTCGGAAACGTCAACGGTAAGGCTGTCTGCGCTGTCTAAAATGCCTATACCGCCCTCAGAGATAATCGTATTGCCACCGAACTCAAGGCTCGAGATACCGGAGCCGGCAAATGCGCCGTCACCGATAACCACCTCACAGTCGGGAAGCTTGAAGTCGGTGAGCGACTCGCACTCGTAGAACGCGAAGCTCGCAATCTTCTCACACTCGCCGTGGAAGGTGACGTCCGTAAGTCTTATACAGCCCGAGAATGCCTCGGCACCAAGGTAGGTAAGGTCGTTTTTGAATTCTACCGACTCAAGCTTTGTACAGTTCTTAAATGCCGAATCGGATACTATATCACTGTAGATTACTATTTCCTCTATCGGAGTGCTCTCGAACATCTTCTCGGAGACTCTCGTTCTCTTGCCAAGCTCGACCGCTTTAAGCTTCGAGCAGCCGGAAAACGCGCCCGTGCCGGTAAGGCTGAGCGTCGTGAGCTGAAGGCTGCTGAATCTCGCACCGGAGAATGCGTACGAGCCTATTGCGTAAACGCCCGAAAGGTTTGCTCCGCCAGGAAGCTCCGCGCAGGAAAGGCTCTCGCACATATAGAAGGCGTAGTCGGAAATAATGTTTACGTTGTCAAAGTTAACGTTTTCAAGCACGTCGCACTTAGCGAAGGCGTATTCACCGATCGTTTTACAGCTTTCGGGAAGCGTAACGTCACCGAGAAGCTTACAGTTGTAGAACGCATACTTTTCAATCGTTTCAACGTCCTCCGGTATGACGACCGAGGTAACCGTGTTGTTGCCGAGGGGCTCCTTCTTAAGATCGATATCGTAGTATCCGTTCTCGTCCTTTTCAACCTCCTTCTCGTTATCGAGGTTGTAATGGCAGAACGCGAACGCACCTATCGTCATAATGCCCTCGTCTTTGGGTATAACGACGTCGCCGCCCTTACCCTTATAGGCTATGAGAGTGCGGTTTTCAACGATAAATTCACTCTTTACCGTAACCGAGCAGCGCGCCGCGAGAAGCGAGGTCTTGCCGTCTACCTTTATTTGAAGAGAAATTCTTGCAATACCTTCAGCCTCGGCGGTTACGACACCGTTTTCGTCAACCGTCGCAACCTTCGGGTTGCTCGAGGTCCATATAAGCTCATAGCGGCTGGACGGGAGATTCCATGGCTCAAGGTCGTAGTTGAGCTTTACTTTTTCCGACGGGTAGAAGGAAATACTGTAATTTCCGCCGAAATAATTTACCGTATCTGTAAGACCGATTTCTGAGTAATCAATATCGCTGTTGAAGGCAAACAGCGTGTCGTACGAGACAAATTGAAGTGATTCAACGCCAATTTCTTTTGACGAATCGGGATTTTTTATCTCGGTGTCGCTGACGTTAATTTCAACCTCTAACGCTTTACCCCAGGTGCTTCCCACAACGCTTACCGTTGCAGAGCCGCTCTTAAGCGCTTCAATCTTTCCGTCACAGATAGCTATGACGGACTCGTCGGACGAGGTCCACGTGAGCGCCTTGAGGTAGCCGGTCTCTACGGGTGTTGCCGTATCCTTGTGAACGAGGTATTCCGTAAGGTCGAGAGTCTCGTTGATATCAAGATCAAGTCCGTCCGCAAGCTCCTCGACGAACTCAAGGTCTTCGCCCTCGGTTTCGGGGAAGGGAATGTAGGAAACGCCCGAGTTCATAGCGTAGTCGTCGATGTAAACGGTAAGACCCTCGGGTCTTGCAGAATCGGCGATGATATCAAGGTAATCGGTAATTTCGATGGTAACCTTAGTGGTTTCGCCGCGGTTTTCCTGATATATCGGTATGGGATTTTCAATCAGCGAGGAGTAGGTGTTCTTCTTCTCGCCCTTCTCGTCGGTGTATTCGTAGGTGATTATGGGACGTATCGACATTGCGTAATGGTTATCGTAAACCATAACGTCGACATAGTATCTGTTCTCTTCCCTGCTCTTATCGTACTCGGTTCTGAAGATTGCATCAACAACCGAGGGAGCCTCGTAGTCGATATAGAAGGAGAAGGTGTATGTATCTGAGGAATTGCGGTTCTCGCTCTCCCAGTCAAGCTTTGCCGACATGGTTACCTCATATCGGGTGTTGTTGCTGCCGAAGACCTCGTTGGTCTTGAAATCAGCCATGGGCAGCTGGAAGTTTGAAACGTGGGGGTAAGGACCGCCGCCGTTATAGTGAGCCTTATAGCAGTTGTACTGCGTTTCGTCCCATACTACCTTGCCCGTCGAGGTATCGACTATGGAGATGTACATCTCCTTTGCACCTCTGAGAAGTCCCGCAAATACGCCGTAGATACCGCTTATTGCGTCGGCATAGTAGGATATTGCGGAGTGCTCCTGCGTTGCGGGGATGGGATTGTAAAGCGACTCATCCATGTTGTAAACGTACGATCCGAGGGGAAGAATATAGTCGTAATAGTAGGTTCCCGTAGGAGTCGTGGGATAGTAGTCCGCCTTAATTTTATCGTCCTCGTCGATGGCGTTGTTGTGCGCCTCGGTCTCAACCTCGTAATAGTCAAGGTCGAAGATGGGAGCCTCGCCCCAATCGCCGTAGAAAGCAAGGAAGGGAGCGTTAAGGTCAATGCCGTTTTCATCGGTGCTGTCGAAGGTAAGGAAGCCCTCAACGTACATTCCGTTCTTAAAGTTACGGTTGATGTAAGACTTATCCTCAGCCGAAAGCGTAATAGTTGCGGTTACGGTTGCGGTCTCGCCTGCCTCTACCGTAACGACACCGTTTGCATAGCTGCCGTTTGAAACGGTATACTCGGCGGTGTTCGAGAGCAGATAAGCTATCTCCGCAACGTACTCGGGCTCGGAGGTGGAAACGCTCTCGGTCATCGTGATATTACCTATGCGGTAGCTGACGCTCGCGTCGGAAACATTCTTAAGATAAACGGTCATCGTGTAAACGCCCGTGCGGCTCGGGTCGTCGCCGAGCTCAATCTTGGTCTTACCCGTGCCGTCTTGGAGAACGTAGAGGTAAGCGGGAGTTGTGGTAGACTTCGCGATATCGGCAATGCCCGCGCCCTGCTTTCTCGGGGAATAAGGGTTGCCGTTCTTGTCAAGCGCTATGGTCGCGGTAGACATGCAAAGCTGGTTAACGAGGTCGCGCACCTCGGGCGAATCAAGCTCGGGATACTTTTCCTTGACGTACTGGCGGATAAGAACGACGATACCGGTCATGTTAGGAGCCGCCATACTCGTTCCGCTCATTTCCTCGTATTCGCCGCCAACGATAGCGGAGAGGATGTTGCCGCCGTGCGCCGTAATCTCGGGCTTGAGCGTAAGGTCGGGATTGGGACCCCAGCTCGAGAAGTCACTCATGAAGGGACCTGCCTCGTTGGTGTAATCGAACTTAACCTTTCCGGTTTCAAATTCCGCAAGCCTGTCACCGTCGTCCTTGCCGATTGAAATAACCGGTATTTTAAGGTCGTTACCAACCGTCATCGATATCTCACCGAAGACGTTGTTGTAGATTATAATTGCCGCAGCGCCCGCCTCGTAGGCGAACTGCACCTTTTCCTCGAAGGTTATATCGCCTCGCTTGACGAGGGCTATCTTTCCTTCCATTTCAAGGCCGGAATAGTTGATAGCGTATCCATAGCCGGGAATAGTCACGTAGTCAAACTCAGCACGGGGATTTTCTTCGGTAACGCCGAGCATTTCAAAGAAATCGTAAGGCTTTGCGCTCTGGTTTACGGCTTCATTGAAGAACACAATGTGGTCGCCGTTTGCAAGAAGGTAGTTCTCCTTGTTTCCGTTAATAGACGCGACGGAAAAGGCTGCGTCATAGGTCGAGGGCGAGCCGACCGTTGCCGAGTCGGGGTTGTCGGTCTTATTGGTGTTTCCCTGCTCAGAGCCAAATCCGCTGCTGTAGTCGTTCGACGCGGCTACGACAAGGGAAATGCCTGCCGCCTGAATGCTGTCGTATATGCTGTTTTTATAATCGTCGTCAACCTCGCGGGAGAAGCCGCAGGACGAGCCAAGGCTCATGTTTATAGCGTCAACGCCGAGGGTGATAGAGTCCTCAAGGCCGGCAAGAATATCGCCGTCCTCAGCGCCCTGCTCGTAATCGCTGAACACCTTCATTATCGCAAGCTGGGTGTCGATGGCAACGCCCGTGATAGTGTCGTCCTTACCGCCGATGATACCCGCAACGTGAGTACCGTGGCTGTTCGAGAAGGGCATAATATCGGTGTCCTTATCAGCATAGTCGTAGCCATAGGCTATCTTGCCGCCCGTGATATTTCCGTAATAAAGCTCTCTTACTTCAATCGATTCGTCGTACGAATATGCGACGAGCTCGGGCAAAAGCTTTTCAATTTTGTCACGGGAATAAAGGGGAGATACAACCTCGTGAGTGGTGAACGCGGAGTGAGTATAATCACATCCCGTATCAAGTATTGCCACGATAGTACCCTTGCCCGTGTAGCTCACGCTGCCGCTGTTGAAGATACCGGTTTCGTAAACGTCAACCGGGTTTTCAACCGCTGACGCGGGAAGATATGTATTCGAAATTATTACTCTTTCAACGCCGCTGTGATTGCAAATTGCCTCGATATTTTCATACGAGGTGCGTACGTAAGCGCCGTCCATTATGTTGTAATAATTGTACTTGACCTCGTCGATAAGCCCCTCGTTCTCAAGAGACGAAAGTACGCTCGACTGATTTTTGGCAAGCCTATCTCTTTGAGCCCCGGCTTTATCGGAGACAAGGTACTCCTTGTAGGTCATTTTCTTCGAATCGGAGGATCCTGTAAAGGAGCCGATAAGAGACTCGTCGGAGAAGGAGATGATAACGCCAACCTCTCCCGAGAGCTCGTAATCCTCTATTTTTTTGATGAGATCCTTATTGATTGATTTCAAAAAGTCCTTTTTAAGCTGCGCTATCGTCGCGTCGCTCTCGAACCTTTCTATGCCACTTCCGCCAGCCGAGCCGCCAAAACGCAGCGGTGAGCTGTCTATTAATGCAGAGCAGCAAACCGAGAATATCTGCGCGAGCAACGTCACGAGCAGAATCCAGGCAGTCAGCCTCTTGGAGAGCCCTTTGGTTCTTTTTTCTGTTTTCGTGTTAGAATTTTGCATTTGGGTTTCCTCGAATTTTTTTCCTATCAAAATTTTTATTTTTTAGTCACGCACGTTATTATAGCATTTTATCAAACGAAAGTCAATCTTTTTTGAGAAATTTATTCAACTAAGAGCAATAATTCATAGTGAATTCAATATGAATTAACTAAAATTTAACAATCTGCGCGTTTCTGCGCCGAAACACTGCATAATTATTCGTTTATGCATGCATAATCACTGCTTCCGACGTCGTTTTTGCCCACCTTGACACACGTTGCCGTCAAAAGCAGCACCTTGTTATCAAAGAGGTTGATTTTGTGGTTCACACTTCGTTTTTTCGCTCTTACAGCCCCTTTTCGGTTGCCAATGCAAGCCTCAATCTGATATCATTAGGTGATTTTTGTCACAACAAAAACAAAAATCGGCAACAAAAAATTTTGCCGATTCCTGTAAAATATTGGACTTTTTGTAAACAATTGTTATGATTTTTGCCAAAAGCATCCCAAAAATCTCTACTTCAAAATTTTCTTTATTATCCACAGCTGCAACCGCTTTGGCAGCATGTTAAGCAGGAGAAGAAGCGGATTTCGGTTTATTGAATAGGCGAAGGCGGGCGAGCGAGAAATGAGTATGCGCTCGGCCTTTTTTGCTATTTTGTCTGGAGAAATACGGCGCGCCTCGACCTTTTCAACAATTCCCTTGAAGCGGTCGGCGGAGAGTGTGTATAGCTCTGTCCTCTCGCAAAACGCGTCGAGTGCTTCGGTCGATACACCGAGCATGCCCGTATCAACCGCCCCCGCGCGAAGCACCGATACCGATATACCGAGAAGCATAAGCTCCATGCAAAGCGAATAGGCATACTTATCGAGAGCAGCCTTCGCCACCGCGTAAATACCTGTAAACGGCAACGGGTCAAGCGGCGCAAGCTCGCTTGTGGTTATAAGAATCCTGCCGCCCGTCTTAACAAGGGGCAAAAAGGTTTTGTTAACCAAAAAAGCGCCATGAAGGTTAACCTTAAAAATACGCGAAAAATTCTCCTCCGTCATCTCAACGAGAGAATCAAGCATATATATCCCTGCAAAATGCACTATGGCAAAAAGCGTATCGGTATCGGCACTCACCCTATCAAATGCTGCCGCAAGGCTCTCGCCGTCGGTTATATCGGCAGCTATTGGTATTACGTTTTCGTGTGCGCTCTCCTTTACCCTTTTATCAAGCGCATACACGCGATAGCCGCGCTCAGCCAATCGGTACGTAAGAGCGCATCCCATTCCGCCGTATGCACCGGTTATAAGTACGGATTTCATTTACTCTCCCATTCTTTCGCAAGGTTTTGATTAAAGAAGCGGCGCAAACAGCTTTATGCCCATACGGAAAATCCATTCGGTAAAGCTAAGACGCGACTTTCTCGCGTCAATGCGCTCAGAGGTCGATAGCGTGCGGAGAAATTCATCCTTTGCCGTCGCGGCAATCGGAGTATTGTAGGTCCACACCGCGTCCTCAAAATGATGTACAAGGCTTCGGTAATCTAAATTAATAGTCCCGACGACAGCGTACACGTCGTCAGAAACGAGGGTTTTCTCGTGGATAAATCCTGGGGTGTATTCGTAAATTTTGACTCCCGAGTCCATAAGGTGAGGATAAGAGCTTTTGGTCATAATCTTGACTATTTTCTTATCAGCAGTGCCGGGTGTCACGATACGCACGTCAACTCCGCGCAGGGCAGCGTTACAAAGCGCCTCGGTTAAATCGTAATCGACGATAAGATAAGGCGTCGTTATATACAGATATTTTTCTGCCTGATTGATAAGATTCATGAAGGTGCTCTTGCCCACGGGTCGCTTATAGATAGGCGCGGGTCCCGAGCCGAACGGAATGTAGTATCCGCCGTCAGGCTGCACCGCACTCTCAGAGCACGAAAGTATATCCTCGTAATCGCTGACCGTACGGGTCGTGAAATCCCACGAGGACAAAAACAGCTTTGTAAGCCCCCTCACGGCGTCGCCCTCAAGCCTTATTCCGCCATCCTTCCAGTGCCCGAAGCGGAGCTTGCGGTTTACGTACTCATCGGCGATGTTCACGCCACCCGTGTAGCCGATTTTGCCGTCAATCACGCATATTTTGCGGTGGTCGCGGTTGTTGTGGACCGCCGAAACGCGCGGCGAAACTCTTGCGAAGCGATAAGCCTTTATTCCCTCAAGCCGCAGCCCAAGCTCGTAATGAGCAGGCAGGGTCTTCATACAGCCTATGTCGTCGTAAAGAAGTCTTACGTCAACGCCCGCCGCCGCCTTCTCGCGAAGCAGCTCGTGTACCGAGTCCCAGAGCTCGCCCGGCTCAATTATAAAATACTCAAGAAATATATACTTTTTCGCCGCAGAGAGGTCTACGCGAAGCGACTCAAAGTAGCTCTCGCCCGTCGGGAAGAAGTCTGACGAGGTATTCACATACACCTCAGAGAGCGCATCCTCGCGCAGTATCTCGCGCGCCTTGCCTGCGGCGAGCGCGTTCTCCTCCATAAGCTTTGCGAACGCCTCGTCGCCGAGCCTGTAATTGTTCATTTCGGCGAAGCTGCCGCGCAAAAGCGCGCTCTCCGCCCTTGTCATTCGCCTGTCATAGAAGAGCAGGTATACCACAGGGCCGAAAATCGGCATAAGCAGAATTATCGCAATCCACGTGACCTTATACTCGGGATTCGCATCTCTGTTTATAAGCATGACGAGGGTCACTATCCCCATGATATACGCAAGTGCGACGGCAACGTAAAAATATGTGGTGGCGCTTACCAAAAGATAGGTCATTACGATAACCTCGGCGACGATTATCAACGCCGAGATTGCGTATCTCGAAAAGAACACTCTGCACAGCTTGCGCAGCGCGGAAACGCTCCTTGACGTTTTTTTGTAAGCTCTTTTCTTCATTATCTTCCGTTCTCTTCCCCGTCAACGTAGTCGTCAAAGCGCCCGATTCCCACAAGGTCGTCAACCGGCAGTGAAAGCAGGACGGCGCCGCCCTCGGTCTTAAGACCCGCGGCGTCTCTGACTGCCTCCATAATTTTGGTTCTGTATTCAAGCGTTGTGAGGAAGAACACGCTGTCGGTCTCCTGGCTTATCGTCGTTCCTATTGCCTGCTCTGCCTTGGAATTGTTAATGCTCCTTGTATGGAAAACCGTAGCGCCTGTAGCACCCGCGCTGCGAGCTGCCTCAATGGCTGTGTCGGTGTATTTTCTATCCACGACGGCGATTACAAGCTCGTGCATTCTGTTTTTCTCCTTTTTCTTGGAAATCGGCGCTCTTTGCGCCACGGGTCTGTCGGTCCTTTCCTGCCCTGAAAGTACTGCGTCGTTAATTATGTTTGAGATACACGAGAGCGGAACGGTGAAGGCTATTCCTCGCCCGACGAGGTAAAGCTTTAGACCGTGACCGACGGCGCTCAGCACCGCGTGCTCTGCCGAGTCGGGAATAAGTGACATCGTAATTCTCTTGTCTATCTCGTTGAAGCCGAAATAATTCATATAGCTCGAGTGTGCGGTGCCGTGACCGACTCCCGAAAAATGTACTGCCGTCGCGCACTCGTTGACGATATCGGTAAATTTGAGCTCGTCTTCCTTGTTTATGATTCCAACAAGGAGCTTAACGCGTCGCGAGGTCTGCTCTCCACGTCTTGCCATCAGTCGTCACCTCCCTTTCCCGTTACACGGGTCGCCCTTATGACCTTTGCGGACAAGCGCCTGTCGGTATAGCCGTAATCAATAAAGCTCTCGCTCGCGGAAACGAATCTCCGAGCTCTTCCTACGGTCTTTATGCGGTAAACAAGACCGCAGATTTGTATGGATATTATAGGCGCCATGGCGACGAGCGCCACGCAGCCGAAGGCGTTTGTCATAACGTCATTTCCGAGCGTCTCGCATGCACCCGTGCAAAGCGGCAGCACGAAGGCGCTCATCATAGTACCGCTTGCAACTCCGCCCGAGTCGAAGGAAATACCGACGAATATCTTCGGAACGAAGAAGCTGAGGGTGAGTGCTATAACGTAGCCGGGTATGAGAATCCAAATAAGCGGCAGTTCGGTTATAATGCGAAGCGCCGCAAGCCCAAGAGCCGACGCCACGCCGACCGAGAGTCCAAGCCCCGTCGTTTTGCCCGATATCGCGCCCGCGCTCATATTTTCAACGAGCTTATTGAGCACGTAAACCGAGGGCTCTGCCTTGACTATGAAATAGCCGAGCAGCATACTGATAAGCACAAGAGGTATGCCGTACCACATTCCCGCAAGCTGCATGCCTATTGCCGTGCCCGTAGGAACAAATCCGACGTTAGCACCCGTGAGGAACACCGCAAGACCTACGAGAATATAAGCCGCGCCCACTCCCATTCTGATAAACTGCACCTTGGTAAACGCACGGGTCACAAGCTGGAAAAGAACCGCAAAGGCGACTATCGGAGCAAGTGCCGCAAGCACCTCAGGAGCGTAGTGTAAAAATCCAGTAGCGTACTCTGCCAAGCCGTCACGCGTGCTTTCTATAGTTGGGGTTGTGACGGGGGTGTAGCTGCCTCCCTCAATGCCGAGCGCAACTCCAAGCACAAGCACAGAGATTATAGGTCCTATACTGCAAAGTCCGGTGATACCGAAGGAGTCGTCGCGGTTGTCAGCCGAGAGCTTCGCTGCCGAAACACCCGCGCCTATCGACATAATGAAGGGTACTGTCATCGGTCCCGTCGTAACTCCGCCCGAGTCAAACGCCAAGGTTTTGAAGCCGTCGGGCAGGAAAAACGATAGTGTAAGTGCCACCGCGTAGAACGCGATAAGTATAACCCTAAGGCTCCAGCCGAAAACGATTCTCATTACCGCAATCATAAGGAACACTCCGACCCCCACCGACACGGTAAGTATAAGAACCATATTTTCGATTCCGCTTACCTGATTTGCCAGAATCTGCAAATCAGGCTCGGATACCGTAACTATTATACCGATTATAAAGCTGACGAAGGCAATAAGCCATACCTTGCCGCTTCCCGCTATCGTGCTGCCTATTTTCGTGCCGAGGGGCTGCATTGACATTTCAGCGCCCGCGGTGAAAAGGCTCATACCAAACACAAGACACACCACGCCTATCAGAAAGAGGAGCATATCCCCCGTAGGCATAGGGACTATCGTGACGCTGAGAAGGAGCACTATAAACGCTATCGGCAGCACCGAGCGCAGCGATTCAAAAATTTTATCCTTAATAAGATTCACGGTTTACCTCACAAAAATTCATAATCGGTTAAAATGCCAACGGATATATTCTACATTATTTTTGTGCGCATTTCAAGGTCGGGAAAAAATTTACATCTTGGACTGAGCCTCAATAGTCTCGCGTATCTGTCTTCTCGTTTCGACTATCTCGCCGTAAAACTCCCGTGCACTAACGCGCAAGCCGCCGCTGCCGAGTATAACGAGCTGCTCCTCAAGGTCTGAGGTCACAACCCTCACGGTATGCTCAGCCACCCTGTCGTGAGTCGCCTTTTCAATGTACGAGTCGGCAGTCTCCGACTCGCGAGTGTATACCACGGTAACGGCACCGCACTCCTCTATTGCACCCTCTCCGCCCTGACGCTTATAGGCGTCGAATACGACTATGGCAAGACATCTGTGATAGGCTGTGTAGTCGCACATCATGCGCACGACGGTGTCTCTCGCATGCGAGAGGTCGCGCTCTGCGACGCGCGACAGCTCATCATTTGCAAAAATGAAGTTATATCCATCAACTATAACGTAATCCTTGCCGCGCACGCGCGGCTTTTTCGGCTTCTCCCGCCCCACTGACGGCGCTTTATTCTCTACCTTCTCGGGCGCACGCCGCGGCTTTATCTTGCCGTAGGTCGCCTCGAAAATCCGCATAAGCTCCTTGTCCTCGTCTACCGTGCCGCGATAATCCTGCTTTGCGGGAATTTTTAACACGGGGTCGGCGGTTTGCTCATTCTTGCCGCCCACTCCTATATCAATATGCATAAGGGCGTCGGCTTCATTCCAAGGAACGGTATATCCCGAGCCCGCCTTACAGAACACCGAGCTTGCCGTATGGCGCACGTCAAGCGTGGGGTCGTAGCCGCGCGCGGCTATTACCTCGTCTGTGTTGTGACAGGGGAGATAGGTCGTGCTCGTAAGATAGAGTCTGCCCTCGCCGCGCGTGTAGGCACGCAGCTCGCTTTGATAGGAGCGTACCGTTGCAACCGGGCATAGCCCCTCAAGCACGGCAGTGTCCCCAAAAAATTCGGGCGCCTCTGCCACACCGTGCATAGAGGTCACGTCGGTCATAAGTCTGCCGAGATACTCTTTTGGCAGCTCGGCTCTGAAACGGAAGCAGGGCTCAAGCAGCACCGACTCCGCCTTCATAAGTCCTTGTCTTATCGCGCGGTAGGTTGCCTCGCGGAAATCTCCGCCCTCGGTGTGCTTTAAGTGCGCTCTGCCCGCGACGAGAGTTATTCTCACGTCGGTGAGAGGTGAGCCTGTGAGCACACCCCTGTGGGCGCGCTCCTCTATATGAGTCATAACAAGCCTCTGCCAATTAAGCGAAAGCGAGTCTCTGTCGCACTCGGTATCCGCGATAACGCCCGAGCCCTCGGGCAAGGGGTCGATACGCAAATGCACCTCTGCATAATGGCGCAGCGGCTCAAAATGTCCGCTGCCGAAAACGCTGTCGGCAATAGTTTCCTTATAAAGTATCGCCCCCTCGTCAAAGCCGACCTCTATGCCGTACCTGTCAAGGATAAGCCGCCGCAGAACTTCAATCTGTATCTCGCCCATAAGCCTGACTCGTATCACGTGAAGACGCGGGTCGTAGGAGAGGGCAAGCGACGGGTCCTCCTCAGAAAGCTCAAGCAGTCGCATATAGGTTTCATAGGGGCTCACCCCGTCAGGTAGCGTCATTTTATAGTCGAGCACCGGGGCGAGCGTCATCTCAGCGGAAGGCTCGAAGCCAAGTCCGCAGCCGGCATACACCGAGCCGAGACCGAGCACGGCACACACCGTACCGGCGCTCACCTCCTTCGGCGAGGAATACTTGTCGCCCGAATAAACTCTTATCTCCTCGACCTTTTCGGATACGGCACTCCCGTTTTCCGCAGTAAAGGTGATAAGGTCCTTGTTTTTTAACACGCCCCCCGTAATTTTCATATAAGCGAGGCGCTTGCCTGCCCTGTCACGGGCTATCTTGAAGACTCGCGCACCGAAAACCGTGCCGGAATAAGGGCGCTCAAGAGAGTACTTATCAATACCCGAAAGCAGCTCCTTCACGCCCTCGAGCTTCAGCGCAGAGCCAAAATAGCAGGGAAAAATCTTTCTTTTCTTCACCGCCCGAGCAAGCGAGTCTACCGAGAGGCTCTCCCTCTCGAAATACTCTGCCATAAGCTCCTCATCAGAGGCGGCAGCCGCCTCGTAAAAGGCGGGAGAGGTGTCACAGGTAAAATCTGTGCAGCCGCCCGACAGTACGGTACGCAGCTCCGAGAGAATTGCCTCGCGGCGGCGCTCGGATATGTCGGTTTTATTTATAAAAATAAAGGTGGGGATTTTCCGCGCGGCAAGCAGGTGCCAGAGCGTTTTGGTATGTGCCGTCACGCCGTCAGGTGCGCTTATTATCAGCACGGCATAATCCTGCACGGAAACAGCCCTCTCCGCCTCGCAGGAGAAATCAATATGCCCGGGTGTGTCTATCAGCGTGACTGACATATCCCCGTAGGAAAGCTCCGCCTGCTTTGAAAATATAGTAATTCCGCGCTCTCGCTCAAGAGCGTGCGTATCAAGGTATGCGTCGCGCTTATCCACCCTGCCAAGGCGGTCGGTAGCGCCCGAGCTATAAAGAAACGCCTCGGAAAGAGTGGTTTTGCCCGCGTCAACGTGTGCAACTATTCCTAAAACTATTTTCTTCACACGGGTACCCCCTTTCCGTGAAATTATCTCACTCTTGACTATTTCTGTCCGTTATCCTTTTCATTTGAGAGCCCGAGGGCAAGCCGCACGCAAAAGTCGTCACAAGACTCCTCATAGCTAAACTCATCAGCAACGTATTCGGCAAGCCGCGAGCAGGTTTTAAGCCCTATGCCGTTGCTCTCGACAGCGACATTGCCCCGTCCTATTTTGTTTCTGAACTCCAAGCGCAAATGCTTGTCGTCGTTTGAGATTGAAATCACAATTTTCTCGTCCTTATCTGCGTATTTATACAGATTCGAGAAAATATTGTCGATTATCCTCATAAGATACTGCGCGTCGGTATAGACCATCGTATTCTCGTCGATAGCAAGCCCCTCCGTCACAACCTCCACCGTATAGCCGTTTTCCTCAAGGAGCAGTATGTGCTCAGAGATCATCTGCTCGGATAAGGTCACCGCGTCATAGGTCTCAAGGCTCATATTCTCCTCGGGATTTCCGAAGGCGAGCGAGTACTTGAACATATCGTCGGAGAGCTGCTTCAGCCGCATGGCAGTCTTCTCCGACGCCGCGACGTAGGTCTGCATTATCTCGTCATTTGTATAGGATTTCATAACGTCTATATATCCGAGAAGCACGGTAAGCGGCGTTCTTATATCGTGAGACATCGAGGTTATAAGCTCGGTATTTGCGTCACGCGCCTCACGCTCGCGGCGCACCTTTTCGAGAATCGACGCTCTCATATTGTCAACGTCCTGGGAAAGCTTTGAAATCTCATCGTAGCCCTCGGCGACTATCGGGCTTTCCATATCTCCGCCCGACACAACCGTCACCTGTGCGGCAAGGTGCTTGATTCTGACTATCACCCGCCTAAAGTAATTTATTATTACAGCCGAAAGCGCTACCATTGCCGAAAGAAGCGAAAAAAGATTCGCAAGGTCGTAATAAAGGTACTCGGTAAATTCGGCAACAGAGGCAAAAAGCGGCGTTCCGTCTCCAAGCGTCAGAAGGTGCTGGCCGTTCTCCTCGGCATATTTCATCAGCTCCTCGGTGTCGGGGTAGTCGATAGTAATACCGCCCGAGCCGGGGGCGGGAAGCTGCTGCTCTCCGTTTTCCTTATCGGACGAGAAGAAAAGCTCACCCTCCTTATAAATAAGCAAATACACGTATCTGTTACGCTGCACCCATTTCTCAATTACGTCGGTGTCGGAGCTTGTGCTGACGTTCTCGTCTACGAAATGTCTAAGGTCGTCAACGTATGCCTCTATTCTTCCCCTTTTGCTATCGTCATCGGCAAAGTATCTGCCTATTATGAAGCTCGAGCCGAAGCGAAGCAAAACGTAAACTATCACTCCGGCGAAAATAGCCGAGATTATCGCAATAAGAAGTCCTACGTAAAGCGACTGAGTCTTCTTGACTCGCGCCGCGACATTCCCCTTAGTCAATCTGATATCCCCTTCCCCAAATCGTGCGTACTATCTTCGGCGAGCCGGGATTATCCTCAAGCTTTCTGCGAAGATTAAGGACGTGCACGGTTACCGTATTGCTCGACGTCGGTAGGGAAAGCTCGCCCCAAACCGCCTCGTAAAGCTCGCGCGGGCTGACTACTCTGCCGCGATTCTTTGCAAGGTAAATCAGAACGTCTATCTCCTTTTCGCGCACGTCAACGGGCGCGCCGTTTTTCATAACCTCGCGCGTTTCGGGGTTAAGCATTACTCCGCCGTAGAGCCTGATAAGCTCACCCATGTCCTCACTTTTGGTCTTATAGCTTGTGTATCTTCTCGTCAGCGCCTCCACCTTCATAAGCAGCTCCTTTGATGAAAAGGGCTTGACAAGATAGTCGTCGCCGCCGCTTGAATAAGCCGCTTCCTTATCGGTATCAAGAGATTTTGCCGTCAGAAAAAGTATCGGAACGGCAGAAAATTTCCTTATTCTCTCCGTCGCCTCAACACCCGACATTTTAGGCATCATAACATCCATAATGCAAAGGTCTATATCGGCATTTTCTTCAATAGCTCTCACTGCCGCCGCACCGTTGCCTACCGTAAGCACGGTATATCCCGCGTTCTCAAGCAAAAGCTTCAAGACCTTTCTGATTTCTACCTCATCGTCAACAACGAGTATTCTCATCAACGATTACCTCTCTTTCGCATAATCGCATAACTATACATTATAAGTATAACACAAAATTATATATTTTTCAAGTCTTACGCGCGCAAATCGCAAAACGAAGAAAAAGAGAGGACAAAACGGATGTCTCCGTAATGTTCTCTCCCTTTTTCTGTTAGTTAAGCAAAATCACTGTACATCACGCGATAGCGTTATGCCGCGGATTTCTCACCGCAAGGCTTACTCGGTGGGATTTGTTGGAATCATTATAGACGCGGAATCGCCCGTAACCACGTCGGGAAGCTCGCCGTTCCACTTAGAAAGGTATTCTATGTACTTAAGGTATTCGGTGATGAGCTGTATCTCCTCGGCGGTCTTTCCCTCGAAATCTATTTCGTACTCTACCGACGTAACGACACCCTCGCCGTCGGTTACCTCTGTCTCGACGATGGTGAAGCCAAGCGCACGCGCAACCTCTACGGACTTGAGCTTAACCGCCTGCGCCTCTGCTCTTGCGACCTCGATCTGTGCCTCGGCGTCTGCCTTAGCCTTCTCGAGCTTCGCCTGTGCCTGAAGCTTGGCAACCTCGAGCTCCTTCTCCGCGTTTACGATAGCGGTTTCCTTCTCGTATTCTGCCTTAAGCTTTTCCTGCTCTGCAATCATCTTATCCTCTACGGTTTTCTCAAAAGCGTCGGAAAAGTCAATATTAGTTAGCACAACAGCCACTATATCCACACAATACTCCTCGTTGACCGCATTCTTTATTGTATCCTCAACGAGCGGAGATATGGTGGAACGGGTCTCGATAATATTCATCGCAGAGTACGAGGAAAGAGTCGCCTTAGCCTTCTCGGTAGCGATTGATTCTATACGGTTTGCGAGAAGATCTATAGTACCATACTGATTTGCTATGTCGATAACCTTGGATTCGTCGATTTTGTACTGCACGTTCATAGCAATGCTCATCGTCTGCGCATCCTTTGAATACGCCTGAGTCTTTATATCCATATTCTGCACCTTTGCATCGTAGAGCTCGTACTTCTCGGTAATCCAGAAATCGAAGTATGTGCCTGCGGTGCGAACGTTTTTAGCCTCACCGAGATGCTTTACAACCGCTATCTGACCTGCCTCAACCGTGTGGAAGCTGCCGGGGATGAGCGCAAGGCAAACGACAGCCACAAGAGCGATTATAGTGCCGGGAAAGCTGAGCTTCTTCATCTTGGTGCTATAAAGGCGCCAAGCCACAAGCCCCGCACCCACAAGGAGCAGAGCAACAAAAACTACACTTAAAATTAAACCGATTTCCATGTTTTCCTCCAAAACATATTTATGTAGTAATATCCAGCGGTAACAATGTTTTAATATATTTCCGCTTTTCCCAGAATGTGTTCCTCACTCTGTACATATATCTTACCATTATTTCAATTTTTTGTCAACGTCGGCTACGGTCAGCCTTAATAAACCGCAAACGGTTACGCCCGCTTATGAGCACCCAAGTCGCCGTATCTCTTTTTTTCTCGTTCTTTCACAAAAAATACGGATAGGTTTTCGTTTTCCGCAAACCAATAGCAATCCTACTTTTCCTCGCAGTAGCTTGAGGCGCTTTTCCTAATTTTATTCTATCAAAAGCTCTACCCACGGTCAACAATTTCAGAGGTGCGGCGTGTCAATTTCGTAGGCTTTCACAATTTTCATTTTTTCGTTTTAGTAATATGTAACAACGCTCCGTGAGTGATATTGACGGTTGTCTTTTTTAACAAAAGGAAAAGGGACGGAGCAGGAAAATCTTGCTCCGTCCCTTGATTTAAGGTCTTTAATTAATAGTTCTCTTTTCTTACCTCGAAGAAGCTCTGAGGATGAGCACAAACGGGGCAAGCGCCGGGAGCCTTCTTGCCAACCACGATGTGACCGCAGTTGCGGCACTCCCACATAGTGATCTCGCTCTTCTCGAATACTTCCTGCGCCTCTACGTTAGAGAGAAGCTTTCTGTATCTTTCCTCGTGAGCCTTTTCGATTGCGGCTACCATTCTGAACTGCGCGGCAAGAGCCTTGAAGCCCTCCTCCTCTGCTTCCTTTGCAAAGGTGTCGTACATATCAGTCCACTCGTAATTCTCACCCTCTGCAGCTGCAAGAAGGTTGCCTGCGGTGTCGCCGAGGCCGCCGAGAGCCTTGAACCAAAGCTTTGCGTGCTCCTTCTCGTTGTCTGCGGTCTCCTGGAAGATAGCTGCGATCTGCTCGTAGCCCTCCTTCTTTGCAACGGATGCAAAGTAGGTGTACTTGTTTCTTGCCTGCGACTCACCTGCGAAGGCGGTCATAAGATTCTGCTCGGTTTTCGTTCCCTTAAGATTCATGTTAGATAAACTCCTTTTGATTATATATTTTTTATTAGCTTACTGTTTTTTCGCGTGCCCGTTTGCACGCCTCGCATAAATATCGCACCTTTAATTCGTAGGATTCGATTTTATCTCCGACGATTTCCTCAAGCGTCTCGGTAAAAATCGGAACCTCAAAATCGGTAATCGCATGACATTCGGTGCAAAAAAGATGACCGTGCGGAATGTACGACGAGTCGTATCTGTCCGAGGAATCCTCGCCGGTTATGCGCCTAATCAACCTCTCGTCGACAAGCGAGTGCAGGTTATTGTAAACCGTGGCGCGTGATATGCCGGGTAGTCTTTGCTTCGCCTCGGTAAAAATTTCCTCTGCCGTAAGGTGGCGCTTTCCTTTGCGAATGACCTCGAGAACTGTTAGTCTCTGTTTAGTCATTTCTCCTCCTTTTAGAAATAGAATGATTGTTTTTAGAATCATTCTAAATCTATTATACACGGCTCTTTGGGATTTGTCAAGAGATTTTTTAGAATTAGTCTAAAAAATTATTTTCCTCTAACGGAAAGCATTTGCACAAGCGTTATAGAAGAGTCCTTGAGATATTCAATATTTTGCTCATTATAGACTATATCCCGATTGGTATGTATTTTATTCATATAAAGAACGCCAAATTTTTTCGAGCGCTTGAGAGCGCAGACACCCACGCCGCAGGGAAAATTCGCTTGGTCGGATGGGTATACGTAGCCGCGTGTTATCACCTCAACCGAAAACTCGTCACCCGTTGGGTAGGCGCGCCGCAAGAGGTCGGCGTAGCTGTGGGCCCCCTTTTTTAGAACGAAAAGAATGTTATCTCCGTCTGATACGCAGTCGAAATTTATGACGAGCTTATCCTTCATAAAGCTTTTGTAGGTCTTATAAAAGCTCGCTGAGCCAACGAGTCCCATCTCCTCAAGATCGAAGAAAACGAAGGCTGCCTCACCGCGAAGCTCGGGCGGCAAATCGTGCATAATGTCAACTAAAGTTGTCACACCTGAGGTGTTATCGTTCGCAGTATGCCTGTTAGACGGTCCAAGTAAAATGAAAAACAGCATAAACAAGAAGACACCGTATGCTATAAAATATGCTATTGCTCTCGCTGTCTCGGCTCCAATCGACAAAGCCGTCATGGCAAAATATGCACCAAATCCAAAGAGCAGCGCCGGCAAAGCCATAAGAGCCGCAACCATGAATAACTGATACAGTATATAAAGAAAGATATTCCTCGGCGTTATGAAATTAGGCATGGGCATAACGGGCTGGGTGTCGTAGTGTGCGGTAAAGACAACCCTTGCGTGCTTTGGGTCGCCTATCATTATATTTCGCTCTGCCCTCCTGCCTATATGCAGCTTGAAGGGATAGCCCATCTCGTCAGCTACCGTTTTCATATACTTTATAAAAGCGGTTTTCTGCTTTTTGGTTTTTCTGACCTCGTGGCTTTCAAATATTTTTTTGGTGGTTTCGGTCATAACGCCCTCCAAAAATAGTCATGTCAAGATTATATCAAAAAACTCTCGGTTTGTCAACAGATATAAAAATCCCGTCGCGCGACGCGCGACGGGCAAAAATTATACTTTAAGAGTCATACCGAGCGGAGCGAGAGCCTTGATTACAGCCTCGGTTGCGGGTGTGAGCTCCTGCTTTGTGAGCGTGCGCTCGCTTGACACAAAGGAGAAGCGAAGGGTCAAAGCCGACACTCCGTCACTCGTATATACGTCGTGCATATTAATCTCGCCAAGAACGTCGCCTGCCGCAGCTTTTGCCGCACTCTCGAGCTCGGAGAATACTATCGAGCCGATATCGGCAATAAAGGTCAGATCAATATCTATTGCGGGGAATCTTGAGGGCTCCTTGTATTTTATTCTGCCCTCTGCCACCTTTGCAAAATCCTCAATGATAAGCTCAACGAAGGCAACGGCAGCTCTCTTGTCAACGTTATCGAGAACCGTGGGGTGAAGCACCGAAAGATAGCCGACCTTCGCACCGTCAAGGGTTATATTAAAGGTGTTCGTCGGGTGCTCAAAGTCGTAGTCGCACTCGGCACGTGCGAACTCAGGTGTCTTATGAAGTATGTCGGTGCAAAGCTCGACTGCCACGTCGCGTGCACGCAGGAAGAGCTCCTCCTCGCTCTCACTCCTTGAATAGAGAACCGCGCCGAGCTTCCTTTGCTCATTTGCCGTGCCGTCCTTACGAAGACCGTCAACCGTGTGACCTATCTCAAATATGCCGAAGCTGTCTGAATATGAGCGATTTTCCTTTACGAAGGAAAGAAGCGTGGGTATCATAGACACGCGCAGGTGCTGGTGGTCGGGGGTCTGCGCGTTGATGACTCTGACGTTCTCGGGAGTCGCAATTCCAAGCTCCTTGTTCTTCTGGCAGTCAGACCAGATATACGAGTGCACCTCGTGCATACGGTAGCTGCCGACGAGGATATCCTTCATTCTGTCCTCTGTAGACTTCTCGCGCTCGACGCGCACGGGAAGCAGGGGGGACTCCGCCGTGAAAATCTCAAAGTTATCGTAGCCGTAAATACGGGTGATTTCCTCGATTATATCCGCCTTGATGGTTACGTCCTTGGTGGCACGCCACGAGGGAACGACAACGGTAAAGTCGTCGCCTGTAGAGTCTACCTTAAAGCCGAGGGCTTTGAGGGTCGTCACTATTCTCTCACGGGATATGTCTATACCCGTGTAGCGGTCTACGTACCTTTTATCGAATTTCAGCGTGATTTCAGGATAGTGTCTGACATATGCGTCGGTGAACGAGGATATGACTCTTGCACCGCCGTCGCACTCAAAGAGAAGTGCGAGCAACCTCTCGGTTGCTGTGCGGCAAAGCTCGGGGTCGAGCATTTTCTCGTATCTCATCGAAGCGTCTGTACGAAGACCGAGTCTTGTCGTCGTCTTGCGCACCGACACGCCGTCAAATGTCGCCGACTCGAGAAGCAGCGAGGTCGTTGTGTCCTCGATTTTCGACGCGTCGCCGCCCATAACACCCGCTATAGCCACGGGCTCGCCGCCCGAGGTTATCATGAGCATATTTTCGTCAATCTGTCTTTCCACGCCGTCAAGGGTGGTAAAGCTAACACCCTCGGGGAAGGTCTTTACCTCAACTCTATCAACCTTTGCACTGTCAAAGGCGTGCATGGGCTGACCGAGCTCCATCATAACGTAATTTGTAAGGTCGGCAAGGAAATTGATAGCGCGAGAGCCGCAGTAATAAAGGCGTATGCGCATATTCACAGGGCTTGTCCTGCGCGTGATATTTTCGACCTTGATAGCCGAATAACGCCACACGAGGTCGGTGCAAACAACGTCAACCGCAACTGCGGGAAGCGAGGAGAAGCCGTCAACCGAGACAAGCTCGGGTGCGCGAAGCTCCCTGCCCGTTAAGGTGGCGAACTCTCTTGCCATACCGTAGTGACTCCAAAGATCGGGGCGGTTGGTGAGCGATTTGTTATCAACCTCAAAAATGATGTCGTCGATGTCATAAACAGTCTTGATATCGGTGCCGAGGGGAATATCGTCGGTGATTTCCCACAGACCCGAGTTATCGTCGCTGATACCGAGCTCCGCCTCCGAGCAGCACATACCGTAAGAGGTAAAGCCTGCGACGGTTGCAGCGTTTATCGGGTGACCCGATACCGCACCGCCCTCGGTTGCAAAAGCGACTTTCATGCCCACGCGCACGTTAGGCGCGCCGCATACTACGTCAACTACACCCCTACCCGTGTCAACCTTTAAGAGATGAAGCTTCCTTGACGTAGGGTGGTTTTCTACCGACAGAATTTTTGCAACGACGACGCCGTAGGTGTCCTCGCCCTTGACAATTATATCCTCTACCTCGGCGGTGGAGAGGGTGAAATTACGGATAAGAGCCTTCTTATCAAGACCCGAAAGGTCTACGAAGTCACCTATCCAATTCATAGATAAAAGCATTCGTCACTCCTCCTTAAATCGACTCGAACTGCGATAGCGCCTTGAGATTGCCGCTGTTGAAATCGCGGATATCCTTAACGCCATACTTCATCATTGCAAGACGGGTAAGACCGAGACCGAAGGCAAAGCCCGAGTATTTCTCGGTGTCAATGCCGCCCTCACGCAGCACGTTAGGGTGTATCATACCGCAGGGACAAAGCTCAAGCCAGCCCGAGTTCTTGCACGAGGGGCAGCCCTCGCCGCCGCAAATCTCGCAGTTAATAACAAGCTCGAAGCCCGGCTCGACAAACGGGAAAAATCCCGGGCGGAGTCTGACCTTGACGTCGCGCCTAAAGACCTCGGAGAGCATAGTTTTCATAAAGTATATAAGGTTTGAGATTGAGATATTCTCGTCAATCATCATACCCTCCATCTGGAAGAAGGTGTTCTCGTGGCAGGCATCGGTGGACTCGTTTCTGAAGCAGCGGCCGGGGAAAATCGCACGAAGAGGCGCGCCGTATTTCTTCATTATAGCATTCTGCGCCGCAGAGGTATGAGTCTTAAGAAGCTGACCGTTATCAAGATAGTAGGTGTCCTGCATATCTCTTGCGGGGTGGTGCTTCGGTATATTGAGTGCCTCAAAGCACTGGTAATCGTCAACTATCTCATCATAGTTTTCAATGGTGAAGCCCATGCTGATAAACACCTCCTCAACCTCGCGCGTCGCAAGGGTGATGGGGTGATAAGAGCCAAGCTCTCTTTTTGTCTTGAGGGTCGGGTTGTACTTTTTCGCCTCGCGCACGCGCGCCGCAATAGCCGCGTTGTAAAGGCTCTCACTGGCAGCGGAGAGCGCCGCCTCAACCTCGCACTTAAAATCGTTTATAAGCTGACCTGCCGCACGCTTGTCCTGTACGTCGCGTAGCCCCTTCATAAGCTCGGCAACGGCTCCCTTTTTACCAAGGTAACCAACTCGCACGCTCTCGAGTGCCTCGGCGTCAGTCGCCGCGGCAAGCGCCACCTCAAAGGCAGCCTTCAGTTCTTCTATTCTTTCCTTCATCGCAGTCTTCCTTTCGACTCCACGGTTATATAGATAAATTTAATTACAACAAATAATTATATATTAATCGGCGGGGTTTGTCAACGGTTTTTATCCCCCGTCACAAAAAAACTTTCCCTCGTAGATATAATCAATAACGGCAGCGGGCAAAAGACCCGACAGCTCACCGCCACCGGCAAGCGCCTCTCTTGCGGCGGTCGAGCTTATCTCGCGGTACTCGGGGGGGAGCTGCAAAAGCTCGGTTTCATAGCCGCCGAATTTGAGATTATACTCTGCCTGCTCGCGCTCCCACGGTAAATCCGCCTCTGTGCGATAGCCCTTGACGATTTTGTCTATTTCGTGCTCACGCATGTAATCGATAACCAGCCCGTCAGAGTAGCTGACGAGAACGTTGTCAAGCTCCTCTGTGGCAAGGGTGAGCATGCGGACTCTGTCCTCGAGAGGAAAGGTATATTTCTTTTTAGGGTTAACGAAAACCACGGCGTACACCTCGCGATACTCTGCCGCAACGCGCCTTATAAGCTCTCTGTGGCCGAGCGTCACGGGGTCGTAGCTACCGGGCAAAATTACGCTTTTATTCCTCATAAAACCTCCGAAAACATCGCACGGGTGGGGTCATTCCCCGCTTTTCCCACGGTATAGCAAAATGTTTACCGCCGTCTTTTTCCCGTATCTCTCTCGCTTTATAAACTCGTAGCCAAGCGAGGCAAGCTCGCCCTCGTCAATTACCTCGTCACCCGACTCGAGTACGACGAGCGCCCCCGGTATAATAAGCCCCGAGCGCGCAAGAAGTGCCGCCGCCTCGCCGGCAGAGTCCATGGAATACGGCGGGTCAATGAAAACGAGGTCATAGCTCTCTCGCCCCGACGCCTTTCTGATGTAATTTCTAAAGTCGCTGACGAGAAAATGCGATGCCGCGAAAAAGCCCGTCGACACGGCATTCTTCTTGACAATCTCCATAGCCTCGCGCGAGGAATCGATAAAGGTTGCGCTCGCAGCACCGCGCGAGAGCGCCTCAAGTCCCATCTGACCCGAGCCTGCAAAGAGGTCGAGCACGCGCCTGCCCTCAAGCTCAAACTGTATAGAGGAAAAGATCGCCCCCTTTATGCGCTCCGAGGTCGGCCTCGTTGTGTCACCCTCGAGAGTCGCGAGGCGCTTTCCCTTTGCCGTACCCGTTATTATTCTCATCATATTCGTCACCTCTAGCGGAAAACGCTACACGCCCCCGCCTTATTTCCTTTTGAAATACTCGTATATCCTCGTAGCGTCAGCCTCGGATATACCTTTAATTTTTGAAAGCTCGGCTACGGACGCCGTCTTAATTTTCGCAAGCGGCATGGCGGCAAGCAGCCTTTTTGCCTTCGCGGGCCCTATTCCCTCGATTTTCTCAAGCGAGGAGTGAGTTAAGCTGCGCCGCTTTGCTCCCGACGAGGATTTTAGCGCAAATCTGTGCGCCTCCTCTTGCAGATTATATATGAAGGCATAAACGTCAAACTCGGTGGCAATCGAGATTTCACGCTCTCCGTCGGTCAGGGCGCGCGTTTTGTGAAAATCGTCCTTGACCATACCGAATACGGGTATCTCAAGCGAGCAGCCCAGAAGCACCTCGCGCGCAACCCCCACGTGTCCGTCGCCGCCGTCAACCAAAATGAGGTCGGGCGTCGTGCCGAGTGACACCGTGCCGTCGCCGATATGCGCCAGCCTGCGCGAGAGTGCCTCACGCATAGAGCCGTAGTCATCGGCACCGTCCGTGGTTTTTATTGAAAAGAGTCTGTAATCGCTCCTTTTTAGCCGCCCATCCTGCCAGACGACCATTGACGCGACGATGTTCTCGTTGCCTACGTTTGATATATCGTACGCCTCAATTCTCGTGGGCTTCTCGTGAAGCATAAGCAGCTCGGCGAGGCGCTTTATATTCCTGTCCTCGCGCTCGCTCTCAAGCCTCATCTGCCTTGCCGCCTCGGCGGCGTTATCAAGCGCGAGCTTGCAAAGCGCTCTGCCGTCGCCCCTCTCGGGAATTTTAACGGCAACCTTATATCCCGCAAGCAGGGAAAGATACTCCGAGAGAAGCTCCGCGTCACCGTCATCGACCTCAAAGCCGAGCATTATCTCACGGGGAATATTCCCCGCCGTATCGTAATACGAGGCGATAAGCGACACCGCCTCCTCAGCCGTCGCGGGGTCGGCGAGCGAGAGGACAAGCTCGTTTTTGTTGACGAGCGCGCCGCCGCGCACCGAAAGCATTGAAAGAATTCCCACGGTGTCCGAGTTATATATGGCAAAGACGTCGCGCATGACGCGCCCGTCGGCAACCACCTTCTGCTTCTCGGAGAGCCTCCCCAGCGCATTTATGCTGTCGCGAAGCTGTGCCGCGCGCTCGAACTCGAGCGACTCCGACGCCGCCTCCATTTCCCTTTTCAGCTCGGCTATAACCTCGCCGGCACTACCGTCAAGCACTCGCTCGGCGCTCTTGACGAGCGCGCGGTAGTCCTCCTCAGTGACACCGCCCGCACAGGGAGCAATACACCTGCCCATATCGCGATATATGCAGTGGCGGCTCTTACCTATGTCCCTTGGAAACGAGCGCTTGCAGGTAGGCAGTGAGAAAATCTTCATAACCGCCTCAAGCGCTGCGTGCGCCGCCGCCGAGCCCTGATACGGACCGAAATATTTCGCTCTGTCCGACTGTCTTTCGCGAGTCACGAAAAGGCGCGGATATGCCTCTGCCGTCACCTTGATATAAGGATAGGACTTGGCGTCCTTGAGCTTTATATTGTATTTTGGGGAGTGGCGCTTGATAAGCACGTTTTCGAGGGTCAGCGCCTCAATCTCGGTTTTACATACGATATAGTCAAAATCCCGCACGAGGCTCACCATACGTGCAGTTTTTCCGGAGTGGTTATTGCCGGTAAAATAGGTGGTAACGCGATTTTTCAGCTTCTTCGATTTACCGACGTAAATGATAGTACCCTCGGCGTCCTTCATAATGTAAACACCGGGAGTACGAGGCAGGGAGTTCGCTTTATCCCGTAGCCGCTCAAAGAGAGTCATACTGTCCTCCGAATAAAAAGGGCGACCTCCCCCGTCGAAATCCCACAGCGAGACCCAACGGCGAGAGCGCCGCCCTATGCTATGAATCCGTATTCAAAGCGCAGAGCGCCCTCGGGATTCTTACTTTTCGTTAAACTCACCGTCAACCAAAGCGGCAAGCCCCTCAATAGCCTCTGCCTCGTCGGCACCGTCGGCAATCAGGGTAATCTCTGCGTCCTTGGATATGCCAAGGGAAAGCACACCGAGAAGGCTCTTTGCGTTTACGCGACAGTCCTCCTTTTCAACCCAAACGGAGCATTTATAGCAGTTAGCCTTCTGGACGAAAAATGTAGCAGGTCTTGCGTGCAGACCCACGCTGTTACGTATAACAACACTGCGGGAAATCATAGAATTCTCTCCTTATCAGAGTTCACTTAATATAACAAGTATAGCAGATTGTGAATTAAAAATCAATACTTTTCGAAAAAAGCTTTGAAAGATTTTAACATAAATTTCACAAAAAATCGGTCAATTTGCCCAAAAAATCAACGAATTTTAATGTCAGCGACAGATGAGTCGGGGCTTTCTATATCCTCGTAGTATAGAATTTTGTCGTCGTGCTCGCGCTTTGCCACTCTGAGCGCTGCGCTGCCAAGACCGAAAACGAACCAGAAAAGATAGAGGATTGCCATGTTCTCAAAGAGGTAGTAGGTCGTACCGAGAATGATAAGACAGGTGATAGCAATAGCCGTCATCGTGGAAATAAGCGAGAGCTGCGAATCCTTGACGTAGCTCTTGTACACAGCCCTGTGACGGAAGCGTACAATAATAAGCAGCACGAGCGAGGCGAGCGCAACAATGCCTGCCTCAAGTCCGATTTCCAAAAACAGATTGTGAGAATTCGTTACACCCGCAAAGCCGAGTCCCGAGAATTCCTCGGCAAAGCACTCCTCGCCTATGCCTATTCCCAAGAGTGCGTTGTCCGAGAACACCCCTGTCGCCGCCTGCCACAGCTCTGAAAGCTCATCGACGGAAAGTCCGTTCAGAGTGTTCGAGAAAACCGTGGATAGCGCCTCCGAGGGAAACAGGAAAAGCACATACGGGAATACCGCGAGCATACAAACGACAAGCGGCGAGGCGTAAGGTGCCTTGTGGGCAAAATAGATAAAGACACCAAGCAAAAGCGCAAGCCACGCAAAGCGCTCTGCGGTGAGTATTACCGCACCCGTGTTAAGAATAAGCACCAAAGAGTAAAAGACACGAAGCATACCGCGCGACTGACCGAGGAGCGCTACGGTAAGCGGTAAAACGATAACCAGAAACGCGGCGTACACAGCAGGATCGCCAAAGCTCGAGCCGGCACCGACAGAAATAGCAGAAAGCCCACTGCCATCAAAGGCAGCTCGGACAAATTCGCTGACGGCTATCACTCCCGCAGGCACGGACGAGATAACGAAGGCGTTTATTACGCGGTCCGCAAGTCGGCGGTTGGTGACCATATTGCTCGTAAGCACGTATCCGAAGGACAGCACGAGCATACCGAGCGAGCCGGTAAAGGACTCAACACCCTTTACAAAAATACCGCTTACAAGAATCGATAAAACGAAAAGGCCGATAAGCAGGTCGTACTGCTCAATATGAAGCACTCTTTTTCCGTACGCGACCTTGCGCAAAAAGGAAACCAAGGTCACAAGCACGAGCGCCAAGAATACTATTTCCGTGTATGGAAGATAATTCAGATATGGCAGGACGAGAAGCGTTGCGATAAAGGAAAACTCAGGCGAGGTCAACGTCACGTAAACGAAAACAAGTGCCGCAATAGCGAGCACCACCGTCCAAAGAGGCACGAAATAACCGAGAAGGGGCGGCAGAGCGCAAAGACAAATCGCAATCAGAGGGTGAATTGACGGCACGCCCTCGCGTCTTGATACGCGCTTTATGCAAAAAAACTCATATAGAATAAAATCAGTAATCGGTATATCCTGCAAGAGAACGCACAGGGGTCTGTCAACCAAAAGAAGCGGCACCGACAAGACCGAAAAGACTATACCGATTATCAGAGTCGTCGTTTCTGCCTCGGCGTACGCGCCGAAATAATTCCCCGCAAAATGTAAAATCAGTGTCAGAATACCGAAGGCAAGCGAGCCCGCACCGTATGACTTGGTAGAGGTATATGCAAAAAGCTCGGTCACCCGCCTTGCGAGGCTTGATATGCGGAAGGTGGCGGCGCGCTTCATTCGCTGATTTACAGCACCGCTATACGAGAGGTCGATAAAGCTCTTTCCCACAGCGTGTGAGGTGTGCGCGTCATAGCCGTCAATGAATCGCCAAAATTTAGATTTAGCCATTTTTCCCTCTCCTTAATTTATTGACTGTCACCGTCACCCGTGCAGCGCGGCTTCCTCTTCTTCTTAGGCGCAAGCGCCTCCTCGATTTCGGGGTGCGCTCTAAGCAGGTCGGGACGCCTTTCCCGCGTTATTTTCACCGCCTCGGAAAGCCGCCATTCGGCAATTTTTTTATGGTCGCCAGAAAGCAGCACCTCGGGCACGTCTCTGCCGCAAAACGTGCGGGGCTTCGTGTACTGCGGATATTCGAGAATTCCCGACGCCACCGACTCGTCAAGATAGCATTCACTCGCGGGCAAAACCCCCGGCACGAGCCTTGATGTCGCGTCGATTACGATACAGGCGGGTATCTCGCCGCCCGTGACGACGTAGTCCCCTATCGATATTTCCTCGTCCACTATCTCATCTATCACGCGCTGGTCTACGCCCTCGTAGTGCCCGCAAAGGAATATAATATTATCATACTCCGCAAGCTCACGCGCCACCCCGTGTGAAAAAATACGTCCCTTTGGCGACATATATATAACTCTCTTTTTAGCACCCTCTGGAATAGATGACAAAACGTTTTTATAGCAGTCGTATATCGGCTGGCAGCTCATTACCATACCCAAACCGCCACCGTATGGGGTGTCGTCTGTCTTTCTATGCTTATCGAGTGAAAAATCTCTTATGTTGTGGCAGACTACCTCTATTATTCCCGCGGACCACGCTCTGCCTATAATACTCTCCCCGAGCACGCCTCTTACCATGTCCGGAAAGAGGGTCATAACGTCAAATCTCATCAGCCTTATCAAAGAAGCCCGGAATGGGACTAACTCGCATTCCGCACTCCTCGCTTATCTCCTTTATAAATTCGGGAACATCGGGTAAGAGAACCTCACCCGTTTCTGTTTTGACCGTATAAATTCTCCTGCCTGCGACATCAGAGACGTCGGATATCACGCCAAGGCGCTCGCCTGTTTCGGCGTGCAAAACCGGCAGTCCTATCATATCAGCAATGAACATAGCGCCATCGGGTAGCGGAACGTCGCTTCGGTGAAGATAAACGAGCCTGCCGCGCAGAGCTATCGCCGCCTCGCGCGACTCAATGCCCGAGAGAGTAAGAAGAGCCTGTGCGCCCATAGCCGAGCCACCGATAACCTTATGCTCGGTATATTTGCCGCCCTCGAGCAAAAAGACACGCTTTGCACGCGAGAGCACCTCGGCAGAGTCGCAGTAATGCTCTATTTTAAGGGCGCCGCGCACACCGTGTGCTGTCAAAATTTTTCCGCACTCAAGAAATTCGCTTTTCATAATTATCTCCATACGTAGCATTTCTAATATATTTTAACATAACGCGGAAAATAAATCAAGAGGGGCGGAAAAACCTCAAAAATCGTTTAGCACTCTTTGTCGACGAGTGCTAATGTTTACTATTTGTACACAAAATCCGCTTTGTTTGTTCATAAAATCCGTGTAAACTATAAGCAGAGTCAATGCGACACTGGTAGTATATTTGTCGGCTGACGTGACAAAAAATTAAACCATAATTATCTTTCGGGAAAGGACGGTAACAAATGAATCCTGAAAAATTCACGCAAAAAAGCATAGAAAGCATAAATCTTGCAAGCAAGCTGGCGGAGGAGCGCGAAAACCCCACGGTTGAGGTGCTCCATCTGCTTGCGGCACTCTTCACTGTTGAGGACGGACTCATCCCCGAGATAGCCACCGCCGCGGGCGCTGATACCGCAGAGATACGCCGCGAGCTTGAGTCCCGCCTTGCAAGGCTTCCCCACTCAAAGGGCTCGAGCCGCTATCTCTCCCCCGAGGCAAGCCGTGTGCTTGACGCGGCAGACGGCGAGAGGACGAAAATGGGTGACGATTTTATATCGGTTGAGCATATTATGCTCGCGATTTACGACTCAAAGGATAAGGCCATCACCGAGCTGCTCGTGAGCTGTGGGCTTGACAAAAAGGCGTTTCTTTCAAAGCTCAAGGACGTGCGAGGTAACACCCGTGTTACAAATTCGAGCCCCGAGAGCACCTATGACGTCCTCAAAAAATACGGTCAGGACCTCGTCGGGCTGGCGCGCGAAAAAAAGCTTGACCCCGTGATAGGCCGCGACGACGAAATAAGAAACGTCATAAGAATCCTCTCGAGAAAATCAAAAAACAACCCCTGCCTTATCGGCGAGCCGGGCGTCGGTAAAACCGCTATCGCCGAGGGACTCGCGCAGAGAATCGTGCGCGGCGACGTGCCCGATAATCTGAAGGACCGTTCGATTTTTTCGCTCGATATGGGCGCTCTCATAGCAGGTGCCAAATACCGCGGCGAATTTGAGGAAAGGCTCAAGGCGGTGCTTGGCGAGGTCAAGGCGAGCGAGGGAAAAATCATACTCTTCATTGACGAGCTTCACACCATTGTCGGCGCGGGCAAAACCGACGGCGCAATGGACGCGGGCAACCTGCTCAAGCCCTTGCTTGCGCGCGGCGAGCTTCACTGTATCGGTGCGACGACTCTTAACGAGTACAGGCAGTATATTGAGAAGGACGCAGCGCTCGAGCGCCGCTTCCAGCCCGTGCTTGTGCCCGAGCCTACGGTCGAGGACACCGTGGCAATTTTACGCGGTCTTAAGGAACGCTACGAGGTATATCACGGCGTTAAAATTCACGATGGAGCGCTTATTGCCGCCGCGACCCTCTCTAACAGATATATTTCCGACAGATTTCTTCCCGATAAGGCGATAGACCTCGTTGACGAGGCGTGCGCGCTTATAAAAACCGAGATGAACTCTATGCCGACCGAGATGGACGAAATTTCAAGAAAAATTATGCAGCTTGAAATAGAAGAGGCGGCGCTTTCAAAGGAATCCGACAAGCTCTCTCTTGCAAGACTTGAAAAGATAAAGGGCGAGCTATCGGAGCTTCGCGAGAGCCTTGACGCTATGAGGGCAAAATGGGAAAACGAAAAGTCTGCCATAGGCAAAACCCAGAAAATCCGCGAGGAAATTGAGCTTGTTAGCGCCGAAATCGAGCGCGCCGAGGCGGAATACAATCTCGCTCGGGCGGCAGAGCTCAAGTACGGCAGACTGCCCGAGCTGAAATCCGAGCTTGAGGCAGCCGAGGAGGAGAGCGCGGCCAAAAAGGAAAACACCCTTCTGCGCGACGCTGTGACCGACGAGGAAATCGCGAAAATCGTCGCACGGTGGACGGGTATCCCCGTATCAAAGCTTATGGAGGGCGAGCGCGAAAAGCTTTTACACCTTGACGGAATTCTGCACGAAAGAGTCATAGGACAGAACGAGGGTGTCTCCAAGGTTACGAACGCAATTCTCCGCTCGAGAGCAGGAATACGCGACCCGAAAAGACCTATAGGCTCGTTTATGTTCCTCGGCCCGACGGGCGTTGGAAAAACCGAGCTTGCAAAGGCACTCTCCGAGGCGCTCTTTGACGACGAGAAGAATATCGTAAGAATAGATATGTCCGAGTATATGGAGAAATACAGCACCTCACGCCTTATAGGAGCGCCTCCCGGCTACGTCGGCTACGACGAGGGCGGTCAGCTTACCGAGGCGGTGCGAAGAAAGCCTTACAGCGTGGTTCTCTTCGACGAGATTGAAAAGGCACACCCCGACGTATTTAACATTCTACTTCAGGTGCTCGACGACGGACGAATCACGGACAGCCACGGCAGGACAGTTGATTTCAAGAATACCATAATCATTATGACATCGAACCTCGGCTCCGACGTGCTGCTCGAGGGCATTGATGGCGGCGAAATATCCGACGAAGCACGCACCCGTGTCACGGAAATCCTCCGCCGTTCATTCAGACCCGAGTTCCTAAACCGACTCGACGAGATAATCTTCTTCACGCCTCTCACAAAGGAGCACGTGCGCGCCATAGTCGACCTCACCCTTTCCGCGCTCGGAGCGCGGCTTGAGGAGCAGAGAATTAAAATCAAAGTCACCGACAGAGCGAAGGAATATATCATAGACGCGTCGTACGACCCGATTTACGGTGCAAGACCCTTAAAAAGATATATTCAATCCACCGTCGAAACGCTCGTTGCAAGAAAAATTATCGGCGCAAATCTCGCACCCGATGCGACTGTTACAGTAGACCTGTCAGACGGTGCGCTCATAGCGCTGACAGAATAAAACCTCCCGAAGAGGCTCGCGATTTTGTGAGCCTCTTTTCAAAAGATAATTGGCAAACGAACAATAAAAGTCAATAATCTTGACAAAAGATATCCCCCGTGGTATACTGTCAAGGGCGGCAGTGCCCGAATTACATAAGGAGAAAAAACTATGAACTACAAAATCGTCACGGATTCTTCGGCAGACCTTCTTGTAATAGAGGACGTTCCCTTTTGCAGCGTACCGCTGAAAATCGTTACCTCCGAGCAGGAATACGTAGACACAGCGGAGCTCGACGTTTCTGCAATGCTCGCCGACCTCAAGTCATACAAGGGGCGCTCCGGCTCCTCCTGTCCGAATCCCGAGGACTATCTTGCCGCATTCGGCGATAGCGAGAACGTGTTTTGCATAACCATAACAAGCGGTCTTTCCGGCAGCTGCAACTCGGCAAACGCGGCGGCGAGAGAATACACCGAGCTCCACCCCGACAGACGCGTACACGTAATAGATTCGCTCTCCACGGGCCCTGAGTGCCGCTTGATAATCGAAAAAATCCGGGAGCTTATCCTAATAGATAAGAGCTTTGACGAAATCGTGACCGAGGTGGCGGAGTATCAAAGGAGAACCCACCTTATATTCGCACTGGAGTCGCTTCACAACCTTGCAAACAACGGTCGCGTCAATCCTATCGTGGCAAAGATATCGGGCTTTCTCGGCATTCGCGTAGTAGGCAAGGCAAGCGACGCGGGTACGCTCGAAATAACGAACAAGTCGCGCGGCGCGCAGGGCGCTCTCGCAAGCATTCTTAAAAATATGAAGAGCGAGGGCTACGTCGGCGGCAGGGTTATTATACACCACGCTGAAAACGAGAACCTCGCCGCAGCGCTTCGGGATAAAATTCTTGCAGAGTTCCCAGCGGCGGATATCACCGTCGGCAGAGCTCGCGGGCTTTGCTCCTTCTATGCCGAGTCGGGCGGATTGCTCGTCGGCTTCGAGGGCTAAAAACAGCCGCAATAGAGTCAAGCACAAGGTTCGGGGCGCCGCCGCGCGTCTCGTTCCTTTTTTGCTTTATTCCCGGCAGCTCTAAATTTCGACAGCCTTTTTGCTCTCTTAAAAATAAATTTTATAAAAATTAGATAACTGTTAACAATTTAGCGCGCGAAAATGGTATAATATAATCCGATATATAGCATAAAAGAGGGAAAATAACAATGTTAGAGCTTAAAAACGTCAAAAAGGATTACCGCACCGCCTCGGAAACCGTACGCGCACTGAAGGGTGTTTCTCTCACCTTTCGCGACAAAGAGTTCGTATCGATACTCGGCCCGTCGGGCTGCGGAAAAACCACCCTTCTGAATATCATTGGCGGTCTTGACAAGTACACCTCGGGCGACCTTGTGATAAACGGGCGAAGCACGAGATACTTCAAGGACCGTGACTGGGACGTATACAGAAACCACCGAATAGGCTTCATCTTCCAAAGCTACAACCTTATTCCTCACCAAACGGTGCTTGGCAACGTCGAGCTTGCTCTTACGATCTCGGGTGTCAGCAAAGAGGAGCGCACAAGGCGCGCAAAGGAGGCTCTTGACAGGGTCGGGCTTGCCGGTCAGTACTACAAGCGTCCGAATCAGCTCTCAGGCGGTCAGTGCCAGCGTGTTGCGATAGCCCGCGCGCTCGTAAACGACCCCGAAATTCTTCTTGCAGACGAGCCGACGGGTGCGCTTGACACCGTAACGTCGGTACAGATAATGAATCTCATTAAGGAAATCTCGGGCGAGCGCCTCGTCATTATGGTTACCCATAACCCCGAGCTTGCGAGCGAGTATTCCACGAGAATAATACGCCTTCTTGACGGTCGCGTTGTCGAGGACACAAACCCCGTAACCGCAAAGGAGCGCGGCAACTCAGCGCCCGCCGCGATTCGTTACGCAAGGCAGGATAGGAAAAAGGAAAAGGCGAAGATGTCCTTCTTCACCGCCTTCCGCCTCTCTGCGCGAAATCTCATCTCCAAAAAGGGCAGAACCTCAATGGTAGGTATCGCAGGCTCGATAGGTATTATAGGCATAGCTCTCGTGCTTGCCTTCTCCGCGGGAATCAAGGGCTACGTTGCCTCAATGCAGGACGATATGCTATCGGGCAATCCCATCTCGATAACCGAAACCACCTACGACCTTAACGCCCTGACTGGTATGATGAATGCGCACGACAAGACAGAAATCATAAAGCAGCCAAACCGCGTATACATCGCCTCGCTCGTTGAATATCTTATAACCACGAGCGAAGGGCTCGAGTCAATGATTATCGAAAACGATATTACAAGGGACTATATCAATTACATCAAGGCAATGCCAAAGGAGTACTACAACGCCATACTCCTTGACTACGGCATTGATATGATTCCGAATATATTCACCGACTTTAAGATAAGCGCTGACGGAGAAGCCGAGCACATATCCCTAAAGCGTCTTACCGACCTTTACACCTCGATACTCGGCGAAACCGAATATAAGGAATATTCAAGCCTCGTATCAATGCTTGCCCCCTCGCTGAAGCAGGCGCCGAATAACAGCGACTACATTCTCTCTCAATACGACCTCGTTGGCGGCGGCAGAATTGCGGAGGCAAAGGACGAGATTATGCTCGTTCTCAATTCCGACGACGAGCTATCCGACCTTCTGCTTGCCAGACTTGGCTACTACACTCAGGACGAATTCCTCGAGATAGTATATAAGGCAACGAGCGAGGACGGCAGCTATGACGAGTCGCTCTACCGCGAGTACTTCACCTACGAGGAGCTGCTTGACAAAACTCTCACGTGGTATCCCACAGACACCGTTTTTACAGAGAGCAGTCTTGCCATCCCCGGAATGCCCTCCTATCAGTACAACTCAATCTTTGATGAGCCCGCCGATGAGGGACTGACGCTTAAGGTTGTCGGTATTCTGACACCTAAGGATGAGATTTCCTACGGCTCTCTCACCTCGGGTATTTACTACACCGAGGCACTGACCGACTATATGCTCGAGGCTAACCGCGACTCTGCTTTTATAGATTACCTTATGGCAGAGGAATCCTACGAGACCCTCTCAAGGCTCTATTTCAACATTCCCTACTTCTACACCTATACATTCGAGGGCGAGGTTAAGAATGCAACGGGTGCTGTCGGCCCCGCGATGACGATGGCAGATGCGATGGGCGGTATGGGCGGTATGGGCGGTCAAACTACAGTTGACGCCGAGTCTATGCGCGACAGATTCGTGCGCAACCTCGGCGGTAACGACGTGGCAAACGACGTTTCGATATACCCCATCTCCTTTGACAATAAGAACCTTATAACAGAATATCTCGACAAGTGGAACGAGGATATAACTCTCACAGTCGACGGTGTCGAGCTTTCACCCGAGTCACGCCAGGATATCACCTACACCGACACTCTTGAGCTGGTTATAAACCTTATAAACAATATGATAGACGTGGTGTCGGCGGCACTCATAGCCTTCACCTCTATATCCCTTGTTGTTTCTACCGTTATGATTGGAATTATAACCTACGTATCAGTGGTTGAAAGAATAAAGGAGATTGGTGTTATCCGCTCTCTCGGCGGCAGAAAGCGCGACGTAAGCAACCTGTTTATTGCAGAAACCGTTATAATCGGTCTTCTCGCAGGACTTATCGGCGTTGGTGTCACCTACGGTATTTCGGCAATTGCCAATATTATAGTCTACTCACTCATCGGAATAAACAACATTGCAGCGCTGCCTGTTAAGGAGGCACTGCTCCTCATTGTTCTCAGTGTCGGCTTGACGCTCATCTCGGGCCTTAGCCCTGCAAGAAGCGCGGCAAAGAAGGACCCCGTGGTGGCACTCAGAACCGAATAAACAACAAAAAAGCAGCGGATTTGCAAACCTTAGTTTGCAAATCCGCTGCTTTACTCTCTGCCGTAAAGGCTATTAAGCTTTCTGAGATTCTCCCTGTCAACCGAGTTAAGCTGCTCTCTTGTTATACGGTAGCGCCAATTTCCACAGGCGCACCCGGGCGTATTCATTCTCGTATCCGCACCGAAGCCGAGAATATCCTGTATCGGGAAAATCACGGTGTCGGCGTGGCTTGCCATAACCGCGCGTATAATGCACCTGACGCCCTCTGAAAAATCCTCGCCCGTGTAGCCGACGTAGTCAAAAACGCGACGGCGCGTCGCACCGTCAAGCTCCCAAACGTAGCCAAGAAGCGTGTTATTATCGTGCGTTCCCGTGTAGGCAACCGCGTTTTTGACCCAGTTATGCGGCAGGTGCGGCGTTTTGCCGTCACCGAGAAAAGCAAACTGAAATACTCTCATTCCCGGCATACCGCTATACCGAACCAGCTCCCTTACCCCGTCTGTTATATCGCCGAGGTCCTCAGCTATAATGAGCGCGCCTTTGGCTTCCTCGTTTATCGCGTCTACGAGTGCGCGACCGCCGCCCTTTACCCATTTACCCTCCTTGGCACTCTTTGCGGAGGCGGGTACTGACCAAAACGACTCGAAGGCGCGGAAATGGTCGATTCTTACCCCGTCAAAAAGCGTGAGATTATGGCGAATACGCGAGCGCCACCAAGAAAAACCGTTCGCTCGCATTTTTTCTATATCGTACAGAGGATTGCCCCAAAGCTGCCCGTCCTCACAAAAATAATCGGGCGGAACTCCCGCGACAGCCGTGGGTCTGCCTCGCTCATCAAGCAAAAACTCCTCGCCGTGCGACCACACGTCAGCCGAGTCCGAATCCACGTAAATCGGAATATCTCCTATTATCTTTATACCGCGAGCGGCGGCGTATTTTTTAACACGCCCCCACTGCTTCATAAATTTATACTGTATAAACTGCCATACAAAAAGCCTGTCTGAGTAGGTTGTGCCGACCGACTCACGCCCTGCCATAAATTCAGCCGCTATCTCAAGCTCGGGCACGCTCTTTACAAAATCTATTATTTCGCTCCTGTCCCTGACTCTCATCGCGGCGCGGTATAGCAGACCGACGCGCTCACGTGCGAGTCTCTCGTACTCGCAAAGGTATGGGTTTTTCTCTTTTGCCTCGAGGAGCTCCTCGTAGGTGAGCAGTCCCTCCTCGTAAAGAGTGCGCAAATCTATAAAATACGGATTTGCTCCAAAGGAAGCAGGAGATTTATACGGCGAGCCGTGCTCGTCTGGCATACAGAACGGCAAAACCTGCCAATAAGAAAAGCCGGATTCGGCAAGAAAATCAATAAAGTATTCTGCCTCTCTTCCGAACGAGCCGACGGAATATCCCCCGAAAAGTGAGGAGAGGTGCATAAGAACGCCGCTTTTTCTTTCCATAAAACACTCCAAAAACAAAAATCCTGCCTATCACGAGGCTCCATTTATTATACTATCACATCCACGGAAAAATTTCAAGTAGGAAGGTATGACCTTGTGTCTAAAATTACCAAAGCAAAGCGTCAAAATTCGCTTTTATTTTCGCGTTTAACTATTGACACAATCCGTACTTTGTGTTATAATATTACGAAATATATAATAGGAGAAGAAGATATGATGGCATTGTTTCGCGGTGCAAAGGTGTATGAAAACGGCGTTATGAAGCAGCAGGATATGCTCTTTGACGGCGTTTCCCTTTCACTTTTCACAGGTGACATATCTACTTTTGACCCCGCTTTCATTTTTGATAATATTGCTGTTTTTCCCGGTTTTTGTGATGTTCACGTTCATCTCAGAGAGCCGGGCTTTTCTTATAAGGAGGATATCTCGAGCGGCACGCGCGCAGCGGCACGCGGCGGCTACACAACTGTGTGCTCTATGCCGAACCTTCTGCCGCCTCCCGACAGCCTCGAGACGCTTTCGCCCCAGCTTGAGGCAATAAAGCGCTCGGCACTCATCGAGGTTTTGCCCTACGGCACGATAACCAAGGGTCAGATGGGACTCGAGCTTTCGGACATGGAGGGACTTTCTGACAGTGTGGTCGCCTTTTCCGACGACGGTCGGGGAGTACAAGCACCCGAGCTTATGTCGGCGGCTATGGAAATGGCAAAGAGCCTTGGGAAAATGATTGTCGCTCATTGCGAGGACAACTCTCTGCTCCGTGGCGGCTACATTCACGACGGTGATTACGCAAAGGCACACGGTCACCCCGGAATATGCTCTGAAAGTGAATGGGGTCCGATAAAGCGCGACATCGAGCTGGCACGCGAAACAGGCTGCCCCTACCACGTCTGCCATATCTCGACCGCCGAGAGCGTCGAGATAATCAGGGAGGCAAAGCGCGAGGGAGTCGACGTCACCTGCGAGACGGCGCCGCACTACATTCTGCTTGACGACTCAAACCTTATGGAGCACGGGCGCTTCAAGATGAATCCGCCGCTGCGCTCGCCTCGCGACAGAGAGGCAATTCTTATGGGGGTGCTCGACGGCACTATAGATATGATTGCGACCGACCACGCGCCGCACTCCGAGGAGGAAAAGGCAAGGGGCCTTGCAGGCAGCCCGTTCGGTGTCGTAGGAATCGAAACCGCCTTCCCTCTCCTTTATACGAATCTTGTCAAGACGGGAATTTTACCGCTTGAGAGGCTTATAGCGCTTCTCACCGACGAGCCTCGCCGCCGCTTCGGGATTACGGGCGACGCGGGCTTCACGGTCTTTGACCTTGGTGCAGAATACGAGATTTGTCCCGATGATTTTCTTTCGAAGGGACGGAGCACACCGTTTGAGGGTGCTCGCGTGACGGGCAGGTGCCTTGCCACGATTTGCGGAGGCAAGGCCGCTTACCTTGCAGATGATTTTTGTGAATAATTAGGAGGAAGAATAAATGGCAAAGAGAACCGACATTAAAAGAGTTATGATTATCGGCTCCGGCCCCATCGTCATAGGACAGGCGGCAGAGTTCGACTACGCAGGCACACAGGCATGTCTTGCGCTGAAGGAGGAGGGCTACGAGGTTATCCTCGTCAACTCCAACCCCGCAACGATAATGACCGACACCACGATTGCGGACAAGGTGTATATGGAGCCCCTAACCCTTGAGTATATCGCGAAAATCATAAGATACGAGCGCCCCGACGCCATAGTTCCGGGTATCGGCGGTCAGACGGGTCTTAATATGGCTATGCTTCTTGAGAAAAAGGGCATTCTCAAGGAGAGCGGCGTCAAGCTTCTCGGTACATCCTCTGCGAGCATTGAGCGCGCCGAGGACAGAGAGCTCTTCAAGGAGCTTTGCGAGTCTATCGGCGAGCCCGTTATCCCCTCGGACATTGCAAATACCGTTGAGGAGGCTGTTGCCGTCGCCGACAAGATAGGCTATCCCGTAGTTCTCCGTCCCGCCTTTACTCTCGGCGGCACGGGCGGCGGCTTTGCCTACAATAAGGAGGAGCTCCTCGAGCTTGCGGTTGGCGCGCTTGACGCCTCTCCCGTAAAGCAGGTGCTCGTTGAAAAGAGCGTTAAGGGCTACAAGGAAATCGAGTTCGAGGTTATGCGCGACTCTGCCGACAACGCTATCACGATATGCGGCATGGAGAATATCGACCCCGTCGGCGTCCACACGGGCGACAGCATGGTCGTAGCTCCCATTATGACTCTTAACGACCACGACCTCAAAATGCTCAACGACTCGGCAATCAAGCTCATTCGCGAGCTTAAGATAGAGGGCGGCTGCAACGTGCAGTTTGCGCTCAACCCGAACTCCTCGGAGTACTATCTCATCGAGGTAAACCCGAGAGTTTCAAGAAGCTCGGCGCTTGCCTCTAAAGCCTCCGGCTACCCGATAGCAAGAGTCACAGCGAAGATTGCGCTCGGTATGACCCTTGACGAGATTGAGGTTGCGGGAACGAAGGCGTCGTTTGAGCCGAAGCTCGACTACGTCGTTGCAAAGTTCCCCCGCTTCCCCTTCGATAAATTCACCTCTGTACCCAACAAGCTCGGCACGCAGATGAAGGCGACGGGCGAGTGCATGGGCATTGGCTCGAACCTTGAGGAGTGCATACTCAAGTCAGTGCGTTCACTCGAGATTGGTGTATGCCATCTCCATATGGCAAAATACGACGAGCGTCCCGACGGAGAGCTCCTTACCTACATTGAGGATTTCCACGACGACAATGCCTTTGTTATCGCCGAGCTGCTCAGACGCGGCCACGCGGTAAAGGAGATTTGCGACATTACGAAAATCACTCCGTTCTTTGTCGAGTCCTTCAAGAAAATCACCGATATGGAAGCCGCGCTTAAAGCCAACAAGGGCGACGCAAAGCTCCTCAGCGAGGCAAAGAGGATGGGCTTTGGCGACAAATATATTTCAAAGCTTTGGAGCTGCACGGAGCTTGAGGTGGTAGATACGAGAAAGAAGAACGGAATTGTTCCCACCTTCCGTATGGTTGACACGGCTCACGTCGGCGCTTACACTCCCTACTTCTACTCCTCTTATACGGGCGAAAATCAGTCGGTGCTCACCGACAGGAAGAAGGTGCTCGTGCTGGGCGCAGGTCCTATCCGTATCGGTCAGGGCGTTGAGTTCGACTACTCCACCGTTCACGCGGTTAACACCATAAGAAAGTGCGGCTACGAGGCTATCATCATTAACAACAACCCCGAAACCGTATCCACTGACTACACGACGGCTGACAAGCTCTATTTCGAGCCGCTTACTCCCGAGGACGTTATGAACGTCATCGACTTTGAAAAGCCCGACGGCGTTATCGCCTCTCTTGGCGGTCAGACGGCTATAAACCTTGCCGAGCCGCTTGCCGCACGCGGTGTCAAGATTATAGGCACCGACTGCGAGGCTATCGACAGAGCCGAGAACCGCGATGCGTTTGAGAAGATTTTGAGCTCGCTCGGTATCCCTCAGCCGAAGGGTCAGGCGGTTACCAGGATTGAGGACGGCGTTGAGGTTGCAAAGCGCGTCGGCTACCCCGTTCTCGTGCGCCCGAGCTTCGTTCTCGGCGGCAGAGCTATGCAGCTTGTAGGCAACGAGGCACAGCTTCGCCACTATCTCAGAACGGCCGTTGAAATCGACGAGGACAAGCCCGTGCTCGTAGACCACTACATTCAGGGCAAGGAGGTCGAGGTTGACGCAATCTGCGACGGCCACGACGTATTCGTCGGCGGTATTATGGAGCTCGTTGAACGCACGGGCGTTCACTCGGGCGACTCTATCTCGGTTTACCCCGCCTTCTCTATCTCCGACAAGGTAAAGGGCAAGATTCTCACCTACTCTAAAATGCTCGGTCTTGCGATAGGAATTGTAGGTCTGTTCAACATTCAGTTCATCGTTGACGAGCACGACGACGTTTATATTATAGAGGTAAACCCCCGTTCCTCGAGAACGGTTCCCTTCCTCTCGAAGTCCACGGGCTATTCTCTTGCGGATATCGCAACCGAGGTTATTCTCGGCAAATCCTTAAAGGAACTCGGAATCTTCACCCTCTACCCCGAGGAAAAGAAGAGATGGTACTGCAAGGTTCCCGTCTTCTCCTACAGGAAAATCAACGGCATTGACGCATACCTCTCGCCCGAGATGAAGTCGACCGGTGAGGCTATCGGCTACGACGACGACCTTTACCGTGCATTCTACAAGGCCCTTCAGGCGTCCGGCATGAACGTGCAGAACTACGGCACAATACTCGTAACGATTGCCGACAAGGACAAGGACGAGGCTCTTCCTCTCGTTCGCCGCTTCTACAACCTCGGCTTCAACATTGAGGCAACCGAGGGCACGGCGAAATTCCTAAAAGAGCACGGAATCAGAACGAGAGTTAAGCAAAAGCTCTCCGACGGCTCGAGCGACATCACAGAAACCATGCGTCAGGGTCATATCGCGTATGTTATAAATACGTCCGACGTTGCATCCTCTAATCAGCAGATGGACGGCTACGAAATCCGCCGTCTTGCGGTTGAAACGAACACCACCATGTTCACCTCTCTTGACACGGTAAGAGTTCTTCTTGACGTGCTTGAGGATATCACCATCACTATTTCCACAATAGACAGCTAATCTATCGGAAAGGAAAAGAAATTGAAGGATAGTCTTTTTAGGATAATTTCGAACAAAAAAATCGCGAAAAACACTTATGAATGTGTACTCGAGGGTGATGTTTCTGAAATCACCGCACCCGGACAGTTCGCCAATATCAAGCTCGGCGGCTTCTATCTGCGCCGCCCCATCTCGGTGTGCGACGCAGAGGAAGGAAGGCTCACCTTGATTTATAAGGTGGTTGGCAAGGGCACTGAGAAAATGGCTAAGGAATCCGCGGGTGATGAGTGGCTTACCCTCACGGGTCTTGGCAACGGCTACGACACTGGAAAATCGGGCGACTCACCTCTGCTTATCGGCGGCGGTGCGGGTGTGCCCCCTATGTATATGCTTTGCAAAAAGCTTGTAGCTGAGGGCAAACACCCGACGGTTATCCTCGGATTTAACACCAAGGACGAGGTGTTTTACAAAGAAAAGTTTACAAATCTCGGTGTTAAGACTATCGTGGCAACCGCTGACGGCTCGGAGGGTGTCAAGGGATTTGTAACCGACGCCATGGCAGGACTTGACTACACCTACTTCTTTACCTGCGGACCCGAGCCTATGCTGAAGGCAATCTACGATAAGAGCAATACCTCGGGGCAGTTCAGCTTTGAGGAGCGCATGGGCTGCGGCTTCGGTGCTTGCATGGGCTGCTCGTGCGAAACAAAATATGGCAACAAGCGCATTTGCCGCGACGGCCCCGTGCTTACAAAGGAGGAGATTATATGGTAAACACAAAGGTTACCCTCTGCGGTATTGAGCTTGACAACCCCGTAATCCCCGCAAGCGGCACGTTCGGCTTCGGCTATGAGTTTGCCGAGCTTTACGACATTAATCTGCTCGGAACTCTTTCCTTTAAGGGAACGACGCTTAATTCGAGATTCGGCAACCCCACGCCGCGTATCGCTGAATGCGAGGGCGGTATGCTCAACGCGGTAGGGCTTCAGAACCCCGGTGTTGACAGAGTTATAGACACCGAGCTCCCCAAGCTCCGCCGTGTATTTAATAAGCCTGTTATGGCAAACGTTTCGGGCTTCTCGCGCGAGGAGTACGTCGAAACTGTAAGACGGCTTGACGGCGAATCCGACATCGGCTGGTTTGAGGTCAATATCTCCTGCCCCAACGTTCACGGCGGCGGCATGAGCTTTGGCACCTCGCCCGAGATGGCAGAGGAAATCACGAAAGCCGTTCGCGACGTGACGAAAAAGCCGCTTATTATTAAGCTTTCGCCGAACGTCACCGACATAGCCTCGATTGCCAAGGCGTGTGAAGCCGGCGGTGCTGACGGTGTCAGCCTTATAAACACGCTTCTCGGTATGAGAATAGACCTTAAAAAGAAAAAGCCCCTGCTTGCAAACAAGACCGGCGGCTTCTCCGGCCCCGCTATTAAGCCCGTTGCTGTGAGAATGGTATATCAGGTCTATGACGCGGTTAAAATTCCGATTGTCGGAATGGGCGGTATCTCCTCGGCAGAGGATGTAATTGAGTTTATGCTTGCGGGTGCTACGGCAGTAGAGGTTGGTGCTGAAAACCTCGTTAACCCATATGCGTGTCGCGATATTATAGCGGATTTACCTCGCGCTATGGAAAAATACGGAATAAAGAATCTCACTGATATAATAGGAGGTGCCCACTGATGGGACGTGACGTAATTGTTGCTTGCGACTTTGCGAGCGCTGAGGAAACCTTTAGATTCCTCGACAAATTCGAGGGCAAGAAGCCCTTCGTTAAAATCGGAATGGAGCTTTACTACGCCGAGGGTCCCTCGATAGTAAAGGAAATCAAAAAACGCGGTCATAAGATATTTCTAGACCTCAAGCTCCACGATATTCCCAACACCGTTAAAAAGGCTATGGCGGTTCTCTCGCGCCTTGACGTTGATATGACGAATCTTCACGCCGCAGGAACGGTTGCTATGATGGAGGCGGCTATCGAGGGTCTTACCAAGCCCGACGGAACACGCCCCCTGCTTATCGCGGTAACCCAGCTCACCTCGACGAGCGAGGAGAGAATGAAGTCCGACCTTCTTATAAACGAGCCTATCGACAAGGTTGTTATGCACTACGCGTCCTGCGCGAAGGTCGCGGGACTTGACGGTATCGTTTGCTCGCCGCTTGAGGCAGGCAAGGTGCACGACGCATGCGGCAAGGACTTTGTCACCGTTACCCCCGGTGTCAGATTTGCCGACGGCGACAAGGGCGACCAGGTAAGAGTTATGACCCCCGCTGACGCAAAGAAAATCGGCTCTGACTACATCGTTGTCGGCAGACCCATCACCGCGGCGGCTGACCCCGTAGCGGCGTACGAGAGATGTGTTCGCGAATTCGTTGACTAAAGGAGATTTGAAAATGGAAAGCTACAAGAGAGAATTTATACAGTTTCTTGAGGGCGCGGGCGTTCTCAAGTTTGGTGACTTCACCGCAAAGAGCGGAAGAAAGATTCCCTATTTCATCAATGCAGGCGAGATTAAGACAGGCGAGCAGATTGCAAAGCTCGGCGAGTTCTACGCAAAGAGCTATCTTGACAAGGTTGGCAAGCGTCGCGCTGTTCTCTACGGCCCTGCATACAAGGGTATTTCTATCGCGGTTTCCTCCTCGATAGCTCTCTCAAAGGAGGGTCTTGACGTTCCCTTCTTCTTCAACCGCAAGGAAGCAAAGGACCACGGCGAGGGCGGCGTGTTCGTCGGCTACGTTCCGAAGGCAGGCGAGGAAATCGTTATAGTTGAGGACGTTATCACCGCAGGCACCGCAATCCGCGAGAGCATGGCAATACTTTCGTCGCTTGAGGGTGCGAAGGTTGCCGCAACCTTCGTTATGGTTGACAGAAAGGAAAAGGGACAGGGCGAGATGTCTGCTATGGCAGAGGTCGGAGAAGAATTCGGCTTCCCCGTATATTCTGTTGTTGACGTTTACGACATAATTGAGTATCTCGAGGAGGACGACAAGAACGCCGAGAACGTTGCCCGTATAAAGACATATCTCGAGGTTTACGGCGCAAAGGCATAAGTGCCAAACCACACAAAAGGAGAAGATTATGCGAAATCTCGTAAACATTCTCGACCTTACGACAAGCGAAATTGACGGGCTGATAGACTCTGCCCTCGATATAATAGACAACCCCGAAAAGTATGCCGACGCATGTCGCGGCAAGATTCTCGGTACGCTCTTTTTCGAGCCGTCGACGAGAACACGCCTCAGCTTTACCTCGGCTATGATGAGCCTTGGCGGCTCGGTGCTCGGATTCTCGCAGGCGGGTAGCTCCTCCATTTCAAAGGGAGAAACGGTATCCGACACTATCCGTATGGTAAGCGCCTACTCCGACATTATCGCTATGCGCCACCCGAAGGAGGGCGCGCCGATAGTTGCCACGCGCGTGGCAACCGTGCCGATTATCAACGCGGGCGACGGCGGTCATTTTCACCCGACTCAGACGCTCACCGACCTTCTCACGATAAAGCGCAAAAAGGGTCGCTTTGACAACCTCACGGTAGGTATCTGCGGTGACCTTAAATACGGACGCACCGTTCACTCGCTCATCTCGGCTATGGTGAGATACGAGGGTGTAAAATTCGTGCTCATCTCCCCCGAGGAGCTGAAACTGCCCGAATACGTTAAGATAGAATATCTCGGAAATTCTGAGTACATCGAAACCGAAAGCCTTGACGAGGCCATTCCCTCTCTTGATATTCTCTATATGACGAGGATACAGGCAGAGAGGTTTGATTCTAAAGAGGAGTACGAAAGACTCAAGGATTCATATATCCTCACTCGCGAGAAGCTTGGCGGTGCAAAGCCCGACCTTTCTATAATGCATCCCCTACCCCGTGTCAACGAAATTGACGTTGACGTCGATGACGACCCCCGCGCCGACTACTTTATGCAGGCAGAGTGCGGCAGGTATATCCGCATGGCGCTTATACTC